>DRSQ01000066.1 GCA_011372505.1 Chlorobaculum parvum | reverse complement strand
GTGGTTACCGGTTCTATCGTGATGCTCTTCGACCCGATCTTCCAGGGGCTGGCCATCTCGATGATCTGGGGCGGCGTGCTCTCCACAGTGCTGACGCTCGTGGTGGTGCCGCTGGTTTACTACATGATTGAAAAACGAAACAAATCATAGCGGAGAAAACACGATGAAATTTCTTGCCGTCATGGGCCATGAAGAGACCCGCCCGCTGGTTCGGGAGCTTTTCCGGAAGCACAGGGTCCATATGTTCAGCAACATCTCTATCCGGGGCTGTAACTGCCAGCCCCCGGATTTCGAAAACCAGTCTTGGTGGCCATCGGACGAGTCGATTGGCGCCTACTCTTCGCTCTGCTTTGCCATTCTCGACGACGACAAAGCGGTCTCGATCATGGAGGAGCTTGAGAGCAAGCCGATCGCTGTCGATCCGAATTTTCCGGCCAGAGCTTTCCTCATGAACGTCGAAAAGACCGCCTGAGGAGCGCCGCCGTGGGAGTGCTGGTCGAACAGATCAGAACCGGAGGGGATCGTAACTTCGGTTACCTCTGCGCCGATGAGGCGACGGGGGCGGCCTTTGCCGTCGATCCCTCCTTTTCTCCCGCAGTACTGGTCGATGCCGCTGCCCGCAAGGGGTGGAAGCTCGGCTACGCTTTTGCGACGCACGGCCACAGCGACCACACCAACGGCAACGACGAGTTTGAGCGCCTGACCTGCCTCAGAGTATTGCTTTACGGTGATCGCTGTCCACTCACCGGCATCGCCGTTCAGCACGGCGCGGCCTTTCCGCTTGGTGACAGTACGATTTCCATCCTTCACACGCCCGGTCATACGCCGGACGCTATCTGTATTCACGCTGGTAGCGCCCTTTTTACAGGCGACACGCTCTTTGTCGGCAAGGTCGGTGGCACCTGGAGCGACGAGGAGTCCCGGCAGGAGTACCGTTCTCTGCACGAGCGAGTGATGGCCCTGCCCGACGAGACTCGCGTGTATCTCGGACACGACTACGGCGTGCGTCCCTTTTCGACCATCGGCGAGGAGAAAACAGCCAACCCCTTCCTGCTTCAGCCCGACGTCGAGGCCTTCATTGACCTCAAAGCCAACTGGGCCGCCTACAAAAAAGCGCACGGCATCGCCTGATTTTTCCCCGTTTATTTGATTTTTCATCCTGTAATGGATTATATTACAGGACAATGCTTTTTTTTGGGGCTTTCTTTGCCGAAGCATGCCTGCCCTGCGTCAGAACACTTTTTTGTGGCTTCTGCGCTATCAGTTTCAAGCAACAGTAACGATCAGTAACGGGACATCTGTCCTTTTCAAACGAGAGAATATCGACATGGACCAGCTCATTACTTTAAGAACCCAACCGGTTTCCGACCTCATGCAGAAGGATTTCCACACCATCAAGGGTAGCTCAACGGTGGCTGAAGCTCTGCAGCTCATGAAAAAGACCAATGAGAGCGGACTTGTGGTTTTACCGCGCAACGGAGATGACTGCTACGGCATCGTGACCGAAAAGGATATTCTCGAAAAGGTGATCGATCCCGGCGAAGATGTGCATCGTGATCCCTGGAACACTCCGGTTTTCCAGATCATGAGCAAGCCCATCATCAGCGTCAATCCCGGCATGAGGGTCAAATACGCACTGCGTCTGATGAAGCGCACCAATGTCAGGCGGCTCACCGTCATGGACAACAACAAGGTGATCGGCGTGCTCAACATGGCTGACGTGCTGCATGCCGTCGAGGAACTCCCGGTGCATGACGATAACGTCGCCCTGTAACGCTTCCTGTCGCTGATCGTCCTCCTCGCGAAAACGCAAACTCCGTGAGGAGGGTGAACCCTTTTTCCAACCAGCAGGTCTGCCGCGAGGTGGATGTGCAAGGAATTCCGATTGTCTATGAAACCATTTGATATCGTCATCGTCGGCGGTGGCGGTGCCGGCCTTTACGCGGCTATGGAAGCCATGAAGACCAATCCAGGTCTGAACATCGCCGTGCTTTCGAAGGTCTATCCGAACCGCTCTCATACCTCTGCCGCACAGGGTGGCGCGAATGCGGCCCTGGCCAACACGGCCAAGGATGACAGCGTTGACATGCACATCTTCGATACCATCAAGGGCAGCGACTATCTGGCCGACCAGGATGCCGTCGAGGTGCTCTGCTCCGAGGCTCCCAAGATTATCCGCGAACTCGAGAACATGGGAACGCCGTGGTCGAGGCTCGACGACAAGACCATCGCCCAGCGCCCCTTCGGAGGAGCGGGCCGTCCGCGCTGCTGTTACTGCGCCGACAAGACGGGGCACACCATTCTCCAGACCCTCTACGAACAGTGCCTGCGCAAAGGGGTCTTCTTCTTCAACGAATATTTCGCGCTCGATCTCGTCCACGACGGCAGCCGTTCGCGCGGCCTGATCGCCATGAACATGAAGACCGGCAAGGTCGAGGCGTTCCCGGCGCGCACGGTCATTTTCGCAACCGGCGGCTACGCCAAGATGTACTGGAACCGCTCCAGCAACGCAGCGGGCAACTCCGGCGACGGTCAGGCCATCGCCTACCGCGCGGGTATTCCGCTCAAGGATATGGAGTTCGTGCAGTTCCACCCGACCGGTTTGCGCAAGAGCGGTCTTCTCGTGACCGAGGGCGCACGCGGCGAGGGTGGCTACCTGGTGAACATCGACGGTGAGCGCTTCATGTCGCGCTACGCTCCGACCAAGATGGAGCTTGGCCCGCGTGACCTGGTTTCCCGCTCCATCGAAACCGAAATTCTCGAAGGGCGCGGCTTTGACAGCCCCGCCGGTAAATACATGCACCTCGACCTGCGCCATCTCGGTGCCGACCTCATCAAGTCGCGCCTGCCGCAGATTCGCGAAATGTGCATGTACTTCGAGGGCGTCGATCCGATCGACGAGCCGATCCCGATCCGCCCGACGGCCCACTACTCGATGGGCGGTATCGACACCGACAACCAGGGACGCACCATCATGGAGGGCGTGTATGCTGCCGGTGAGTGCGGCTGCGTTTCGGTGCACGGCGCCAACCGCCTCGGCGGTAACTCGCTGCTCGACATCCTCGTCTTTGGCCGCATCGCCGGACGCACCGCCGCCGAGGAGGCGCGCAACTTCAATCCGGCCACCATCACGCAGTCGGAGGTGGATGAAAAAGAGCAGGAGATCAGAGCCTACATGCAGCCGAAGGGGCACTACGAGCGCTACGGCACGCTGCGTGAAGAGCTTGGCCAGACCCTCGCCCTGAACGTCGGCATCTTCCGTATCGAGGAGAAGATCAAGAAAGGCATCGAAGAGATCGACAGCCTCAAGGAGCGCTTCAAGCACGTCAGGGTGTTCGATACGGGTGATACTTTCAACACCAACCTGACGCAGGTGCTCGAACTGAGGAACATGCTCGACCTGGCCGACACGGTGGCTTATGGCGCGCTCGCCCGCGAGGAGAGCCGGGGCTCGCATACCAGGACAGACTTTCCGAAGCGTGACGATGAAAAGTGGCACAAGCACACCACTTACACTCTTGAAGGCGGTCATCCGAAGATCGGCTTCAAAGAGGTCACGATGGGCAAGTATGAGCTTCAGGAACGAACCTATTAACCGAAGGATATTCAATGAGCGATTCTACGATACAGCATCATGAGGAGAGTCGGGACGTCACCTTCAGGGTGCACCGGTTCAATCCCCAGGTGGATAGCAAGCCCTATTTCGATGACTACACGATCAAGCTTGAAAAGGGTATCACCGTGCTCAGGGCTCTCAACTATATCAAGGAGCATGTCGATTCGACGCTGACCTTCAGGGCGTTCTGCCAGGCCGGCATCTGCGGCTCCTGTTCCATGAGGATCAACCGTATTTCGAAGCTGGCCTGCACCACACAGGTGTGGGATGAGCTTGACAAGGCCCGTGAGCCCGGCGTCATCACTATCGAGCCACTCAGGAACCTTCCGCTGATCAAGGATCTGGTCGTGGAGATGGATCCGCTGGTCGGCAAGATGAAGAAGTACTCCAACTGGGTTGACTCCAGAATGCCCGAAGAGGAGTGGGGCAAGAAGGAGTTTCTCATCTCCGAGGAGGAGTTCTCGAAGTACGACAAGGCGACCGACTGCATTCTGTGCGCATCGTGCGTTTCGGAGTGCACCATTCTCCGGGCGCACAAGGAGTATGTCTCTCCGGTGGTGCTGCTCAAGTCGCACCGCATGAACGCCGACACCCGCGACGGTATTCACGACCAGCGCCTTGCCGGTCTGGTCAACGATCACGGTGTCTGGGACTGCACCCACTGCTACCGCTGCCAGGAGACCTGCGTCAAGAACATCCCGATCATGGATGCAATCCACGGCATTCGCGAGGACGCCATCGAGCGTCGCGGCACCAAGGATACCAGTGGTGCGCGTCACGCCGAAGCCTTCAAGGATGACATCGAGAAGAAGGGCAAACTGGTCGAGGCGACTCTGCCGATCAGAACCAACGGTCTGGCATGGACGCTCAAAAATCTCCTGCCGATGGCCTTCAAGATGATACTCAAACGCCGCACTCCGCCGCCGCCGCCGATGGTCAAGGCCTCGAAAGGCATTCAGTCCCTGCAGAAGGAGCTGAAGGAGATGGCGAGCCATGTGACGAAGAAGGATCACAAAAAATAATCGGAGAACAAGCAGTATGAAGCGTTACGCTTACTATCAGAGCTGCATCAACGAGGCGATGACCCGTGAGGTGGATCGTTCGATCGACCTCTGGCAGCATGATCTTGGCATTGAAATGGTCAAGTTGCACGAAAGCGCTTGCTGCGGCGGCAGCAACCTCGACTACGTGGATCCGAGGGAGTTCGCGCTGGTCAATGCCCGTAATATCGCCTTGGCCGAAAAGCAGGGCCTCGACCTGATCGTCAGTTGCAACACCTGCCTGATGACCATCAGAACCGCTAAAAAGAAACTCGACGAGTCCTCCGAGCTGAGGGCCGAAGTCAACGAAGTTCTCAAGCAGGAGGGGCTCGAATATCGCGGCACCTCCGATGTGCGCCACCTGCTCTGGGTGCTGATCGACGACGTTGGCCTCGACGTGATTCGCAAGAAGGTGAAAACTCCGCTGACCAAGAAGAGGATCGCGCCATTCTACGGCTGCCACATCCTCCGCCCGTCAAGTGTGCTTGGCAAGGATAACCCGCTCGAACCGACCTCCCTCGACCAGTTGCTCAAGGCGCTGGGGGGCAAGTCGATTCCCTACGAGCACAAGAACCGTTGCTGCGGATTCCACACGCTGCTGGTGGCCGAGGAGGAGTCGCTGAACGTGGCTGCCGAGGCGCTCGAAGAGGCGATGGACGAGAGGGCCGACTTCATCGTCACCCCCTGTCCGCTCTGCCACACGGTGCTCGACGGCTACCAGGCCAAGGCGCTCAAGCAGAACAACCTGAAAGGCTCGATTCCGGTCTATCATCTCTCTGAAATGGTGGGCCTTGCTCTCGGTTACTCCGAGCGGCAGCTTGGCATTAAGCGGCATATCGTCACGGCCTGAACCACATGCCATCCGGGTGCTCCTCACAGGGCGCCCTTCGGTTTTAAAAAAAGGCTGAAAAAGTGTACTTTTGCATCTGATTTATCAATGCCTGCAAGGGTTCCGGCACCATCCGGCCTGAGGGGCAGCTCTTTTCTCAACATCACTAATTAATCGCACTCCATGCTCAAAAATGATCTTTTTCTCAGGGCGTTGAAGAGGCAATCGACCCCCCGTACTCCGATCTGGGTCATGCGTCAGGCCGGTCGTTACCTGCCGGAATACCGTGCAGTCAGGTCAAAAACCGACTTCCTGACCCTCTGCAAAACGCCTGAACTGGCTTGTGAAGTCACCATTCAGCCGGTCGATCTGATGGGTGTGGATGCCGCAATCATCTTCTCCGACATCCTCGTGGTCAACGAGGCGATGGGCATGGATGTGCAGATCATCGAGTCCAAAGGCATCAAGCTGACTCCGGAGATTCGCACGCAGGCCGACATCGACAAGCTGATTGACCCCGATGTCGAGGAGAAGCTCGGCTACGTGTTCGATGCGATCCGCCTCACCAAGAAGGAGCTGAACGACCGCGTGCCGCTCATCGGCTTCTCGGGCGCTGCATGGACGCTCTTCACCTACGCGGTCGAGGGCGGTGGTTCGAAGAACTACGCCAACGCCAAGAAGCTGATGTACCGCGAGCCGAAGATGGCCCATCAGCTTCTGCAGAAGATCACCACCTGCATCAGCAACTACCTCGTCAAGCAGGTCGAAGCTGGTGCGGACGCCATCCAGATTTTCGACTCCTGGGCCAGTGCTCTCTCCGAGGACGACTACCGCGAGTTCGCTCTGCCTTACATCAAGCAGAACGTCGCCGCCGTGAAGGCCTCCTATCCGGAAATTCCGGTGATCGTCTTCGCCAAAGACATGAACACCATTCTCTCCGATGTTGCTGACACCGGCGCGGATGCTGTCGGCCTCGGCTGGAACATCGATATCGCCAAGGCTCGCAAGGAGCTGAACGACCGCGTCTGCCTCCAGGGCAACATGGATCCGACCGTGCTCTACGGCACTCCGGAGAAGATCAAATCCGAAGCCGCCAAGGTGCTCAGGCAGTACGGCCAGCACACCGACTGCTCCGGCCACGTCTTCAACCTCGGCCACGGCATCCTGCCGGACGCCGATCCGGCCAACCTGAAACTCCTCGTTGAGTTTGTCAAGGAAGAGAGTGCCAAGTACCACTGAGCGTTTCAGGCTGTTAAAGCATCAAGGCCTGCCCGGCAAACACTTCGGGCAGGCCTTTTTTTTGATCGGTCGGATCAGACTGATCCGATCGATCTTTTTTATATTGCAAGAAATTTTCAACAAAGCAGTTACGCAATGACTCAGCAGTGCAACTGTTCTGAGGGGGGCGGTGGTTCAGGTCGCTACGAAGAGCTGGTGCTGGAGCGGATGCTTTACAGCGCCCGCCTGAAGGAGACGGTCGCCCGTCGCGACAGCGACATCATCGCGGCGATGGCTACTATGATCACCGAGACCTTCCGGAATGGAGGTAAGGTGCTTTTGTGTGGCAACGGCGGAAGCGCTGCCGATGCGCAGCATCTGGCTGCCGAGCTGACCATCCGTTACCGCAGCTCGGTGAATCGCCCTGCGCTGCCAGCCATCGCGCTTTCGACTGACACCTCGGCCCTGACGGCAGGCGCAAACGATCTCGGCTTCGATGAGGTGTTTTCGCGCTTGGCCGAAGCGTACGGCAGGCCCGGTGACCTCATGCTCGGCCTCTCGACCAGTGGCAACAGCCCCAACGTGCTCAAGGCGCTCCAGACATCGCGAACGCTCGGCATGAAGACCCTCGCCCTGCTCGGCGGCGACGGTGGCACAATAAAACCGCACGCCGACCTCGCCGTGGTGGTGCCCCACACCGGCAGCGCCGACCGCACGCAGGAGTGCCATATCGCCATAGGCCACGTCATCGTCGAGCTTGTCGAATCAATGATGGGGTATGGTTGAGAATTATGAATTATGAATGCTGAATTATGAATTGAGAAACAGAGGGGCGTGGTCTTGTACGCCAAGCCCACTGTGTCCACCAAGTCCACTTTAGAAAAACTAACCAAACACCAAAACCATGCAGGTACAGAACATAGAGGGAGCGCTCAGCGCTGAGGGAATCAGGTTCGGGCTGGTTGTTTCGCGTTTCAACGATTTCATCGGCCAGAAGCTGGTGGAAGGAGCAATCGACTGCATCGTGCGCCACGGCGGATCGGCTGACAACATCACGGTTATCCGTTGCCCCGGTGCGTTCGAGCTGCCGTCGGTGACCCGTAAGGCTGCCATGTCTGGCAAGTTCGACGCCATGATTACCCTCGGCGTGATCATCCGCGGTTCGACCCCGCACTTCGACGTGATTGCCGCTGAAGCGAGCAAAGGTATCGCTCAGGTTGGTTTGGAGACGATGATTCCGATTACGTTCGGCGTGCTGACCACCGAGAATCTGGAGCAGGCAATCGAGCGGGCTGGCACCAAGGCAGGCAACAAAGGCTTTGATGCCGCGCTTGGGGCTATCGAGATGGTCAATCTCTACAAGCAGTTGGGATAGCGTTTAGCAATGGGCGGCCGCCCGGTCGTCCTCGGTGAGCTGTAGCGGCGGTTTGCGAACTTGCCGCTACAGGTTCAACTCTTATGTGGGGCTGTTCACTTGCTCCAGATTGCCGCTGATGATCCTGTAACTCTCCTTCATCAATTCTTCGGCTTTGGAGTGCTGGTCGGGATCGATCGGTTTGCCGATGATCATTCGTACCTTGCCGTGGTTGATTTTCAGGCTTTTCTTTGGGGTGATGAGGTTACTGCCGACGATGGTGACCGGGAGCACCGGCACTTTTGCTTTTTCCGCAATAATGAATGCGCCGCGCTTGAAGGGCAGGATGTCGCCGGTTTTCGAGCGGGTGCCCTCAGGGAAGATGTGGATCGAACGTCCTGCTTTGAGGGTGTCGGCAGCCTTCAGCATGCTTTGCAGCGCCTCCCGGTTCTGACCGCGCTTGATGAAGACATAGCCTGCCGACTTCAGCGCATGGCCGAACACCGGCACTTTTCCGAGCTCTTCTTTTGCAACAAATCTCAGATTCAGCTTGATCGCACCGAGAATCAGCGGAATATCGGCCATTCCAGCGTGGTTGCTCACGACCAGATAGTTCTTCTCGGGGCTGTAGTTCTCCTCTCCCTCCACCTGAACGGCAATGCCGAGAAGTCTTGAAGCAAAACGTCCCCACCAGGCAGCCATTTTGTGGAACCTGTCGCCGGTCGGGTCGAAGAGGTTCAGAATGAGCGCAAACAGCATCCCGAAAAACATGATCGGGATGAGTACCAGGAAGAAAAGAAGTGTCTGGAGGTTCATGGTCTCTGTCAGAGCCTTATTGCTTACCGGTCGAGATTGCCAAGGAACCTTTCAAGCTCCTCGTATCTGTTGCCGATCAGCGTTGCCTGTTTTGGCTTGTTCATGATATCGTGCATCGATTCCGGAATTGGCACCTCTTTGCCGGTGGCCGTCCTGATCGCCTCGTCGAACTTGACTGGATGAGCGGTGGAAAGAACGACGGCCGGCTTGCCAGCGCCGGAGCGAGTTTCGCGGTAGTGTTCCAGCGCCCGGTATCCGACGGCGGTATGGGGATCCATGATGTAGCCGTATTGATCATTCACGGCGCGGATCGTTTCGACGGTCTCTTCGTCCGAGACGGCGATGCCGGTAATGTTCTCACCCATTTTTCGGTAGTCGCCTCCGTAGAAGTGCAGCAGGCGGGCGAAGTTGCTTGGGTTGCCCACATCCATCGCCGTGGTGAGGGTCTTGATGGTCGGGCGTGGTTCGAAGCGCCCCTCGTCGAGGTAGCGTGTGACGCTGTCGTTGGCGTTCGAGGCTGCGATGAAGCCGCCGATCGGGAAGCCCATCATCTTTGCCATGACGCCGGCGGTCAGGTTGCCGTAGTTGCCGCTCGGCACCGAGAAGGTCGGCAGCGCATTCGATTGGCGCTGGCGGAGTTGCAGGGCAGCCCAGGCGTAGTAGAACGACTGGGGAATCAGGCGCGAGATGTTGATGGAGTTGGCCGAGGTCAGCGTAAGCTTCTGACGTAGCGACTGATCGATGAAGGCCTGCTTGACCAGGCGCTGGCAGTCATCGAAATCGCCCTTGACTTCGAGGGCATGGACGTTGTCGCCTGCCGTGGTGAGCTGCTGCTCCTGTAAACGGCTCACCTTGTCCGAAGGATAGAGCAGCACCACGCGCGTATTCGGAATGCCGTGGAAGCCGTAAGCCACCGCGCTGCCGGTGTCGCCGGAGGTGGCCACCAGCACGGTGATCATCCGGCTCTCTTCAGCGGCGTACAAGCCGGTCATCCGCGCCAGGAAGCGTGCGCCGTAATCCTTGAAGGCGAGCGTCGGACCGTGAAACAGCTCCTCGACGAAGGTGTCGGCATCGAGTTCGTGCAGCGGCGTTTCGAAGGTGAAGCAGTCGTCGATCAGCTCCGAGAGCCGGTCGAGCGGAATTTCGTCGCCAACAAATTTTTTTGCAATGGCGAAGGCGATATTGGTAAACGAGCCACTCTCCAGCAGCGAAATCTCCTCAGCGGAGAAGCGCGGCATTTCGGATGGCACGTACAACCCCCCGTCGGGCGCGAGGCCTTCGAGGGTGGCTTTTTTCATCGTGACGGGAGTGGAGGCTTTCGTGGTGCTGTAGAAGATCATATCGTGATGCAATTCATGAAGTTGAGCTGGTGACGCGCGCGCCCTGGCTGCAAATTGGCGAGACCCACATGTCGGATTCGAGTGCGGCTTTGGAGCGGCGGAAGGTCTCCTGCATGGCCGCGCCCACCGCCTCGGCTTTCGCATGGGAGGCCGAGAAGGCGAAGACCGACGGGCCGGAGCCGGCGATGCTGCATCCGAGAGCACCGGCGTCGAGCGCCGACTGCTTGACCTCGGTGAAGCCGGGAATCAGCGGGGCGCGTTTTGGTTCGGCCACCACATCGACCAGTGACCGTCTGATCAGGTCGTAATCCTCCATCAGCAGGCCTGAGATGAGTGCGCCGACGTTGCCCCACTGCTGTGTGGCCATCGTAAGCGGAATCGACTTCGGCAGCACGGAGCGGGCGAAGGAGGTCTTGACTTCGGTGTGCGGATGGACGAGCGTGCAGAAGAGTTCCTTCGGCGGCTTGATGGTGATGAGGTCGAGCGGATGGTAGCTGCGGATCAGGATGAAATTGCCGAGCATGGCCGGAGCGGCGTTGTCGGCGTGGGCCGATCCGCACGCCACGCGTTCGCCCTCGATGGCGAAGTGCACCAGCTCCATCTTGGAGCAGGGGGAGCCGAACAGCTCGTTTGCTGCCACGAGGGCCGCCGCCGCGCTTGCCGCGCTGCTGCCCATGCCGCTGGAGAGGGGCAGGTTTTTTTTCAGTTCCAGATCGATGTGGCCCTTGAAGTCGAGGCCCTTGGTCGAGCGGATATACTCGAGAAACTTGAGCACGACGAAGCTCGATGTATTCTTCTTCGGGTCGAGCGGCAAGGCTCCGCCGTCCCCCTTGATCGAACTGATTGAAACAGGGCAGTCGCTCCGGTGTTCATCATGAAGCGTCAGGATAACTTCATCACCGGGTTCGGTGATGGCAAAACCGAGAACATCAAAACCGCAGGCAACATTTCCGACCGTTGCCGACGCAAATCCAGTGACGGTTTTCATAGCGTGATGTGGGGCAAGATTGCTGAAACGGTACGGCGACGGGTTACTCCGGAAAAGTCTCTTATCCAAATTGTGTTACGCATTTGAATAACTGGAAGCTTTTCATTAAATTTGGCTTTTATTTTTGGAGGGTAACGGGCCGTAGCCAGATTCAAGAGAAGGTACGGAGAATCTTTTTCTTTTCTTAACAATAACCTATCGAATTCCATATGTCAACAGCAGTCAGACCCGATGAGGTGTCTTCCATACTCCGCAAGCAGCTCGCAGGTTTCGAGTCGGAAGCGGATGTATATGATGTAGGAACCGTTCTGCAGGTCGGTGACGGTATCGCCCGTATTTACGGTTTGTCGAATGTCGCCGCAGGTGAGCTCCTCGAATTTCCCAATGATGTCATGGGCATGGCCCTGAACCTCGAAGAAGACAACGTCGGTGCAGTGATGTTCGGCGATGCGAATTCGGTAAAAGAAGGCGATACGGTCAAGCGCACCAACATTCTCGCTTCCATTCCGGTTGGCGAAGCTATGCTTGGCAGGGTGGTCAACCCGCTCGGTGAGCCGATCGACGGTAAAGGCCCGATCAACACTGAAATTCGTCTGCCGCTCGAGCGCAGGGCTCCCGGTGTTATCTTCCGTAAGTCGGTGCACGAGCCGCTCCAGACTGGTCTGAAAGCTATCGATGCTATGATCCCGATCGGCCGCGGCCAGCGTGAGCTGATTATCGGTGACCGCCAGACAGGTAAAACCGCTGTGGCGCTCGATACCATTATCAACCAGAAAGGTAAAGGTGTGTACTGCATCTATGTTGCTGTTGGTCTGAAAGGCTCGACTGTTGCGCAGGTGGTCAACACCCTTGAGCAGCACGGTGCTATGGAATATACCACCGTCGTTTCCGCTACGGCCTCCGATCCGGCTCCGCTCCAGTTTATCGCTCCGTTCGCCGGAGCGACTATCGGCGAGTACTTCCGCGATACCGGTCGTCACGCTCTGGTTGTTTATGATGATCTCTCCAAGCAGGCTGTGGCTTACCGCCAGCTCTCCCTGCTCCTCCGCCGTCCGCCGGGACGTGAAGCGTTCCCTGGCGACGTGTTCTACCTGCACTCGCGTCTTCTCGAACGCGCTGCAAAGATCACTGACGATATCGAAGTGGTCAAGCAGATGAACGACCTTCCCGAACCGTTGAAACCGATGGTGAAGGGTGGTGGCAGCCTCACGGCGCTTCCGGTCATTGAAACCCAGGCCGGTGACGTTTCGGCTTACATTCCGACCAACGTGATTTCGATTACCGACGGCCAGATATTCCTCGAGTCGAACCTGTTTAACGCTGGTCAGCGTCCGGCTATCAACGTCGGTATTTCGGTCTCTCGCGTTGGCGGCGCCGCTCAGATCAAGGCGATGAAGAAGGTTGCCGGTACGCTTCGTCTCGACCTCGCCCAGTTCCGTGAGCTCGAAGCCTTCTCCAAGTTCGGTTCTGACCTCGACAAGGCCACCAAGGCTCAGCTCGACAGGGGTGCTCGCCTGGTCGAAATCCTCAAGCAGGGTCAGTATGTGCCGATGGCGGTTGAGAAGCAGGTTGCCATTATCTTTGTCGGTACCAAGGGCTTGCTCGATACGGTTGACATCAAGTATGTCCGCCAGTTTGAAGAGAGCTTCCTTGAAATGCTGGAGCAGAAGCATTCTGACATTCTCTCGTCGATTGCTGAAACCGGCAAGCTTGAGTCCGACATGGCCTCCAAGCTGACAGAGGTGGCGCAGAAGTATGTCGCCGCTTTCAAAGAGAAGCACAAGGCCTGAAGGCAGCACAAGTGAGTGAACGCCCCTGAAAAATCAGGGGCGTTTGCAAGTTATTCGGCAATACCAACAATGTTTCGGAATACATGCCAACGTTAAAGGATATACGCATACGGCTCAAGGGTATCAAATCCACCCAGCAGGTGACCAAGGCCATGAAAATGGTTGCGGCTGCCAAGCTGAGAAGGGCCCAGGACAGGGCGATTCAGGCCCGTCCGTATGCCGGGAAGCTGAAGGAGATGCTCGCCTCCCTTTCGACCAAGGTTGATACCTCACTCAACCCGCTGCTCTCACCTCGTGAGGAGGTGAACAAGGTGCTTGTTGTGCTGGTCACCTCAGACCGTGGTCTTTGCGGTGGTTTCAACGCCAATATCATCAAGGTTGCCCAGAAGCTCATTCACGAGCAGTATGGAGCCCTGAATGAAAAGGGCGCTGTCACCATGATCTGCGCTGGTTCCAAAGGCAGCGACTTTTTCCGCAAGAGAGGCTACAATGTCACGAAAGCCTATCCCGGTATTTTCCAGAATCTGGACTTCTCTTCGGCAAAAGAAATTGCCGAGCTTGCCTCGCAGATGTACCTGAAAGGTGAGGCCGACAAGGTCATTCTGGTTTATAACGAGTTCAAGTCAGTGCTTGCTCCGAATCTCAGAACCGAGCAGCTTCTGCCTATCGCTCCTGAAAATGGAACGGAAGAGGCCGCAGGCAGCGAGTATCTGTACGAGCCTTCGCCGGAAGCCATTATCGACGAGCTGGTGCCCAAGCATCTCAATACCCAGGTCTGGAGAGTGATGCTGGAGTCTAACGCCGCCGAGCAGGCCGCCCGAATGGCCGCGATGGATTCGGCTACGGAGAACGCCAAAGAGTTGATCCGGGTGCTGAACATCAGCTACAACCGCGCACGTCAGGCCGCGATCACCAAGGAGCTAAGCGAGATTGTCGCTGGCGCCGACGCCCTGAAGCAGTAAATTCAGCGGTTACAAAAACCATTGGAAAGCGCCCCCATACAGGGCGCTTTCTTTTTTTGTGTTGACGGGGAATGAAAAAAGAGTCTCACTTTGGCTTGTATTATTCGCCTTGCCGTAAGAAATTAGGATGTCAGTTTAAACGTGTAACGACCATTGTAAAAGCATGAAGGTATTCAAGTTCGGAGGATCGTCGATCGCGTCGGCGGCCAACATCAGTAACGCAGCTGCTGTTATCAGGAATGAGCTGGAGCGCTCGGAGCTTATCGTCGTGGTTTCGGCCATGGCCAAGGTGACCGACTTGCTTGCCGAAGCTGGGGCGCAGGCGGGCAACGGTGATGCGGCTTGGCGCGAAACGCTGGGAGTGATCGGTTCGCAGCATACTGATGTCATCCGTGAACTGTTTGGTAAGGAAGCTGCTTCGGAGGAGGCATGGCTTCAAGAGCTGCTGGCCGAGCTGAACGACGTGCTTCATGGCGTTGCTCTGCTCAGGGAGCTTTCCGATAAAAGTCTGGCGCTCATTATGAGTTACGGCGAGCGCTTTTCGTGCCGGATCATGAGCCGGTTCCTCGAACGTTCCGGCACTCCTGCCGAGTGCATCGACAGTCGAGAGTTGATTGTGACTGACGAGCATCACTGCCATGCGAAGGTCGATCGTTTGGTCTCTGGCAAGCTCATTCGCGAGCGTTTAAAACAGTTCGAGCCTGTACCGGTCGTGACCGGCTTTATCGCCTCGGCGCCGGACGGCAGCGTGACCAACCTCGGACGCGGTGGCTCCGACTTCACGGCCACGATTCTCGGTGCAGCGCTTCATGCCGAAGAGGTGTCGATCTGGACCCATGTGGACGGCTTTTTCAGCGCTGATCCGAAGCGGGTGCCTGATGCGAGAGTGCTTCCCGAGATCAGCTACGCCGAGGCGATGGAGCTTTCGCATGCTGGAGCAAAAGTGCTGCACCCGTTGGCCGTGCAGCCGGTAATGAAGGCAGGGATTCCGCTGCATATTCGCAATGCATCCAATCCTGAAGGCCTTGGCACAAGAATTGGTCAGCTGCCGGCCTCGACCGACGGCCAGCCGAGACCGGTGACCGGCCTGACCTCGATTAATCGCGTGGTGTTGCTCAACCTTTCCGGAAGCGGTATGGCCGGCGTTCCTGGTACGGCGTCACGTTTGTTTACCTGCTTGGCCCGTCATAGCGTTAACATCATCTTCATCTCTCAGGCTTCGTCGGAGCAGTCGATCAGCCTTGCCGTTGCGCCCGGGCAGGCCTCGATGGCCAAAAAGGTGCTCGAAGAGGAGTACGCTCGCGAGATCGAGGAGCGCCGGATCGATCCGGTGGCTGTCCGCCGCAACCTGGCGATGGTGGCCGTCGTGGGCAACAAGATGTCGGGTCACCCCGGCGTGTCGGCGCAGCTTTTCGAGACGCTCGGCAAGAACGGCGTCAATGTGATTGCCGTTGCGCAGGGGGCCAACGAGATGAACATCTCGGTGGTGATCGACAGCGGCGATGAAGACAAGGCGCTCAACTGCATTCACGAGTCCTTTTTCCTGTCGATGCGCAAGGTGCACGTCTTTATTGCAGGCACTGGAACGATCGCTAAAAGCCTGATCAGCCAGATCAAGGCGCATCGCTCCACCTTGCAGCAGGAGATGCAGCTCGATCTGGTAGTTTCCGGACTGGCCAACACCCGAGCGATTTGCATCGATCCAGAGGGCATCGATCTGGAGAAATGGCAGGAGGCGATGCACCCGCGAGAGGCCCGTCAGGGCATCGGTCAGTACATCCGCCTGATCCGCGAAGAGAACCTGCACAATACCATCGTGGTGGACTGCACCGCGAGCGGTCAGGTTGCCGAGCGCTATCCGGAGCTGCTGGAGTCCAACATCTCCGTCGCCACGGCCAACAAGCTCGGTATGGCCGGGCCGTCGGAGCTGTATCGGAAGATCGTGCAGGCCGAGCGGTCGAGCAACGCAAAGTTTCTTTACGAAACCAACGTCGGTGCGGGTCTGCCGATCATCAGCACCCTCAACGATCTGAAGAACAGCGGCGACCGGATCGTCTGCATCGAAGGAGTCCTGTCCGGTACGCTGAGCTACATTTTCAACGAGCTGCGAAAGGGCGGACGGTTCAGCGACATCGTTCGCAAGGCAAAGGAGTCCGGCTACACCGAACCCGATCCGCGCGACGACCTCTCCGGCGCAGACTTCGCCCGCAAGATGCTCATCCTCGGTCGTGCGCTCGGCTACCAGCTGGAGTACGAGGATGTTGAATGCGAGAGCCTGGTGTCCGAATCGTGCCAAGGCGAGATGACCCCAGCCGAATTCCTCGACCGCTTGTCGAGCATCGACGACTGGTACGTCGAAGAGATGGAAAGTGCGGCCAAAGAGGGCAAGGTCATTGCCTACACCGGCGAGCTGAAGGATGGCAAGGCGAAGGTTGGGCTGAAGCGCGTGCCGCTCGAAAGCCCGGTGGCCGGTCTGAACGGCACGGAGAACCTCGTGGTCTTTACCACCGACCGCTACCTCGATACGCCTCTCGTGGTCAAAGGGCCGGGCGCTGGCGGCGAAGTGACCGCGGGCGGCGTGTTCGCCGACATTTTGCGGATTGCAAGCTATCTGGTTTGAGCGCATGAAGGCGGTCATCATTTCCATCGGCGACGAGCTGCTCAAGGGCCATCGCGTCAACACCAACGCACCGTTTATTGCGCGCCAGCTCGGCACGATCGGCATTCCGGTCAGCCGCATCGTCACCTGCTCGGACGACCCGCAATCGATTCGCGACTCGATCATTTCCGCCCTCGAAGAGTCGGAGGCGGTGTTGATGACCGGCGGCCTCGGCCCGACCAACGACGACCGGACGCGCAAAACCGTGCAGGAGCTGTTCGGTCGCGGCTTGGTGTTTGACGAACCCTCCTTCGAACGGATCGCCGAACTGTTTCGCCGCCGGGGTCGCCCGGTGACCGAGGCGATGAGGTCGCAGGCGATGGTGATCGAAGGCTCGATCACGGTGCCCAACACCAAGGGTACCGCTCCCGGCATGATCGTCGATTGCGCACCCCGCTTCGAGGGTCGCCATCTGGTGCTCATGCCGGGCGTGCCGACCGAGATGGAGGCGATGATGCGGCTCACGGTCATCCCCTTTTTCGCGCCGCTCTCCGGCTCGTTCATCCGCCACACCCCCGTCATGACGATGGGCATCGGCGAGTCGCAGCTTTCAGGCATGATCGCCCAGGTCGAGAACGAGCTTCCGCCCGGCACGATGCTCGCCTACCTGCCGCACGCGGCCGGAGTCAGTCTCATGGTGAGCAGCTCGGGTACGCTTCGGGAACAGGTCGATGCGGAGAATCGCCGGGTGGTCGAGGCGATCGTCGAGCGGGCGCGCTTGTTTGTCTATGCGGTCAGGGATGTGCGTCTCGAAGAGGTGGTGGTCGAGATGTTGCTTGAAAAAAAGATGACCGTGGCTGTGGCCGAGTCGTGCACCGGGGGGCTGCTTGCGAGTCGCTTGACCGATGTGGCTGGTTCGTCGGGCTGCTTCCTTCAAGGGATGGTCACCTACAGCAACGAGGCTAAAGTCGCACAGCTCGGCGTCGATCCGGCCACCATCGAGCAGCACGGTGCGGTGAGTGAGCCAGTGGCCGAGCAGATGGCCCAGGGTTGCCTGGAACGAGGCGGCGCAGACATCGCGGTCTCCACCACTGGCATCGCCGGGCCGGGCGGAGGGACTCCGGAAAAACCGGTCGGCACGATCTGCATCGCGGTAGCCTCGCGCTCCGGAGAGGGAGAGGTGACAGTCGAGGCTTCGACCTTCACGATGCACGGTGACCGCCAGCAAAACAAGACCCGCTTCAGCGAAGCGGCTCTCCGGGGCCTGCTCGTCAGGCTGAAGTCATCAGCCGCCTGACAGCAGCTTTGCCGCCAGGTTTGGATTCCGGGTGAACGCTTTCAGGCGCTTCCGAATTGTGTATATTTTTGCGCTGATGCTCTGGGGAGAATTCGGAGCGGGGCGACGAAAAGGTGACTATCCAATGAAAACTGCGTGTTGAGTTGATCTATGGCTTCCATTGCGAAACTTCCCGATATTGTTGCAAATAAAATTTCGGCTGGCGAAGTGGTGCAGCGTCCGGCCTCGGCGGTTAAGGAGCTGCTTGAGAACTCTATTGATTCCGGTGCTTCGGCCATCACGGTTGTCGTCAAGGAGGCCGGGCGCCAGCTGATCCGGATCGTCGATAACGGTTGCGGCATGGACAGCGACGACGCTCTGCTCAGCGTGGAGCGGTTCGCCACCAGCAAGATTTCCGGCGTGGACGACCTCGAAGCGCTCCGCACGCTCGGCTTTCGCGGGGAGGCGCTGGCCAGCATTTCCTCGGTTTCCCACTTCGAGCTGAAGACCCGTCGGGCGAGCGAGCCGGTCGGTATCCAGCTCATCAGCAACGGCGGTGAGATCGAGGGCCCGCAACCCACGCAGTGCGAACCCGGAACCTCGATTTCGGTGCGCAATCTCTTTTTCAACGTCCCGGCTCGCCGCAAGTTCCTCAAATCCAATGCGACCGAGTTCAAGCACATCCACGAAACTGTCAAGGCGTTCGTGCTTGCTTATCCCGAAATCGAGTGGCGTCTGGTCAACGACGACGAGGAGCTGTTCCACTTCCGCACGCCAGATGTGCGCGAGCGGCTGAGCCACTTTTATGGCGAGGGATTCGGTGAGAGCCTGATCGAACTGACCGAAGAGAACGACTACATGACTATCGGTGGCTACCTCGGCAAGCCGGGCATGATGGTACGGCAGAAGTACGACCAGTATTTCTTCATCAACCGCCGCCTCATCCAGAACCGGATGCTGGTGCAGGCGGTGCAGCAGGCCTATGCGGAGCTACTCGAAGAGCGGCAGTCCCCGTTCGCGATGCTGTTCCTTGGCCTTGATCCGTCGCTAGTGGATGTGAACGTGCATCCGGCCAAGCTGGAGGTGAAGTTCGAGGATGAAAAGAGCATTCGCAGCATGGTCTATCCGGTGGTCAAGCGGGCTGTCCGGACGGCTGACTTTTCGCCCGAGGCGACCGCCGCGCCTTTGCCGGAAGTGGTCGAATCGCCTGAATCCGCGCTGCCGGAGAGTAGCTCGCGCAAGCTCACGTACTCGGGTTTTTCAGGCAAATCCTCGACCACTGGCGACCTGTACCGGAATTACCGGCAGGGGGCGTTCGATCTCTCCGGTTCCTCCGTGCCGCCGCCAGTACTTGAACCAGGCGAATCGCCTTTCGCATCCGGCGCCGCAGCGCCAGCCTCGTCGATGGTGCAGGAGTCGCTTCTGACGCCGTCCGCCGATCAGCCGTCGGAGGGTGACGAGCAGAATCCCGTTGCGCCGGACAAGGAGCCGAAAATCTGGCAGTTGCATAACAAGTACATTATCTGCCAGATCAAGACCGGCCTGATGATGATCGACCAGCACGTGGCGCACGAGCGGGTGCTGTACGAGCGCGCCATCGACGTGATGAACGAGGCGGTGCCCAATTCCCAGCAACTGCTTTTTCCGCAGAAGATCGACCTCAAGCCGTGGCAGTACGAGGTGTACGAAGAGATTGCCGAAGAGCTGTATCGCTTGGGCTTTACGATTCGCCCTTTCGGTGGCCACAGCGTGATGATCGAGGGCGTGCCGCCTGATGTGCGCGACGGTTCCGAGGCCACGATCTTGCAGGACATGATCGCCGAATATCAGGAGAACGCATCGAAGCTGAAGCTCGAAAAGCGCGACAACCTCGCCAAATCGTACTCCTGCCGCAATGCCATCATGACCGGCCAGAAGCTCGATCTCGAACAGATGCGAATGCTCATCGACCGCCTCTTCGCTACCCGAATGCCCTACGTCTGTCCGCACGGCAGGCCGGTGATTATCCGTCTCTCACTCGGCGAACTCGATCGCATGTTCGGAAGAACGTAGGGGCAATTGATAATGGAGAGAAATTGCAAAGCCACAGCGTGCCGTGGCCTTGTGCTGGACAGCGGTGGAAGCAGATAAAGAAGAACAAGAGTTCCTGTGAGCCTTGAGAAGTGATCTTGTTTCCTGAAAAAATAGTTTGTACATTACCGGCCAGAGCGAATTTTTACCCTTGTAGCTCAGTGGATAGAGCACCAGTTTCCTAAACTGTTGGTCGGCAGTTCGAGTCTGCCCAAGGGTACTCCTCATACCACTCATACGAGTCCGCTCCGGCGGAAAAAAAGCAGCAGGGTTTTCCCTGCTGCTTTTTTTATCGTCTGTTCGAATGCGAAGTGCTTATTGCTGGTAGCAGCCGCCCTGTCCAGTTCCTCTGCCCTGACCCTTGCCGGGGCCTCATTGCCCGCCGGAGTACTGATCCCATACCCATGCAGACACAGCCGCCAGCTCTTCAGCGCTGAGGGGGATGGCTGGCATCAGGCCGAAACGGGTGATGGCTTGCTGGTCGGCAAGCACCTTCTCTTTGCTGGGGGCTTTGATGAACTCAGCCATCTGCTTTATGCCCTCGTTTCTCGATGAAAATTGCTGGTGATACCTGGCTGAGATGGGGAGAATGGGCGGTGCTGATTTTGGTGGCGGCGTAATCGAGTGGCAGACACTGCAACTCCTGTCGAAGACCGCCTTGCCGTCCACGGCGGCAGACGCTGTCGAAGAAAAGCCCCAGAGCATCAGGCCCGACAGGGCAAGCACTTTCGCTTTGGTAAGCATGTCGTTAATCTTGTTCATGGTTCATCGCATTTCATGGTTTCGAAAATTCGTCAGCCTTTCGTACGAATATAAAAGTAGCTAAAAAACGGAAAAGCCAGTCAGGGAATCAACGAGCTGCATCATATTTTACGAAGCGTTGTAAATCTTTATACTTGAAGATGCCGTCGAGTTGGACCAAAGGTCTTTCCGGAACCGTTCACTTCACCCTCATGAAATTGCTCAGAAATCTGTTCCTGTTCATCCTGTTCGTTCTGCTGGTTGATGTGGGCCGGTACCTCGTCGCGCCGAATGTTGCTGAATTGAAGACCGTCAATCCCGAAACCACGGTGTTTATCAAGTCTCGAAAGGCCCAGTGGCGGCGTGATGGCATTGATCGCACCATTACGCAGCGCTGGGTGCCGTTGAGCCGGGTTTCGCCAATGCTTGTCAAAGCGGTACTCATTGCCGAGGATGACAAGTTCTGGCATCATGAAGGATTTGATTACGAGGCTATCCGGAGCGCTGTCGAAAAAGATATCGAAGCGCGGGAGTTCAGGTTCGGTGCGAGTACCATCAGCCAGCAACTGGCCAAGAATCTCTACCTGTCGCCATCGAAAAATCCGGTCAGAAAACTCCAGGAGGCTATCCTGACCTGGCGTCTCGAACGCACGCTCTCCAAGCGGCGCATTCTCGAACTTTACATCAACATTGTTGAGTGGGGAGACGGGATTTTTGGTATCGAAGCGGCCGCGAAACACTATTACGGCATCAGCGCTTCACAGCTCACTGCAAATCAGGCTGCGCGGCTGGCCGCTGTGCTGCCCAACCCGATAAGGTTCAAACCGAATGGAACGTCCCGTTTTGTCGAAAAGCGCGCCAGGGTGATTCAGGGCATCATGATGAGACGAGGGCTTGTCGTGCCCGATTATCGCGAGGTGATCAGCGAATCCGATACAACCGGGAGCGCTCAGCCCGATTCGGTGGTTGTCGGTATTCCGGAAGGACTTATCGATGCGGCGTTGCAGGCGGATAGTACCGCAGAGAAGAGTGGTGATGGTGCTGAAAAAGAGCTGGCGCCCACAAATGACGAACAAAAAAGCCAGTCCGGAGACTGAGTGTCTACCGGACTGGCTCGATCAACAAGGCGAAGTTTTTTTCAGGACTCAGGCTCGAACAAGGATTTGTCCACGCCGCAGACCGGGCAGACCCAGTCTTCTGGAAGATCTTCGAAGGCTGTTCCCGGATCGATACCGTTGTTCGGATCACCCTCTGCGGGGTCGTAAACATAGCCGCAAGGCACACATACGTATTTCTGCATATCTCGTCTCCTTTTGAATGAAAAGTTATGGGGGGTTCACAAAAACTTTCTTGTACTTCGGATTAACATCGAAAAACGCTCTTCTGCCAAGGCATGGCGTTAATCAATAACCAAGTAAGGTCACGATCGTTATAAAAAGTTCACCATGTCGTTCCGTACTCAAGAAACAGCTTTCTGAGACGATTATTTTTGAGGCCTGCAACGCTCTTGCTATCTTTGGCTTGTTTCCGGGAGGTCCGGAAACGCATTCTCAGGGCGGGGTGGAAATCCCTACCGGCGGTATTCCGGCTATGAACCGGTGAGCCCGCGAGCGCCTTTGCTTGTGGCGAAGGGTCAGCAGATCTGGTGAAAATCCAGAGCCGACGGTTACAGTCCGGATGAAAGAGAACGACGAGGCGTTTCTGCGTCTCCTTGGCCCTGATTCATGCTTTTTGCAATAATTAGCCAGCTAACCATGAATCAGTCCCTCCTAAACAGCTCCAGCGATCCGATTGAACGTGTTGAACAAGGCCTTGATGCCTTGCGCCGTGGGCATGGTGTTCTTGTCGCCGATGCCTTCGACCGTGAAAATGAGGTCGATCTGATCTTTCCTGCACAATCCATCACCATTCCTCAGATGGCTTTGCTCATCCGCGAGTGCAGTGGCATTGTCTGCTTATGCATGACGGAGGAGCGAGTCAGCGCACTCGACCTGCCGATGATGGTGGAGCGCAATACCAGCGGCTATCAGACCGCCTTTACCGTTTCCATCGAAGCTGCCGAAGGGGTTACGACGGGCGTGTCGGCTGCCGATCGGGTATGTACCGTTCATACCGCTGTGGCCGATGGTGTCCGGCCTTGCGATCTGCGTCGTCCGGGTCATGTTTTCCCTCTGAAAGCGCGCCTCGGCGGAGTGCTGGAACGCCCTGGCCATACCGAGGCTACGGTGGATCTTATGAGGCTCGCAGGCCTGAAGCCTTGCGGCGTGCTCTGTGAACTGACCAATTCCGATGGAACGATGGCTACCCTTGAAGAGGCTGCCGGTTTTTCGGAACGCCACGGTTTTCCTGTGCTGGCTATCGAAGACCTGATTGCATGGTTGAAGCAGAATAAGGCTAAAGGTCGGGTCGCATAATTTGACGCGGTGCAATGGTCAGGGTGCGGTGAACATGACCGCGCCATAACCGACTACGGCCTCCCGGGATGCGTGGTCGGCATCGCCACTGTTCCGGTAGTCGAGCAGCTCGCTTTTCCAGCCGAGCCTGCGGCCGATTTCGAGGACGGTTTTGATCGCATCCGTGCCGCAGAAAAGGGTTTCAAGGCTGGGGATTTCGCACCGTATGACCTTCTTTTCGTGCTGTTCGAGTCCTTGAATGTCCAGCCTGACCATGTGTTCGAGGGTTTGGGGGTCAATGGCTTGTGCATCGTGGTAGGTCGGGTAGTGCGACAGGTCTGAGCTGGCTATGAGCAGGTCGTCGTTCGAGAGGAGCGGCAGGAGAGCTTCGGCGCATTGCCGGTACGTGCCCGCCGGGTTCTGGCCGAAGAGCAAGGGCAGGATTTTGAAACCGGGAGGCAGTGCGTGCTGGAGCAGCGGAAGCTGCACTTCCAGCACGTGGTCGCGCCGGTGGGCGATGTCAGATTGATGATACAGTGTCGGATCAAGTTCGATCAGCCGGGTTCGCACCATTTCGTCCAACGGTACGGTGCCCAGCGGTGTGCGCCAGCCGTCGTGCGGATCGATGGCGATGCCGTCGAACAGCGCGGCATGGGCATTGCCGAGCAGCACCGCGGTTCGGATGCGCCGCCCCTCCAGCGTGCGAAACGCCTGAGCGGCAACCTGTCCGCTGAACCGGTAGCCTGCGTGCGGGACGATGAAGGCTTTGGGGGTGGGTTGGCTCGATGGCTGGCTTGTTTTCTCAAAAAGCTCTGCAAGCAGAGTGTTGAGTTCAGAGGGATCAGCCGGATAAAAAGCGCCTGCAACAGCTGGGTTCCTGATGTTTTGCTGCATTGCCATCATTTAGTTTTTTACAGGCGATGGCTGGTTGCAGGATGGGCAGCGGCCTCCAGCGTCGAATCGTTCGACGTTTGCGCCGATGAATTGTCGCTCGCGTGCAACGAGCGTTGCGCCGCAGTGCGTGCAGAGCGTGTCGTTGTGAGATGCTGAGTACACGTGTTGCAGCCCGGCATTCCGCCCGATCTGCCAAGCAGTTTCAAGCGCTGACGGTTCGGTGGCCGGTGTTTCGTGCATCTTCCATGAAATCTCCGGGTAAAACGGGATAAGGTGCCAGGGTGTCTCGCTACCGAGTTCGTCAGCGATGAAGTCTGCAA
Source organism: Chlorobaculum parvum (assembly GCA_011372505.1). Taxonomy (GTDB): domain Bacteria; phylum Bacteroidota; class Chlorobiia; order Chlorobiales; family Chlorobiaceae; genus Chlorobaculum; species Chlorobaculum parvum_B. Next base: position 27,876 of record DRSQ01000066.1, on the reverse strand, counting down.
GGTTTTCGAGCATGGCCGGATCGTCTGAATGGCCGGGGATGACGAGCGTGGTGATTTCGAGATGGATGCCGCTTTTGCGAATTTGGCGCAGGCTGTCGAGCACCGGCGCGAGGCGTGCGCCGCAGAGGCGACGGTAAAAGGCGTCATCCATCGATTTGAGATCGACGTTGATTGCATCGAGCCAAGGTTGAATGGTGTCGAGGCAGAGAGGCGACAGGTAGCCGTTGCTCACCCAGATCGTTTTGAGGCCGCTCTCTTTGGCGAGCTTCATGACGTCGAGCGCATATTCGGCAAAGATGGTCGGCTCGGTGTAGGTGCAGGAGATTGATGGGCATCCGGCTTGGATGGCGTTCTGCACGATCTCTTCGGGAGGGATGATCGGCGCGACTTCTTTGTCCGGGAGCGCCTGGCTGATCTGCCAGTTCTGGCAGTTGGCACAGGTGAAGTTGCAGCCCGCCATACCGAACGACCAGGTTGCCGTGCCCGGCATAAAGTGGTAGAGCGGCTTTTTCTCCACCGGATCAGCTGACTGCGACAGCGCCCTGCCATAGGTGAGCGTGACCAGGCGACCGTCGATGTTTTTCCTCACCCTGCACAGGCCGCTCCTGCCCGGACGGATGCGGCAGTAGTGACGGCAGAGGTCACACTGAAGCACTCCGTCCGGGGCTGTATGATAGAAGCTTGCCGTATGCATGGCTCATCGACTTCAGGCTTTCAGATCAGGGCTGTTGACCCTGCTACGACAAACTAATTATAAAGCGGACTTACAGGGTGATAGTTCCCCGATAGACCGGACGGGCTGGCCCTTCGAGATAAATCTTGTCCATCGCATCATTGAAGCCGACCATCAGCGTTTCGCCGCTTCTCACCGTCACCCTGACCGGCGAGGATGCGACCTTGCCGAGCCGGTAACTCATCAGCGCTGCGGCAACCGTGCCGGTACCACAGGCGAGGGTTTCGTCCTCGACGCCCCGCTCGAACGTCCTGATGCTGAGTGCATCGGGCGAGGTGATTTCAAGAAAGTTGACATTGGTCCCTTCCGGGAAAACCTTCTTGTTGTTCCGGATGGAACTGCCTTCGGTGAAGACATCCATCTTGTCGAGGTCTTCGACATAAGCGATGGCGTGTGGCGAGCCGGTATCAACAAAATGGCAGTTCCATGCGCCCGCGTGCAGGTCGTCCCTGAAGCCTGACGGCGGAAGCATGTGGAGTTTCACCGATTCATCGCCAGTTACCTCTGCCTCATACGTCCCGGGACCTGCCTCGAAGCGGTAGCGAGTTGCTGCCGGGAGGATGCCGATGAGATGGGCAAAATAGACCGCGCAGCGGCCGCCATTACCGCACATCGTGCCAGGATACCCGTCAGCGTTGTGGTAGTTCATTCTGAAGTCGGTGCTGTCGGAGGGTTCGATGAGAATCAGCCCGTCAGCGCCGATACCGGTTCGCCGGGTGCACATTGCATGCACCTGTTCCGGTTGGAGGTTGAACTGATTCTTTCTGTTGTCGATGATGATGAAGTCGTTGCCGGCTCCCGACATTTTGGTAAATTCGATCTGCATGATGTTCATCCGGATGCTTTGTTTTGCTGAAATGTTGACGGCGATGCCCGATCTCCCGGCAGTCCGCCCGAAAGTAAAAAGAGGGCGTCGCATACCTCTGCCAGAAGGTGATGCAGGGGGCAAAAAACTTTACTATTAAATAAATTTTCTTATTTTATTTGCTACTGTTGCAGGGGAGTTTTTTCTCTGAGATGACCTGCAAAACTGTTTTTTCCGGGAATTTCTCCATGTCGTGTCAGCCAGCGGAAATGTATCTGTGACAGACAAGTGGCCGCTTACCGTGGGGGTGTATCACCGGTTTTTTCGGTTTCTTCAACCTGAAAATACGTCCAAACAAAGGAGAGAATACAATGGCTGAACAAGTGAAACCCGCAGGGGTCAAGCCGAAGGGGACAGTGCCTCCTCCAAAAGGAAAGGCGCCGGCTCCGAAGGCAAATGGCACGCCAGGCGGAGCATCGGTCATTAAAGAAAAGGATGCCGCTAAAATGAGGCGTTTTCTGTTCCAGAGAACGGAAACGCGCTCGACGAAGTGGTACCAGATCTTCGATACCGAAAAGCTCGATGACGAGCAGGTCGTAGGCGGCCATCTTGCCTTGCTCGGTGTGCTGGGCTTTATCATGGCTATCTACTACATCTCGGGTATCCAGGTGTTTCCCTGGGGATCTCCGGGTTTCCATGATAACTGGTTCTACCTGACCATCAAGCCGAGAATGGTTTCGCTCGGCATCGACACTTACAGCACCAAGACTGCCGATCTTGAGGCCGCTGGCGCAAGGCTTCTCGGTTGGGCAGCCTTCCATTTCATCTCTGGTTCTATTCTCTTGTTCGGCGGCTGGCGCCACTGGACGCACAATCTGACCAATCCCTTCACCGGCCGCTGCGGTAACTTCCGCGACTTCCGTTTCCTTGGCAAGTTCGGTGATGCGGTCTTTAATGGCACCAGCGCGAAAACTTACAAAGACGCTCTCGGTCCACACGCCGTCTACATGTCTTTGCTTTTCCTTGGCTGGGGCTTGCTGATGTGGCTTCTTCTTGGATTTGCCCCGATTCCCGATTTCCAGACGATCAACTCCGAAACCTTTATGTCGTTTGTCTGGTTCGTGATTTTCTTCGCTCTCGGTATCTACTGGTGGAACAATCCTCCGAATGCAGCTATCCATCTTAATGACGATATGAAGGCTGCATTCTCGGTTCACCTGACTGCTATCGGCTACATCAACATCGCGCTTGGCGTGATTGCCTTTGTTGCCTTCCAGCAGCCGTCGTTCCATGCTTACTACAAAGAGCTCGACAATCTGGTGTTCTATATCTATGGTGAGCCGTTTAACCGCGTCAGCTTTGACTTCATCGAGCAAGGCGGCAAGATCATCTCCGGCTCCAAGGAGTTTGCCGAGTTCGCTCCGTATGCGATTCTTCCCAAGAACGGTGATTCGTTCGGCATGGCAAGGGTTGTCATCAACCTGATCACCTTCAACCACATCATCTGCGGTGTGCTCTATGTCTTCGCGGGTGTCTATCACGGTGGTCAGTACCTGCTTAAAATCCAGCTCAATGGCGTTTACAACCAGATCAAGTCGATCTGGATCACCAAGGGCCGCGACCAGGAAGTCCAGGTCAAGATCCTCGGTACCGTCATGGCACTCTGTTTCTCGACCATGCTTTCGGTGTATGCCGTCATCGTCTGGAACACGATCTGTGAGCTGAACATTTTCGGAACGAACATCATGATGTCGTTCTACTGGCTCAAACCGCTTCCGATGTTCCAGTGGATGTTTGCCGATCCGAGCATCAACGACTGGGTCATGGCCCATGTCATTACTGCCGGTTCGCTCTTCTCGCTGATCGCGCTGGTTCGTATCGCCTTCTTCGCCCACACCTCTCCGCTCTGGGATGATCTGGGCCTGAAGAAGAACTCCTACTCCTTCCCGTGCCTCGGCCCGGTCTATGGTGGTACCTGCGGTGTCTCCATCCAGGACCAGCTCTGGTTCGCCATGCTCTGGGGTATCAAAGGTCTGTCCGCAGTCTGCTGGTACATCGATGGCGCCTGGATCGCTTCGATGATGTACGGTGTGCCTGCTGCCGATGCGAAGGCTTGGGATGCCATCGCCGGCCTCCAGCACCACTACACCTCGGGTATCTTCTACTACTTCTGGACCGAGACCGTGACGATCTTCTCCAGTTCACACCTTTCGACCATCCTGATGATCGGTCACCTGGTGTGGTTCATCAGCTTCGCTGTGTGGTTCGAGGATCGCGGTTCGCGTCTCGAAGGTGCCGATATCCAGACCCGCACCATCCGCTGGCTGGGCAAGAAGTTCCTCAACAGGGACGTCCAGTTCCGCTTCCCGGTGCTGACCATTTCGGACTCCAAGCTTGCCGGTACTTTCCTGTACTTTGGCGGTACCTTCATGCTGGTGTTCCTGTTCATCGCCAACGGCTTCTATCAGACCGATTCTCCGCTACCGCCTCCCGTCAGCGAAGCCGCAGTCTCCGGACAGCAGATGCTGGCCCAGTTGGTCGATACGCTGATGAAACTGATTGCGTAACAACACTACGGTACGAAGGGGCTTTCTGCCCCTTCTACCTTCTTGAGTCATAACGTTTACCACGCAAAACAATTTTAGAGAGGGGGGTTTGTAATGGCCGAACCTGTTCAAAACCAAAACCAGGCACCCAAGCCGGGAGCAAAAGTTGCCCCGAAAGGCGCTCCAGGTGCGCCTAAAGCCGGCGCTAAACCTGCGCCCAAAGGTCCGGCTGCTGTGCCCAAGGCTAAAGCTCCTGCCGCCAAGCAATCTGCCAAGCCCAGGTTGTCTTCGTTGGATGTGACGCTCGGACGTTCTGGTGTTCGTCAGGAGTCTGCGCTTCCGTATGTCAAGCCGAAGGCCAAACCGGCACCAAAACCGGCAGGCAAGCCTGCTCCGAAAGGCGCACCAGCCGCCAAAGGGGCCCCGGTCGCAAAAGGTGCTCCACCGGCAAAGCCAGCCGCGAAACCTGCTGCAAAGCCGGCATTGAAAAAAGCTGCGCCGCGTCCGAAGAAGCACTATTTCATTATCGAGAACCTCTGTGTTGGTTGCGGCTTGTGTCTTGATAAGTGCCCGCCGAAGATCAACGCTATTGGTTACAAGTTCTACGGTGACGTGCAGGAGGGTGGTTTCCGTTGCTATATCGATCAGGATGCATGTATTTCCTGCTCGGCATGTTTCTCTGGTGACGAGTGTCCTTCAGGTGCCTTGATCGAGCAGCTTCCTGATGGCGAAGTGCTTGACTTCAGCTACACGCCACCAGAAAGGCTTGATTTTGATCTGCGCTTCCTGCATCGCTTTCACCGCGAGGTCAGGTAAGCCTGAAATTCCATACCGCATGACCGGTTTTGAAAAAGCATTGCTTTTAGCGAAGCAATGCTTTTTTTATTGGATCAAACAGGCGCAATACGATACAATCCTACGAGCGTGTACGATCAATCACTACAGAACCCTGCCGGAAAAACGCTGGTCATCATTCCGACCTATAACGAGGCAGAAAATATCGAGTCTCTGATCCTTACCGTTCTTGAGCGCTATAGTGAGAATCTCGATATGCTGGTCATCGATGACAGTTCGCCGGATGGTACCGGGGTGATTGTCGAAAAGATCGCTGCAAACGAACCTCGGGTGACGTTGCTGAAGAGGCCAGGAAAGCTTGGTCTTGGCACTGCCTATCTCATGGGTTTTCGTTACGCTCTTGAGAACGGTTACGAGCGCATTATCGAGATGGATGCCGACTTTTCTCACGATCCCGCCTCCATTGCCTCATTGATCGACGGGATGGAGCGCGCCGATCTTGTGATCGGTTCGCGCTACATGAACAACACGGTCAATGTGGTCAACTGGCCCCTGTCGCGTCTCATACTTTCCAAAACAGCAAGCATCTACACTCGCCTGATTACAGGAATGCCGGTATCTGATCCTACCAGCGGGTTCAAGTGCTTGAGCAGGAAAACCCTCAAAACCATTTCGTTGGATCGTATTCACTCACAGGGTTACTCATTTCAAATTGAGATTAATTTTCGGGTGTGGAAGCAAGGCTTCACTATTCATGAGGTCCCGATCATCTTTGTCGATCGGACGGTTGGAAAATCGAAAATGACCAGAAAAAATATCGTGGAGGCAGTCTGGATGGTCTGGTGGCTTAAGCTACTTTCAATTGTCGGGCGGTTATAGGGCTTGGGATGTAGAATGCGGGACTGTGAGCCTTAAAATTAACCTGATCTGATCGCCAGACGTTTAAACTATATCTATATCAGAACAAAACAAAAGCGGCTGTACTCGATGATTGTACAGCCGCTTTTGTTTTGACAAGTTTGATTAAGTCTACTTGCTTGAGAAGAAAGCCTTTAGCTTTCGTTGTTTTTCTCCGCAATAAGTTTGTTGGCCACATCCGATGGCGCTTCTTCGTAGTGGCTGAAAACATAGCTGTAACGAGCACGGCTCTGAGTCAGCCTGGTCAGGTCGTGGTGGAAATCCGAGAGAGACGATTGCGGAATCATCGCCTTGATGATCTGGAATCGTGAGTCGGTATCCATGCCGAGAATACGGCCTCGCTTGCTTGAGATTTCCCCGACGATTTCACCGGTATACTGGTCAGGTGTCTGAACGGTGAGTGAACAGAGCGGTTCGAGAATCAGTGGTTTTGCTTTGTCAAAGGCGGCTTTGAAGCCCATGCTTGCCGCGATTTTAAAAGCGTTCTCCGAGCTGTCAACCGGATGGTGCGAACCGTCGTAGGCTACGGTCTTGAGATCGACCAGTGGATAGCCGGCAAGGAGTCCATGAGTGATCGTTTCGCGTATTCCCTTTTCGACAGCCGGTAAATAGCGGGTTGGCACGACGCCGCCGACAACTTCGCTGGCGAACTCGAATCCAGAGTCTCGGTCCGTAGGCTCGATCCTGATCCACACGTCGCCATACTGACCGCGGCCCCCCGATTGCTTTTTGAACTTGCCCTGCGCCGAGGCGGCGATTCTGATGGTTTCGCGGTAGGGAATCCGTATTGGAGCGGTCTCGACCTTGACATTGAACTTGTTGAACAGGCGGCTGATGATGATGTCGAGATGAGTATCGCCGAGAGTTTTCAGAATGGTCTGGTTGAACTCCACATCGTGCTCGATGGTGAAGCTCGGGTCCTCTTCGTGCAGGTGGTGTAAGCCCGAGGAAATCTTCTCTTCGTCGCCCTGGCTGGTGGGAACGATAGCCGTCGAGAGCACCGGCTCGGGAAAGATGATTGGGCTGATGCGACAATCGACCCCCTTGTCAGCCAGCGTATCGTTGGTGTGCGAATTCTTGAGTTTGACCACCATGCCGATGTCGCCGGCAAGCAGTTTGTCGACAGGAATTTTTTTCTGACCGAGCATGGTGTGAACCTGTCCAAGCTTTTCGAGCTGTCCGGTCTGGGCGTCGATCAGTTCGTGCCCGCTTTCGATATGGCCTGAATAGACGCGAATGTAGGAGATTTCGCCAACTCTTGGTTCCGACATGGTTTTAAAAATGAACGCCACGGTCGGGCCTTCCGGGTTGGGATCGAGCAGCTTTTCGTCGTTCATGACTGAACAGTGGGCGTGTTCAGGGCCACGTTCGATTGGGGAAGGGCAAAGGTTGACGATGGCGTTGAGCAAGCGTTCCGAACCGATCAGGTGCAGCGGAGAGGTGCAAAAGACCGGGAAGAAGGTTCTGGTAAGGAGGGCTGATTTGAGGCCCGCCCTTAGCTCGTCTTCGGTCAGAGTGCCGACATCGAAGAAGCGGTTCATTAGCTCCTCATCGGTTTCGGCAACCGCCTCGACAAGCTGCTGATGAAGCTCCTCAGCCTTTTTTCGGTGCAGGTCTGGAATGTCGGAGATCGTCATGCTGCCAGGCTTGTCAGGATCAAATTCAAGCTGCTTCATCAAAAGCACGTCGATCAGAATGTGGTGATTCTGCCCCTCTTTGACGGGGAACTGGATCGGCGTGACCAGGTGGCCAAAATGGTCGCGGAGGGCTTCGATGGTTTCATCGAATTCAGCCCGGTCGGCATCCAGTTTAGTCAGCACGAACATGGTTGGCTTGTAGTACTCTTGCGTATAGTCCCAAACGGTGTCGGTGCCGACCTCAACGCCTGTTGCAGCGTTGACCGTGATCAGCACTGTATCAGCTACGCGCATGGCCGATTTGACGTCTCCGTGAAAATCGACCAGCCCGGGCGTGTCGATAATATTGATCTTTTTGTCTTTCCAGTTGCCGTGAATAAGGCTGGTATTCAGGCTGTGTTGTCTTTCGATTTCATCGGAAGCATAATCCGACAGGGTTGAACCTTCTTCAATGCTGCCGAGCCGGTTGATAACCCCCATGCTCAGGGCGAACGATTCACACAGCATGGTTTTGCCGGTTCCTGCATGGCCGGTAACGACAATGTTCCTCAATTGCTCGGTTGGAACAGCTTGCATGTCACTACTCCTTTGTTGGTTTGGTTAAACGGAGCTGTCCGCTGTGGCCGGAGATTACTGCTTTACGATGAACTTGGCAGGTATTCAGCCTGCGGCACTTAACAAAAACTTAATCAAAAAAATATTGTATCCGCTGTTGTAATCACCATTAATACGGCTTTGAGTATGATAAAATGGCCTGCCGGTCTCCAAAGAATGAGAAGCATTGCGTATCTTTTCCCTTTATGTTCTTCATTCAATTCTAAATCACCGTACCATGTCAGTCATTACCAAGATCCACGCTCGTCAGATCATGGACTCGCGAGGCAATCCTACTGTCGAAGTCGACGTTTATACCGAAAGCTCTTTTGGCCGTGCGGCTGTACCGAGCGGCGCTTCGACCGGCGTACACGAAGCGGTTGAACTTCGCGATAAGGACAAGAGCGTTTTTCTCGGCAAGGGCGTGCTCAAGGCGGTCGAGAATGTCAACATCGTGATCAACAGCGCCTTGCAGGGCATGGATGTGACTGAACAGGAAGAGATCGACGCACGGCTCATCGAGCTTGACGGCACGCCGAACAAATCTGTGCTTGGTGCCAACGCGATTCTCGGCGTTTCGCTCGCTTGCGCCAAGGCAGGCGCGGAATACTCCGGGCTGCCGCTCTACCGCTACATCGGCGGTACGACGGCTAAAACCCTGCCGGTGCCGATGATGAACGTGCTCAACGGTGGCGCGCACGCCGACAATACGGTCGATTTTCAGGAGTTCATGATTATGCCGATCGGCTTCGGGCGCTACTCCGACGCTCTGCGGTGTGGTGCCGAGGTGTTCCACTCGCTCAAGGCTCTGCTGCACAAGCGCGGTCTGAGCACCGCCGTTGGTGACGAGGGTGGTTTCGCCCCGAACGTGGAGTCCAACGAACAGGCTATCGAGCTGGTGATCGAGGCCATTGGCCTGGCCGGTTACAAGGCTGGCGCGCCGACCGACAAGGGGGGCCTCGGTGATGGTCACGTCATGATCGCGCTTGATCCTGCCAGCTCGGAGTTCTACGATACCGAGAAGAAAAAATATGTGTTCAAAAAGTCCTCCGGTCGTGAACTCTCTTCCGAAGAGATGGCAAGCTACTGGGCAGACTGGGCGAGCCGTTACCCGATCATCTCCATCGAGGACGGCATGGCCGAGGATGACTGGGAAGGCTGGAAAATGCTGACCGACAAGATCGGCGATCGCGTGCAGCTCGTCGGCGATGACCTGTTCGTGACCAACAGCAAGCGACTGGGTGAAGGCATCGAGAAGGGGGTCGGCAACTCGATTCTCATCAAGGTAAATCAGATCGGCACCCTGACCGAAACGCTTCAGGCAATCGACCTGGCCAAGCGCAATGGTTACACCTCGGTCATCAGCCACCGCAGCGGCGAGACCGAAGATACCACCATCGCACAGATCGCCGTGGCGACCAACGCCGGGCAGATCAAGACCGGCAGCATGTCACGCTCGGATCGCATAGCCAAGTACAACGAACTGCTTCGTATCGAGGAGATGCTCGGCGATACGGCTGTCTATCCCGGCATCGAAGTCTTCCGGGTTTGAGCCTCGCCGAAGCTTTTTCCTGATAACTCTTTCGCGAACAAAGGCATGTCGATTGTTCCGGCATGCCTTTGACGCATGAAGCCATCAAGGCCACTCTATCGAATCATGATGCCCTCTTTTTCGGATATACGGGATTCGATCAGCTCGAATCCGAAGAAATTTCTGATCCGGCTGGTGCTGGCGATTTTCGCGCTGGGGCTTGTGTTTGGTGATTTCGGCCTGATCAAGCGCGTCCAGATGGAGCTGGAAAACCGGCGGCTCGAAGAGCGCCTTGCCGAAGAGGAGCAAAAGATTGCAGAGCAACAGGCAATTATCGAACATGTCTACAGTCCGGACAGTGTTGAAAAGGTGGCACGAGAGCGCTACAATTTTCACAAAGACGACGAGACGGTGTTCCTTATCAAGGATGAATGAAGAGTTTGGGCTCTGCCTGATTCAGTGCGTATCCTTTTCTCGCGGTCACTTCTCGCCCGTTACGATTCAGTTTCACAGCTTTTAAGCCGGTTTGCCGGCTTTTTTTTATGCCGTCCAATCCATACTTTCCATGACAATTCTTTTCAATTTCAACGCCACGTTTTCATGACTGAAAAAACGCTTGCCGGAGCCCAGTCCGTCGTCTATCCCGTGCCGGTGTACAGCTATCGCCGCCGCTTTACCAGAGAGGTGCCGTTCGGCCAGATCACTCTTGGCGGCCACCAGCCGATCAGGGTGGAGTCGATGACCAACACCCACACGATGGATACGGAGGCCACCGTCGAGCAGTGCCGGCGTCTGTATGAGGCGGGGTGTGAAATCATCCGCCTGACGGTGCCGACCGAGCGCGATGCCGAGAACCTGCGCAACATCCGCGATCAGCTCAGGGGTGACGGTATCGATACACCGCTGGTGGCCGACATCCATTTTTCAGCGAAAGCAGCCATGAAAGCGGTGGAGTTTGTCGAGAACATTCGTATCAATCCGGGCAATTACGCTACCGGCGCAAAGTTTTCGAGCGAGGATTACAGCGACGAACAGTATCGAGCCGAGCTCGACAAGGTGCGCGAGGAGTTCACGCCGCTGGCCAGAAAAGCCAAAGAGCTTGGCGTGTCGATGCGCATCGGCACCAACCATGGCTCCCTCTCCGACCGGATCGTGAGTCGCCTGGGCAACTCGCCGGAAGGCATGGTGGAAGCGGCGCTTGAATTCGCGCGGATCTGTGAGGATGAAGGATACTACGACATTCTCTTCTCGATGAAATCCTCGAACGTGAGGGTGATGATTCAGGCTTATCGCCTGCTCGTCGCTCGCGCGGATGCGGAGCTGCGTTACGCCTATCCGCTGCATCTCGGGGTGACCGAGGCGGGGGATGGCGACGAGGGGCGCATCAAGTCGGCAATGGGTATCGGTGCGTTGCTCGAAGATGGCCTCGGCGACACCATCCGCGTATCGCTCACCGAGGACCCGGTCAACGAAGTGCCAGTTGGTTTCGCCATCGTCCGGAAATACAACGATCGCCTGCTGGTCAAGGGCGACCAGGGGCACCTTTCGGTCAAGCATGTGGTCGAGCCTGGACTGAGAGGGTGGGCGCACGAGCTGCTGCCGTTCGAGCCGTTCGGCTATTCGAGACGTCTGTCCTGCCGGATCGATGGCGCGGGCAATTCGGTTGGTTCCGATGCGCTTCCTGGCGTGGAGACGATGGCCAAAACGCCGCTTTCCGATCCGGATGGGCTTGCGCAGGAGCTTCTCGCCCGCCTCGCTCCGGACAAGCCGGAGGATGCGATTCGCTCGGAATATGTCGGCGTCGCCATCGGCAGCGTCGAGGATGTGCCGATGCTTGAACGGTTGCTCGATTCGCTCGGCGAGCTGCGCGAAAAGGTGGTCGTCTCGACCGCCGACACCGCGTTGGTCGAAACGCTGTTGCCGCTTTGCGGTCGGGTGCGGCTCGATATCGTCGAGGGCGAAGCGCTCTCGACGGGTTTCATCGAATCGCTGCACGACAATGAGGCTGCCATCGAGTTTTGCTTCATCCACGAAAACGCCTCGGAGAATGTACCCGCCGAGGTGCTGGTGCGCCTTGCTTCCAAGCTGAAGCAGAAGGGGGGGCAGCGGTTGATGCTCTCCATTCTCTCCCGCGAGCCGCTTTATGCTGTCCGAAAACTTGCGTTCGAGCTGAAAAAGGCTGGTATCGACTACCCGCTTGTGGTGCGCTACCGTCGCCATGAGGGCGAGCGCTCCGGCGTGATGATCGAAAGCGCGATCCAGACCGGCACGCTTTTCTGCGACGGCATCGGTGATATTCTGGCGCTCGACACGGCGCTTTCAGCTGCTGACGAGCTTGCGCTGGCCTTCAACATTCTGCAGGCCGCCAGGATCAGGATGTCCAAAACCGAGTTTATCTCCTGCCCTGGCTGCGGACGCACCTATTTCGATCTCGAAAAGGCCACCGCGCTCATCAAGCAGCGGGTTTCACACCTCAAGGGGCTGAAGATCGGTATCATGGGCTGCATCGTGAACGGTCCCGGCGAAATGGCCGACGCCGATTTCGGCTATGTTGGTTCGGGCAAGGGGCGCATCAGCCTCTACGTAGGCAAGGAGTGTGTTGAGGAGAATCTGCCCGAAGCGGAGGCGCTTGAGCGTCTGATTGAACTGATTCGCCAGAACGGCAAATGGGTCGATCCGTCATGAAGTCTTACACGCTGATCACTGGCGCTTCGGGCGGCACCGGCAAGGCTATCGCGGCAGATCGCGCTAAAAGCGGTGAGCATCTTGTGCTGGTGGCGCGATCCGGCGACAAGCTGGAGGCGCTTGCCGCTGAGTTGCGAGGTGCGCACGGGGTCGACGTGCAGGTCTGCCCCCGGGATCTTTCCGAACCAGAGGCTGCCAAACAGGTGTTCCGGTTCTGCGAGGAGCGTTCCATCGGGGTTGACCGGCTGGTCAACTGTGCCGGATTTTCGGTCACCGGCGGTTTTGAGCAGATGCCGGAAGAGGAACTTGTCCGGATGTCGATGGTCAACATGGTTGCCGTTGCGACGTTGACCCGTCTGTTTCTGCCGTCCATGCTCCAGCGGCGCCAGGGTGTGGTGGCCAACATCGCCTCGCTCGGCGGGTTTCAGGGTGTGCCCGGCATGGCCTGTTACTCGGCAACTAAATCCTTCGTGGTGACTTTGACCGAGGCTTTGGCGGGGGAGCTGAGTGGTACCGGCGTCCGCGTCTTCGCCATTTGCCCCGGTTTTATCGACAACGACCAGTTTTACAGCCGGGCTGGTCACGATCGCAGCCGGATTATTACTCCGGTGTCCAGTCCCGAGGTGGTGATTCGCGCGGTTCGGCGTGGGCTTGCCGGTAACTCGGTTCTCATTCTGCCGACCAGCTTTGATAGCATGATGCGCTTCACGCAACGCTTTGTGCCCAGAAAGCTGGTGGTTTGGCTTGCTGGTCTGTTTGCCGGCGCTCATGAAAAAACCTGAGGAGACGGCAGGATTAGCGCAGCTTTTTTCTGTCCCCCCCCGCATTTTTCTTGGCCATCCACGCCCATCTTGCCTATCCCCTTAACGCGACTCATACGTGAACAGCCAAGGCTTTGCATGTCTTTCCCGTTTCTGCCGGAAAAGAGCAAATTATGTTTTTTTCCTTTGGATAATTTGAGGCGAGGCTTATATTACCAGCCCTGTATTTTTATGAGCTGCTGGTGTAGCTCAATTGGTAGAGCAGCTGATTTGTAATCAGCAGGTTGCGGGTTCGAGTCCCATCACCAGCTCACCGGTTATGCATGGGTAGGTAGCGAAGCGGTCAAACGCAACAGACTGTAAATCTGTCGACATATGTCTTCGGAGGTTCGAATCCCCCCCTACCCACTGTTTTTTTTGTTGGTGACAAGCTGATGTAGCTCAGTCGGTAGAGCACTTCCTTGGTAAGGAAGAGGTCATCGGTTCAAGTCCGATCATCAGCTCCGGCTCCCGCAGGGGCGGTTACACGTCAGTAGCTCAATTGGTAGAGCAGCGGTCTCCAAAACCGCAGGTTGGGGGTTCGACTCCCTCCTGACGTGCAGGCAGGCTGGACTCGTATGCTGTTCACGATCTTTACCTCGATGCTCAATCATGAAGAATTATATCGACAAGGCAGGCAAGTACTATCGTGATGTCGTCGGCGAAATGCGCAAGGTTTCGTGGCCGACCAGGGGTGAGGTGAAGGACATGACGGTTGTTGTGTTGACAGTTTCGGGTATTCTTGCCTTGTTCACCTTCTCGGTTGACTGGGTTATCAATACCGTCATGGGGAAAATATTGTAAGACTAAGGAGATTTCGAGGTACACAGGATGGGCGTCAGAAAAAAGGTGATCGAAGAGCAGCAGCCCCCGCAACTTCACTGGTACGCTCTCAGGATCTATTCGGGCCATGAGCGTAAGGTGAAAGAGGGGATCGAGATGGAGGCTGAGCGTTACGGTCTGACCGACAAGATCAAACAGGTCTATATTCCCTACGAGCGCTTTGTTGAGGTCAAGAACGGCAAGAAGCGGAGTCTGACCAAGAACGCCTTCCCTGGCTATGTGCTGCTTGAGGCGGTTCTCGATAAACAGACCAGAAACCTGATCATGGATATTCCGTCGGTCATGGGTTTTCTTGGCGTTGACGATAATCCCACCCCGTTGCGTCCCGATGAAGTGGAGAAGATTCTTGTTCCGGAAAGCGCTGTTGAGCACCGCGCAGTGGTCGAGGCTCCCTTCAAGGTTGGCGACTCTGTCAAGGTGATCGACGGGCCTTTTAGCTCCCTGACCGGTATTGTTCACGAGGTTTGCACAGAGAGGATGAAGGTCAAGGTTATGATCAACTTCTTTGGCAGAAGCACTCCTACCGAGCTGGATTTCTCCCAGGTCAAGTCGGTTTCGCAATAACAGAGATCATAGTATTTATTCAAGCTGTTGAAAGAGAGATAGCAATATGGCAAAAAAGGTAGTAGGGTTCATCAAGTTGCAAATTCCCGCAGGAGGTGCGAATCCTGCCCCGCCAGTCGGACCGGCACTCGGTCAGAAGGGCGTCAATATTATGGAGTTCTGCAAGCAGTTCAACGCCAAGACGCAGTCTGAAGCCGGTATGATCATTCCTGTGGTGATCACGGTCTTTTCCGACAAGTCGTTCACTTTCGTCACCAAGACTCCGCCTGCCGCTGTACTTCTGCTCAAGGAAGCCAAGCTGCAGAAGGGTTCCGGCGAGCCGAACCGCAACAAGGTCGGCACGGTTACCATGGAGCAGGTGCGCAAGATCGCTGAGCTGAAGAAGCCCGATCTCAATTCGGTCGATATCGAAGGCGCCGCCCAGATGGTGATGGGCACTGCCCGCAGCATGGGCATCGTCGTCGAAGGCTGAGGCATAAGTTTTTATCGTGGGAGGCCTGATAAGCCGCTTATTTAACCACTAACACAATACAGTCAATGGCAGGAAAGAACTATAGGAACGCTGCTGCAAAGGTTGATAGCGTTCAGGAATATGACCTTGCGGAAGCTGTCGAGAAGGTCAAAGAGATTACCACAACCAAATTCGATGCTACGATCGATGTCGCCATGAAGCTCGGGGTCGACCCTCGTCATGCCGATCAGGTCGTGCGCGGCACGGTTATGCTGCCTCACGGAACCGGTAAAACCGTCTCCGTTTTGGTTGTCTGTAAAGAGAACAAGGCCGAGGAGGCTCGCGAGGCTGGCGCCGATTATGTCGGTTTCGAAGAGTATATCGAGAAAATCAAAGAGGGCTGGACCGATGTCGATGTGGTTGTTGCAACCCCTGATGTCATGGGCCAGCTCGGTAAAGTTGCAAGAATTCTCGGCCCCCGCGGTCTGATGCCGAACCCGAAATCGGGGACGGTCACCATGGATGTGGCCAAGGCTGTCAGCGAGGTGAAAGCCGGTAAGATCGAGTTTCGCGTTGACAAGGCTGGTAACATTCACGCTCTTGTCGGTAAAGTGTCGTTCGATAACGACCAGCTGGCTGGTAACATCAGCAGCTTCATCAAAGAGGTCGTGCGCTTGAAACCTTCGGCTGCAAAAGGCCAGTACCTCCAGGGTATCACGATTTCAAGCACCATGTCCCCGGGCGTGAAGGTCAAAAAAGATAAATTTGCCGCCTGACGCGAGCGGGCCTAACAAAAACGATTGCGCACGTTATGATGAAGCGAGATAAAAAAGAGCAGATCGCTCAGGAAGTAGCCGAGAAATTCCAGAAGTCGCAGGGCTTCTACTTTACCGAGTTTCAGGGACTCGATGTCACCAAGATGGGCCAGCTTCGTCTGGAGTTCCGCAAGGCCGGTATCGAGTACAAGGTGGTCAAAAACACCCTGATCAAGAAGGCGCTCAAGGATGCCGCCGATGTCGATAAATTGGCAGAAGGCCTGAAGAACACGACCGCCGTGGCGTTCAGCTACGACGATCCGATTGCTCCGGCCAAGATCATCAAGAAGTTCAGCAAAGACAACGAAGCGCTGAAGTTCAAGATGGCATCGGTCGATGGTGCCGTGTTCGGCCCTGATGCCCTGCTTCAGCTTTCGGAGATGCTCAGCAAGACCGACAACATTGGTCGCGTTGCAGGTCTTGTCAACAACATGGTTGCCTCGGTGCCGATGGTCATGAACGCAGTGATGCGTGACCTTGTGTCGGTGATCGACCAGGTTGGAAAGCTCGAGAAATAAAGAAATTACGCACTCAAAGCTTCAATATTTTCAATTCAAACTGAGAGAGGAAATAATGTCATCTGTTGAAACCCTTGTAGAAGAGATTGGTAAACTTACCCTTACCGAAGCTTCCGAGTTAGTGAAAGCACTGGAGGAGAAGTTTGGTGTGAGCGCTGCTCCCGCTGTTATGGCTGGCGCTGTTGCCGCTGCTCCTGCAGGTGATGCTGGTGCCGCCGAAGAGAAGACCGAGTTCGACGTCGTGCTCAAGGCTGCTGGCGATAAGAAGATCAACGTCATCAAGGTTGTTCGTGCTATCACCGGTCTTGGCCTGAAAGAGGCTAAAGAAATGGTTGACGGTGCACCGAAGACCGTTAAAGAGGCCGTTTCGAAAGACGAGGCTGAAAAAATCGCTAAGGAGCTCAAAGACGCAGGCGCTGAAGTTGAACTGAAGTGATCTTTTACAAGGTCAAGTGGCTGACAAGCTCCGTGCCGTTTCCGGGACGGAGCTTTGTCCGTTTGTGGTAAGAAATTTTTATATGTGTTCTGCGGTTCAGATGCCGCTGAATGATGACCCACTTCGATAAGGTATTGACGAATACTGTAATGACCCAAGAGTACCACTGATTACTGCCGTGAGCGATTCAAGTGAGCGGTTGTCGAAGTGCGGAGCCTGAATGTGCCGGCCTGTCGGGACATAAGGAGTGCAGCACCGGTTGACGTCGCCAGTCGCAAATCGGAGCAAAGCGGGCGCCAGATCGATACCGCAAGTGCATATTCGTTGCGTATTGAACGGTGAAGCCCAAAAGAGAATTGCCCATTAACTGTTAAGTACTCCCTGCAATTGACTAAAAGCGAGGTGCATGTGAACGTGGCTGATGCAACACCAACACCGTGTATTGACTTTTCCAAGATCCAGAGTATCCTAAATCCCCCCGACCTTCTCAAGGTACAGCTCGATTCGTTTCATAATTTCATACAGGATAGCGTTCCTCTCGAAAAGCGCAAGGACCAAGGCCTTGAAAAAGTGCTTCGGAGCGCCTTTCCCATTACCGATACCAGAGGACTGTATCTCCTGGAATATATTTCCTACAGTTTCGATAAACCGAAATATACTGTCGAGGAGTGCATTGAGCGCGGCCTGACCTACGATGTGTCGCTCAAGATCAAACTCAAGCTCTCCTACAAGGATGAGGCCGATGAGCCCGACTGGAAGGAGACCATCCAGCAGGAGGTTTACCTCGGCAGGATTCCCTACATGACTGAACGCGGCACGTTCATCATCAATGGCGCAGAGCGCGTTGTGGTGGCCCAGCTTCATCGCTCGCCGGGCGTTGTGTTCAGCCAGGCGGTTCATCCGAACGGCAAGAAGATGTACTCGGCCAAAATTGTGCCGACCCGTGGTTCCTGGATCGAGTTCCAGACCGACATCAACAATCAGATTTTTGTCTATATCGACCAGAAGAAAAACTTCCTGGTCACGGCGTTGTTGAGGGCGATCGGCTTCGCAAAGGATGAGGATATTCTCTCCCTGTTCGATCTGGTCGAGGAGGTCGAGGTCTCTTCCAAAAGCTCGAAGCGCGAGAAGCTGCTTGGCCAGTATCTGGCTTCCGATATTGTTGATATGAACACCGGTGAGGTGGTCAGTGCCCGCTCGGCAATTACCGAGGATATTCTGGATCAGATTGTTGCCGCAGGCTACAAGACGATCAAGGTGATGAAAACCACCTCTCCCGAAAAGGGGGTGGACAAGTCGGTTGTCATTAACACGATTCTCAATGACAGTTCTGCCACTGAGGAAGAGGCGCTTGAGATTGTTTACGAAGAGCTACGCTCCAACGAAGCGCCGGACATTGATGCCGCCAGAAGCTTCCTCGAACGCACCTTCTTCAATCAGAAGAAGTACGATCTTGGCGATGTTGGCCGCTATCGCATTCAGAAGAAGTTGAATAACGAGCTGACGGAGCTTTCGAGCTACCTCGAAGAGCGGCCTGAGCTCAAAGAGCTTTCTGATGCCATTTACGAGCGCATTCTCCAGACTATCAGCACCTATTCCGAGGAGCCGATCGGCGAGGATATCCTTGTGCTGACCCACTACGACATCATCGCGGTTATCAACTACCTCATCAAGCTGGTCAGCGGCATGGCTGAGGTCGATGACGTCGATCACCTGGCCAATCGCCGCGTGCGTTCGGTCGGCGAGCAGCTTGCCGCGCAGTTCGTGATCGGCCTGGCGAGAATGGGCAAGAATGTCCGCGAAAAGCTCAACTCGCGTGATACCGACAAAATCGCTCCGGCGGATCTCATTAACGCGCGTACTGTTTCGAGCGTGGTGTCGAGCTTCTTCGCTACCAGTCAGCTCTCGCAGTTCATGGATCAGACAAACCCGCTGGCAGAAATGACCAACAAGCGCAGGGTGTCGGCTCTCGGCCCCGGCGGTTTGACCCGTGAGCGTGCGGGCTTCGAGGTTCGCGACGTTCACTATACCCACTACGGTCGTCTTTGCCCGATCGAGACCCCTGAAGGCCCGAACATTGGTCTTATTTCATCGCTTTCAGTCTATGCCGAAATCAACGACAAGGGTTTCATCCAGACGCCGTACCGCGTAGTCGACAAGGGCTTGGTAACCGACAAGGTGCTGATGCTCTCCGCCGAGGACGAGGAGAACAAGATCACTGTCCCGGTCAGCATCGAGCTTGACGAGAACAACCGCATTGCCGATGAGTCGGTGCAGGCCAGAACCAAGGGCGATTACCCGCTTGTGCTGGCTGAGGATATCAACTACATGGATGTTTCGCCGGTACAGATTGTCAGTGCTGCTGCGGCGCTCATTCCGTTCCTGGAGCACGATGACGGTAACCGCGCCCTGATGGGCGCAAACATGCAGCGCCAGGCAGTGCCGCTGCTCGTCTCCGATGCACCGGTCGTTGGCACCGGCATGGAAGCCAAGGTGGCCCGCGACTCTCGCGCCGTTATCGTGGCCGAAGGTCCTGGCGTGGTGCAGAGCGTTACAGCCGAGCGCATCGAGGTGCGTTACGACCTCGATCCGGAAAGTAACACCGTGTCGATGCTCGATCCCGATGAGGGCATCAAGGTCTATAAGCTGATCAAGTTCAAGCGTTCCAACCAGGATACCTGCATTTCACAGCGTCCGCTGGTGCGTAACGGTCAGAGGCTCGAAACTGGCGATGTGCTGGCTGACAGCTCCTCAACCGATAACGGTGAACTGGCACTTGGCAAAAACGTGCTGGTGGCCTTCATGCCTTGGCGTGGCTACAACTTCGAGGATGCTATTGTGCTCAGCGAAAGACTGGTTTACGATGACATCTTTACCTCGATTCACGTGCACGAGTTCGAGTCGAACGTGCGCGACACCAAGCGTGGCGAGGAGCAGTTCACCCGCGACATTTACAATGTCAGCGAGGATGCCCTGCGCAACCTCGACGAGAACGGCATCGTGCGTATCGGCGCCGAGGTCAAAGAACGCGATATTCTGGTCGGCAAGATTACCCCGAAAGGCGAGAGCGATCCGACTCCGGAAGAGAAGCTGCTGCGTGCCATCTTCGGCGACAAGTCCAGCGACGTAAAGGATGCATCGATGCACGTGCCGGCTGGCATGAAGGGCATTGTCATCAAGACCAAGTTGTTCAGCCGTAAGAAAAAGATCGGCCTGGACGTCAAAGAGCGCATGGAGGCGATCGACAAGCAGTTCGATCTGAAAGAGGTCGACCTGCGCAATCGCTTTGCCAAATGGATGAAGCAGCATCTCAACGGCAAGAAGAGTGTGGCTGTCACCAGCGATAAAGGCAAAGTGCTTGTTCCCGAGGGCACGGTCATCGATGAAGCACTGTTGGCCAGGTTCAACGGTCTGCCGTTCCTCGAATCGATCGATGTGTCGAAAGGAATTGTGAGCGGCGCCAAAACCAACGAAAACGTCGTCCGCCTCATCCGCGAGTATCGCTTGAAACTGAAAGATCTGGAAGACGAGCGCGAGAACGAAAAGTACAAGGTCAACGTCGGCGACGAGCTGCCTCCCGGCATCGAGGAGCTGGCCAAGGTCTATATCGCCCAGAAGAGGAAAATCCAGGTCGGCGATAAAATGGCCGGTCGTCACGGTAACAAAGGTGTGGTCGGCAAGATTCTGCCGATCGAGGATATGCCGTTCATGGCGGACGGAACGCCGGTCGATATCGTGCTCAACCCGCTCGGCGTGCCGAGTCGTATGAACATCGGTCAGCTTTACGAAACCTCTCTCGGTTGGGCGGGCAAGAAGCTCGGTGTCAAGTTCAAGACCCCGATCTTCAACGGTGCTACCTATAAAGAGGTGCAGGAAAATCTCGAAAAGGCCGGTCTGCCGGGCCACGGTAAGGTCAGGCTGTTCGACGGACGTACCGGTGAGCAGTTCCATGACGAGGTCACTGTCGGCTATATCTACATGCTCAAGCTGAGCCATCTTGTTGACGACAAGATTCACGCCAGGTCCATCGGCCCATACTCGCTTATCACTCAGCAGCCGCTCGGCGGTAAAGCGCAGTTCGGTGGCCAGAGGTTTGGTGAAATGGAGGTCTGGGCGCTTGAAGCATATGGCGCCGCCAATATTCTGCGCGAAATGCTCACGGTCAAGTCTGATGATGTGATTGGCAGAAACAAAACCTACGAAGCGATTGTCAAAGGGCAGAACCTTCCGGAACCGGGAACGCCCGAATCGTTTAACGTTCTCGTCAGGGAGCTGCAGGGTCTCGGTCTTGAGGTCAGGATCGACGACAGGGTGCCTTGAGGACTAGAGACAACACGTCGGGGCGCATTTTCTGACCGGAAAAGGCGCACCGGTCTCAAAGCAGTAACGAAGATAACGAGGATAATTACAAGGTTGTTTTAACAGGAAATCGGCCATGATATTTTCACAGGGATCATCACCGATCAAGGGTGATTTTTCGAAGATAAAGTTCAGCATCGCCTCTCCGGAGAGCATTCTGGCCCACTCTCGCGGCGAGGTGCTCAAGCCGGAAACCATTAACTACCGTACTTTCAAGCCGGAACGCGATGGCTTGATGTGCGAAAAGATTTTCGGTCCTACCAAGGACTGGGAGTGCTACTGCGGCAAGTACAAGAGGGTGCGTTACAAAGGCATCATCTGCGACCGTTGTGGCGTGGAGGTTACCACCAAGAACGTCCGCCGCGAGCGCATGGGCCACATTTCGCTGGCCGTACCGGTGGTGCACACCTGGTTCTTCCGCTCCGTGCCGAGCAAGATCGGCGCGCTGCTCGATTTGTCTACCAAGGAGCTCGAACGCATCATCTATTATGAGGTGTATGTGGTCATCAATCCCGGCGAACCGGGCGAGAAGCAGGGCATCAAGAAGTTTGATCGCCTGACCGAAGAGCAGTATTTCCAGATCATCACCGAGTACGAAGACAATCAGGACCTCGATGACAATGATCCGGCCAAATTCGTGGCCAAGATGGGTGGCGAGGCAATTCACACGTTACTCAAGGGGCTGAACCTCGACGAGATTGCGGTGAACCTGCGCAAGGTGCTCAAGGAGAGTGGCTCGGAGCAGAAACGTGCCGATGCGCTCAAGCGCCTCAAGGTTGTGGAGTCCTTCCGCAAAAGCTACGAGCCCCAGAAGCGTACCCGCAAGAAATCGACCGGGCTGTTCCCCGAGGAGGAGTCGCCAGAGCTGTACATCTACGAGGGCAACAAGCCAGAATACATGGTGATGGAGGTCGTGCCGGTTATTCCGCCGGAGCTTCGTCCTCTCGTGCCGCTCGAAGGTGGTCGTTTCGCCACTTCCGATCTGAATGATCTGTATCGCCGCGTGATTATCCGCAACAACCGTCTGAAAAAGCTGATCGACATCCGTGCTCCCGAGGTCATCCTCCGCAACGAGAAGCGCATGTTGCAGGAGGCGGTTGACGCTTTGTTCGACAACTCGCGCAAAGCCAATGCGGTCAAGACTGGCGAGTCCAACCGTCCGCTCAAGTCGCTCTCCGACGCACTCAAGGGTAAGCAGGGCCGCTTCCGCCAGAACCTGCTCGGTAAGCGCGTCGACTATTCCGGCCGTTCGGTTATCGTGGTCGGTCCGGAACTTCAACTCCATCAGTGCGGTCTGCCGAAGAGCATGGCCATCGAGCTGTTCCAGCCATTCGTCATCCGCCGGCTCGTCGAGCGCGGCATCGCCAAATCGGTCAAGTCGGCCAAGAAGCTCATCGACAAGAAAGACCCTGTGGTCTGGGATGTGCTTGAAAAGGTGATCGACGGTCGTCCGGTGCTGCTCAACCGTGCACCGACCCTGCACCGTCTCGGCATCCAGGCGTTCCAGCCGACTCTCATCGAGGGCAAGGCGATCCAGCTGCATCCGCTGGTCTGTACAGCGTTCAACGCTGACTTCGATGGTGACCAGATGGCTGTGCACGTTCCGCTGTCGCAGGCAGCACAGCTTGAGGCGGCGCTGCTCATGCTCTCGTCGCACAACCTCATTCTTCCGCAGTCCGGTAAACCGGTTACAGTTCCTTCGCAGGACATGGTGCTCGGTATGTACTACCTCACCAAGTCGCGTCCGGGCGACCTTGGCGAAGGCCAGCTTTTCTACTCGATGGAGGAGGTGATTATCGCCTACAACGAGGAGCGCGTCGGACTTCATGCGCAAATTTTCGTGAAGTACGACGGCAAGGTCGATCAGAAGTTCGATTCGGTTCGCTTGGTCGAATCGATGCTGCCGGAAGAGCAGGCTGAGAAGAAGGCTTGGCTGAAGAGCCAGGTCCAGCAGAACAAGGTGCTTGTCACCACGGTTGGTCGAGTGATCTTTAATCAGCATGTGCCGGAAAAGATTGGTTTTATCAACAAGCTGATCAACAAGAAGGTTGCAAAAGAGTTGATCGCTCATCTCTCCAGCGAGGTCGGTAACGTTGAAACGGCGCGTTTCCTTGATAACATCAAGGCGGTCGGATTTGGCTACGCCATGAGGGGCGGTTTGTCTATTGGCCTGTCCGATGCGATTGTTCCGGAAACCAAGGTGAAGCATATCAAGAACGCCCAGCGCGACAGCGCGAAGGTGGTCAAGGAGTACAACCGCGGTACGCTCACCGATAACGAACGTTACAACCAGATCGTGGACGTCTGGCAGAAGACCTCGAACCTGGTGGCTGACGAGTCGTATGAAAAGCTCAAGAAGGATCGCGATGGCTTCAACCCGCTTTACATGATGCTCGATTCGGGTGCTCGTGGTTCCCGTGAGCAGGTCAGGCAGCTCACGGGTATGAGGGGTCTGATCGCCCGACCGCAGAAGTCCATGTCGGGTCAGCCGGGCGAGATTATCGAGAACCCGATTATCTCGAACCTCAAGGAGGGGTTGACGGTGCTCGAGTACTTTATTTCGACGCACGGCGCCCGTAAAGGTCTGTCCGATACTTCGCTCAAAACGGCTGATGCCGGTTATCTGACCAGGCGTCTGCACGACGTGGCGCAGGATGTGATTGTCACCATCGACGACTGCGGAACCACTCGTGGACTGCACGTCGAGCGCAATATTGAGGAGGAGACCAGCGGTCAGATCAAGTTCCGCGAAAAGATCAAGGGGCGCGTGGCAGCCCGTGACATCGTCGATGTCATCAACGACGTGGTAGTTGTCAAGGCTGGCGAGACCATTACCGACGAACTTGCCGCAGCTATTCAGGACAATGTCGGTGTCGAGGAGGCCGAGATTCGTTCGGTGCTGACCTGCGAGGCCAAACAGGGAATCTGCTCCAAGTGCTACGGCACCAACCTTTCGGTGCACAAGCTTGTGGAGATGGGTGAGGCGGTCGGCGTGATTGCTGCCCAGTCCATCGGTGAGCCGGGAACGCAGTTGACGCTTCGTACATTCCACCAGGGTGGTGCGGCGCAGGGCGGTATTTCCGAAACCGAGACCAAGGCGTTCTACGAAGGTCAGGTCGAGCTTGAGGATGTCAAGAGTGTCGAGCACTCCATTATTACCGAGGACGGTATTGAGGAGACTCGCCAGATTGTCATCCAGAAGAATGGCAAGCTCAACATCATCGATCCCGATTCGGGCAAGGTGCTGAAACGGTACGTTGTGCCTCATGGCGCGCACATCAACGTCGAGAACGGCCAGATGGTGCGCAAGGATCAGGTGCTCTTCAGCAGTGAGCCGAACAGCACGCAGATTCTTGCCGAGATGCCGGGCTTTGCCAAGTTCATCGACATCGAAAAGGGCGTCACCTACAAGGAAGAGGTTGACCCGCAGACCGGCTTTGCCCAGCACACCATTATCAACTGGCGCTCCAAACTGCGTGCTTCCGAGACCCGCGAACCGCGCGTGGCCATCGTGAGCGAGTCGGGCGAAATCAAAAAGACCTACCCGGTGCCGATCAAGTCGAACCTCTACGTCGAGGATGGTCAGAAGCTCAATCCTGGCGACATTATCGCCAAGGTGCCGAGAAACCTCGACCGTGTTGGTGGTGACATTACCGCCGGTCTGCCGAAGGTGACCGAGCTGTTCGAGGCGCGCATCCCGACCGATCCGGCAATCGTTTCTGAAATCGACGGTTATGTGAGCTTCGGCTCGCAGCGCCGCAGCAGCAAGGAGATCAAGGTTAAGAACGACTTTGGTGAAGAGAAGACCTATTACGTTCAGGTCGGTAAGCACGTGCTTGCCACCGAAGGCGATGAGGTCAAGGCCGGTGATCCGCTGACCGACGGGGCGGTTTCCCCGCAGGATATCCTGCGCATTCAGGGCCCGAACGCCGTACAGCAGTACCTGGTGAACGAGATTCAGAAGGTCTAT
Source organism: Chlorobaculum parvum (assembly GCA_011372505.1). Taxonomy (GTDB): domain Bacteria; phylum Bacteroidota; class Chlorobiia; order Chlorobiales; family Chlorobiaceae; genus Chlorobaculum; species Chlorobaculum parvum_B. Next base: position 2,876 of record DRSQ01000066.1, on the reverse strand, counting down.
CAGATTAACGCTGGAGTGGAGATCAACGACAAGCACCTTGAGGTGATCGTGCGTCAGATGCTGCAGAAGGTGCGTGTCGAGGAGGCCGGTGATACCAATTTGCTTCCGGGTGACCTGATCGACAGGGGCACCTTTATCGAAGCCAACGAAGCGGTGGCTGAAAAGGTCAGGGTGACCGACCGTGGCGATGCTCCGCCGAGAATCCAGGAGGGGCAGCTGTACAAGCAGCGCGATATTACCAAACTTAATCGCGAGCTTCGTCGCAACAGCAAATCGCTCATCACGATCGAGCCTGCGTTGCAGGCAACCTCGCACCCGGTGCTCCTGGGCATTACCAGCGCGGCATTGCAGACCGAGAGCGTCATTTCTGCAGCCTCTTTTCAGGAGACCACCAAGGTGTTGACCGATGCAGCCGTGGCTGGCAAGGTCGATCATCTCGCCGGTCTGAAAGAGAATGTTATTGTTGGTAAGCTTATTCCTGCCGGTACGGGATTGCGCAAATACCGCTCAATCAGGCTTCGTTCCAATGTCGCCGAAGAGCCCGAAGTGCTTGACACGGCCATGGAGGAAGACGCTGAAAACGGAGATGAGTGATCGAAAGCATCTCTGCTCCTGACTGACTTCCAGATGAAAAAAGCCGCTCTGTATCTGAACAGGGCGGCTTTTTTTGTTGCTATTCGAATACTCGTGAGAAAATAATGTATCTGAAATGGTGTTATTAAGTTATTATATTTTATGATGTTATTGTTTTTTTGCTGACGGAGAAACAACTTGTTGGCATGAATTTATGATGTGTGAGTACATTAAGGAAATTGTGATTTATAGTGAGCATTTGAAGGTTAGTGTCGGCAGGTTTTTTTGTTATTTTGTGGATTTTATGTTATTTCATTGTCTATATTATAGGGTGAGTAAAATTTCTGTATAGATACCTATGATTGAGTCCTCATTCCAGCAACGCCAAGCTTTCCGCAGAATCATCATTGTCGAAAATGACTCTGATTTCAGACATGGCCTTGTTAAGTTCCTGGAGGTTCTTGGTTACGAGGTGGTCGCTATTGGCTCAGCTCTTGAGTTTTACCGGATGATCGATCAGTATGACATCGACATGCACAAATCCTGGCTCGTAATCTTTATAGCTCTTTTTGGGCTTGGGCTCTCCCTCTTCGACAGCCATCAACTCCTTCAGGTTGGCGACGCCATGTCGGCGCAGACAGCGGTCGAGTCCAGAGCGCGAGACCTTTGGGTTGATGAATTCGCGAACGATGGCCAGAAGATCATCGAGAGCCAAGAGCAACGATTTTCTGAGTTCGATGACAACGAACTCTTCCAGATCGCTCATGGTCTTGTTGAACCGGTGCGGCGTATTGGGAAGGTCGTCAACCGAATCGCGCTTTTTCCATTTCAGGGCCGTGACTTTACCAATGCCATGCTTGGTCGCCAGCTGACTTGCCGACAGGCTGGAGCTCTGAATTTCCCGACGGATCGCCGGTGTTGTCCGCGCGCTCTTGTGAAGGTTAATCTGCATGACCGATTTGCCGTACATAGGATTTCCAGTTCGCCTTCATGAAGCTGTATGCTTGAAAATAAGCATAACTTCTCATAGGTATATATTCTTCCGGGACCCAACATGTAATCATATATGGGCACCTCTAAAAAGTTATTGCGCGCCCCGATTGCTGCGTTGGGTGGTGCTCGAAATCCTCACGTACTCCGTGTACGCTCCGGTTTCTGTGCTCCATCTGCCTTGCACTCAGGTTGCTCATGACACTTTTTAGAGATGCCCATATTTACGAACTCTTAACAGTTAAGTGATTTCTTTGATTCTCACATAAGACTAACTTTGGCTTCGATGTTGAGATTCGCTTGGACTGGTTATGAGACAAGTGCTTGATGTTTTGCCGTCAGATTCGTTTCTGTTGACTTTAAAGCAAGATTGACGGCATGTACAGGATGATAGTATAGAGACTCTGTTTTTGATATAGATGAATTGTTTTGCTTTTGATTGTTTAATGTGTCGCTTCAGTGCTTTTGTGACTGAAAATAGCGAAGCTTTTATATATTTTTTTGTGAATAGATGCTAAATCCTTAAGGTATCTCTTGCACAGTTCAAGGCGATGTCCTGGTTGTTTTCACGATAACCACGGTGCCTGAACTCCCGATCAGTGTTTACCAGTGCTCATCCATGGTCGGCTGATTCTTGTATGTTTGAATTTCTGCGTGGTTGGTAGAGACGTACTGTCTAACACTTCGGAATTGCGTGAGTATTTCACTACTTTCCTGGGGAGCTTCAGGGACGCAATTCGTTCGAGATTTTCTCGGCAAGTTGTATTCCAAACCACCGGAACGGTAAGCTTTTGCAGGTGCTCATAACTCTTTTTTCATTGATTATTAGGGACCGCTAAAAAGTGTCATGAGTGGTCTGAGTGCAAGGCGGATGGGGTGCAGACCCCGGGGTGTACTCGGCGTACATGAGGATTTCGAGCACCACCCAACGCAGCAATCGGGTCGCGTCATAATTTTTTAGAGAAGTCCTGTTGCAGCAGGCTTTAGCAACCATCTTGTTATAATCTCTTTGCCCTCAGGAGAGGTATGTTGATAAAAAAACACAAGTCATTCATTGCCGCAGGGATGTTGTGGGTTCAGGCCCTCATCCTTACGGGTATGCCGCTATCGGCGCAAGCAGATGTTACTGCTGTACATAGTCCAGCTTCATCGTACTATCCCCTTGGCGGCCCATCGTACCCGATTGCCCAGGACTCATACTTTACTGGTGATTACGGCAACATTCTTATGTATGTCAATATCCTTGGTGAGATTTCCAGACCGGGGCAGTTTGTCGTGCGTGAAAATGTTGATTTTTCAACCATTTTAGCGCT
>DRSQ01000065.1 GCA_011372505.1 Chlorobaculum parvum | reverse complement strand
ATGTCGACATGGGCCATGCCAGCGCCCGCCATGATGTACGGCGTGATGTCCGAGCCGGTGTCGATGTCATAATAGACGTTGCCCATCACGGTCAGAAGCGAGATGTCATCATCGAAGTCTTTAAAATCATGCTTCTGATAGCCGACAGCAGCTTCAAGTCTGGCTCCTCCAAAATTGTAGCCGATCGCGCCATTCAGGGCAAGAGCGGTATCCATATCGGCATTCCCTTCATAGGTAGATTTGACTTCTTCCGGGATGCCAATGCCAACAGCGCCACTGATGTAGACACCGGTATCACAGGAATCCGTAACCGGTTGCTGAATCGGTTGTGCCGGTGGTGGCGGAGGAGGCATGTAGCGCATTGGTTCGGGCTCAGGAGCACTGGTTCCGTTGGCAAGAGCAGTACCGCTGACTCCGGCAAGCAGGAACACGCCAAGCGTTGCCATTCTTGTGATCTTTTTCATAGCTGTTTCCATTTGGTTGTGGTGGATTGGTACTACGGAAATCACTGTGAATTTGGTTTCAGAAACCTATGTGTTCTTAACACACTTGTTTTCAATGAAACTTATCAAAAACCTTAGAACAACGTAAATGCCGCCAGAGTTCCCTGATGTGTTTTTTTGAGTGTTATGCAGATATATAAAATAATCTCTTGAACTGCGGAACCGGGCTTCCGTAGAAGAATATGGAGGGGGGATTTACCGGTGGGGATTGTCTTTACGGAATCCCCACCGGTAGAAATAGGTCAGTTTTTTGCGGCGTCCATCAGTTCGGTGAACTCCTTGAACAGGTAGTGCGAGTCATGCGGGCCGGGGGCGGCTTCGGGGTGATACTGCACTGAGAAGCAGGGTAACTCCCGATGCCTGACTCCCTCGACGGTGAGGTCGTAGAGGTTCTTGTGGGTCAGTTCAAGGTCGCCGGGCAGCGTGTCCATCTCGACGGCGAACCCGTGGTTTTGCGAGGTGATTTCGATGGTGCTGTTCACGAGGTTCTTGACCGGATGGTTCGCGCCGTGGTGGCCGAACTTGAGCTTGTAGGTTTTCGCGCCGAAGGCCAGCGACAGCAGCTGGTGGCCGAGGCAGATGCCGAAGATCGGCAGCTTGCTGTTGCGAGCGGCCAGCTCACGGATGGTGTCGATGGCGTAGGTGACCGCGAACGGGTCGCCGGGGCCGTTGGAGAGGAAGACCCCGTCGGGATTCAGTGCGAGTACCTCTTCGGCGGTGGTTTTGGCGGTGATCACCGTGACGCGGCACCCTTCGGCTTTAAGCTGGCGAAGGATGTTGGTCTTGATGCCGTAATCGAAAGCGACGACGTGGTAGCTCGCTTCCTCATTATCGACCGTGTAGCTCTCACCGGTCGTGACCGTGCTGACCAGATCGAGGCCGGTCATTTCCGGGATGGCGAGCGCCTTTGCTTTCAGCGCCTCGACATCGTCGGTCGATGTTGAAATGACGCCGCGCATGGCGCCCTTCTGCCGGATCTCCCGGACGAGCTTGCGGGTGTCGATTCCGGCAAGGCCCATTACTTCCGCCTCTTTGAGCGTTTCGTCGAGGCTGCGGGTCGATTCGTAGTTGCTGTAAACGTTCGAGGCTTCGCGCACGATGAGCGCTGATGCCCAGATTTTTGATGACTCGTTATCGTTTGGCGTAATGCCGTAGTTGCCGATGAGCGGGTAGGTCATGACCACCATCTGCCCGGCGTAGGACGGATCGGTAAGAATTTCCTGATAGCCGGTCAGCGACGTGTTGAAGACCACCTCACCAGTGGCCTCGGAGATGTGGCCGAAAGCGGTTCCGCGATAGACCGAACCGTTTTCAAGAACCAGAATTGCGGGTGTTTCCTGCATCGATTCCTGTTACTCCTTTGGGGCGAGTTTGTCGCCGGTTTCCTGTTTTTCTGTGCTGGCGATTGCCGAACGCTCGAACTTGATCTTGAGATTGTCGGCAACCTGTACAAGAACCGTTTTTTTCTCCGTATCGATCCCGGCAACTGTGCCGTGCATGCCTCCGATGGTGACGATTCTGTCGCCGCGCTTGATATCGTCGAGCAGTTTTTCACGCTCTTTCTGTTTCTTCTGCTGCGGGCGGATCATAAAGAAGTAGAAAACGACAAAGATCAGAACGAGCGGCACGAGTTGGACAAATGGATTCGGGGCCTGTCCACCAGTCGTTGGTGGTGCGAAAAGCATCAAGGCAAGGATGGTATCGTACATGGCTAATGGCTTGCGGTTGGTAATCGTAGCTTGGCCTTCAGGACGGCCTTTCAGCCGCTCCGGGGCGCTTTTTTTCGAGACTGAAGATAATTTATTTCCCGAACTATTTCAACGAGCGCCTTTGCCTGCTGCGCTGAATCGGGCAAAGGGCGCGATACCGTAAGTATTTTCCCGATACCGATCACGCTCCATCATCAGTTGCGCCATGGTGGCGATCATGGCGGCGTTGTCGGTCGAGTAGGTCGCTTTGGGAATGAAAAGGTCGAGGTCGTGCTTGTCGCAGGCCGTCTGCATCGCCGTGCGAAGGCCGGAGTTGGCGCTGACGCCGCCAGCGATCGAGACGGCACTGACCTTGTGTAGCAGCGCGGCAGCGATGGTTTTTTCGACCAGCACGCTGACGATGGCAGCCTGAATAGAGGCGGCCAGATCGGCCAGGTGTTGCTTTGCATAGTCTGGTTCGTGGCGGGAGAGCCAGGTTCGCACCGAAGTCTTGAGGCCGGAGAAGCTGAAGTCGAAGTTGCCGCGGTAGCTCTTGCTGGTCTGCGAGCTGGAGGTCAGGGCGCGCGGGAAGCGGTGGAATTTCGGATCGCCGTTGCTGGCGAGCCGGTCGATCTCCGGGCCTGCCGGGTAGCCGAGGCCGAGCATTTTGCCGGTCTTGTCGAATGCCTCGCCCGCCGCGTCGTCGATCGTGCGGCCGATCACTTCGTACTCGAGCGTCTGCCGGACGACCGACAGGAGCGTGTGCCCGCCCGAAACGGTCAGCGAAACAAAGTCGCCATCCGGCGATTTATGGCCGGGTTCATCGCTGATGAAGGGGGAGAAGATGTGTGCTTCGACGTGGTTGACCGGAACGAACGGCTTGCCGAGCGCCCAGGCCAGCCCCTCGGCGAAACAGAGCCCCACCATCACCGCCCCGATCAGCCCCGGCCCGGCGGTGGCGGCTATGACATCGAGGTCGTTTTTTGCTATATTTGCTTCGGTTATGGCGGCCTCGACAATCGAGACTATCAGCCGCTCATGCTCCCGTGAAGCCAGTTCGGGCACCACGCCGCCGAAATCGGTGTGGCATCGCTGAGAACTGACGACGTTCGACCGAACCGTTCCATCGCTAAGGACGGCGGCCGAGGTTTCGTCGCAACTGGTTTCTATCCCTAAAATGTTCATCGCTCAAAGAATCGGAATGTGTTATGGCCAAAGCTACGAAAGAGGGCAAGAATAGCAAACCGCGCGTCAAGATCAGCTTTTTCAAGGCGTTGCTCATCCTGATCGGGGCCGACCTCGTGTTGCTGTTCGCTCCGAAGTACGGGATGCTCAACGGTGCCTTTATCATCGGCGACGGAATTTCCTGGTCAGCTCTCGTCATTGGCCTCGCCTTGCTGGTTGCTGGCTTCAAAGGTTTGTATCGAAAAGAGTGACAGGGGGGCGGGAGTTACAATAAATCTGTCTCGCCCACTCAATCTCAACCCTTGCTGTACGCCTCGATCCAGTCGATTTCCAGCCGGAACGCTCCTTTCTGTTTGTTCGAGATGAGCAGCCCGACCTGTACGATGTTGGCGTTGTCAAGCGGCGGAACATCGTCGAGAATTCTTCTGCGAAAGGATGGCTTGAATCCTGAAAAAGGAAGGTCGATCTCCACCCACTTGCTTGGCACAGTCTCGAAATCGAATTTATAGACGACGCCATCAAACCGCTCATCGTTCCTCGTCCTGAAGCTGTAGCGCTTCCCGTCACCCTTCACCCTGATCCGGAACCCGGCGAAATCTGCATAATTCCGGCGCTCAAGCACCGTCCGAACCGAAGCGAAACCGCCAGAATTTTCAAGCGACAGATTCCCGGTAAATACAGCAGTTTCGTCCGAAGTCAACTGCATTGCGCTGTCCGACACGCCGCCCATTACGACGTCATCGACGTTCATCCAGTTCAGGCATGTGGTTCTGAAATCACAAACAAGCATGGCGTTATCTTTTATTTTTTTTAGCAAGCAAAAAGCTTCTCAAAATGCAATCGAAACCGATCGATTGCAATCAACAAACCCTTTAGTCAGAAAAACAGAGCGCTTAACGTTAAGCGCCTGTTAGCATTCCCTGGAGAAAAAAACAGCTACATTGCTCAAAGCCCTCCCCCTTATCAGGCGTTCATCTTTTTAACCTCATCTCATCTGCATGTCATGAACTTACTTGTCCTTATCGGAATCACCCTTTTTGTCATCGGTGTGGCCAACCCGACAGGAAACAAGGCCTTCAGCAGGATGTCGGGTCTGTTCAGGGGTGCGGGAATCGTGGTCATTCTTCTTGGTTTTTTGTCGTCTGCCGTCAGGATTGTAGAGCCAGGCAAGGTTGGGGTCAGAAGCCTGTTCGGAAAAGTCCAGCCAACCACTCTGAACAGTGGCTTGAACATCATCAATCCTCTCGAAAAGGTTGAGCTTTTCGACATTACGACCCAGAGTTATACCATGTCCGGCGCGGAAAAGGAGCGTTCGCAACTGAGCGACGGTCCGATCCGGGTGTTGAGCGCCGATGGCCTCGAGGTCACCATCGACATGACCGTGCTCTACAGGGTCAACCCGACGCAGGCTCCGGCCATCCGCCGTGAGATCGGTCCCGGATACACCTACATCGACAAAATCATCAGACCGACCGCCCGCACCAGAATTCGCGATAACGCCGTGATGTATAACGCTATCGATCTCTACTCGAAAAAACGCGAAGAGTTCCAGGCGAACATTTTCGAGAGCATCAGAAAGGATTTCGAGGATCGCGGCATCATTCTGGAGAACCTGCTGGTGCGCAACATCTCGCTTCCGGAGTCGGTGAAGATGGCAATCGAGGCTAAAATCAACGCCGAACAAGAAGCGCAGAAAATGCAGTTCGTCCTGCAGAAAGAGACCCAGGAAGCTGAACGCAAACGTGTCGAGGCGAAAGGTATCTCCGACTACCAGCAGATTATCTCGGAACCGCTGAACGACAGGCTCCTGAAATACGAGCAGATCAAAGTAATGCAAAACCTTGTGAAGACACAGAACTCAAAAGTCATCATCCTCGGCGACAAGTAAAAGAGCACTGCCGAACCGGGTTGCTTCCGGTTCGGCAGCGATTCAATCCGTGGCAGTTTGTGTTTGTCCAGATCAGTCCGTGAGTGTCTGTGCTCGTCCGTGCCAGTCCGTGTCTATCTCTTCCCCCTATTTCCCAATACAAAACTGCGCAAAAATCGTATTCAGCACCTCTTCGTTCACCACCTTT
>DRSQ01000064.1 GCA_011372505.1 Chlorobaculum parvum | reverse complement strand
GGCGGACAACCTGCGCAAGGCGATGGGCAAGAAGAACGCCGCGTTGATGCAGAAGTTCAAGGACGAGTTCGTGCAGGGCGCGGTGAGCATCGATGTCAACGAGGCGCTCGCCACGCGCATCTTCGACCTGATGGCCGAGTTCGCCGGATACGGTTTCAACAAGAGCCACTCGGCGGCCTACGGCGTGCTGGCCTACTGGACGGGCTACCTCAAGGCGCACTACACCATCGAGTTCGTTACGGCGATCCTGAACAGCGAGATTGGCGACACCGAACGCATGAAGCACCTGACCGACGAGGCAAAAGGGTTCGGCATCTTTACCCTGCCGCCGTCGATCAACCAGAGCGATGCGCTCTTTTCGGTCGATGAATTCAAGGGCAAGCCCTGCATTCGTGTGGGCCTGTCGGCCATCAAGCAGGTAGGCGGCGGCGCGCGCGCGGTGGTGGCTTCGCGGTTGCGGCGCGACGGCAAGCCCTTCGCCAATCTTTTCGACCTGACCGCTTCGGTCGATCTGCGCGCCATGAACCGCAAGGCGCTCGAATGCCTCGTTATGGCCGGAGCGCTCGACGAGATCGAACCCAACCGCGGCAAGTTGCTCGCCAACGTTGACAAGGCGATCAAGTTCGGCCAGATCCAGAACAAGGCGGTCACGCTTGGCCAGGGCGGCTTTTTCAACGACGACTTCAGCGACGAGCAGGCGGGCATCTATTACCCCGAACTCGACAACGCCGAGCCGATGCCGGAGAGCGAAAAGCTCCAGCACGAAAAGCGGCTCGTCGGCTTCTACCTCAGCCACCACCCGCTCGACCGCTACCGCCGCGACTGGGAGGCCTTCGCCAACCTGCCGCTCGACAAGCGCGACGTGACCCCCTCGCGATTGTACAAAGCGATTGGCGTGATCGTTTCTGTTAAGCCCTATCAGGATCGCAAAGGCAAGCAGATGCTTTTCGGCGTGCTCGAGGACTTCACCGGTAAGGCCGATTTCACGGTGTTCGCCAGCGTGTACGAGCAGTATCGCCACATGCTTCAGCCCGACGAAGCGGTGATGCTCAGCGCTGAGGCTGAAGCGCGGGACGGCAGCCTGAAGCTGCTGGTGCGCGAGGTGGTGCCGCTCAAGAAGGTGCGCTCCGCCTTGATCAAAAAGGTGGTGCTGCGCATCGATACCGATGACGCCTCTCAGCTCGACAAGCTCAAGGAAGTGCGCGAGCTGTTCGAGCAGCATAAAGGCGAAACGCCGGTCGATTTCGAGCTTCGGGCAACGGTAGGATCGAAAAGCGAAACGCTGAAGGTTTTTGCACGCAATACACCGATCGAGGCCGGGGATGAGGTGCTCAACCGGCTCGAAGAGATTCTCGGCCCCGATAATGTGAAAATAACCGGATAGAATTTCAGCATTTGTTGCCAAGTTGCGATTTATTCAATTATATTTGCATAGAGTAACATCGTTTCTCTTATCAATTGTTAACCTTTAGCGTTGTATATTATGAGCGGAAAATATTTTACGGCTACCGATCAGAATTTCGAGTCTGACATTCTCAAGTCAGATAAAGTTGCCCTTGTTGATTTCTGGGCATCGTGGTGTGGCCCCTGCATGATGCTCGGTCCGGTTATTGAAGAGCTTGCCGGTGATTACGAAGGCAAGGCTATCATCGCAAAACTCAACGTCGATGAAAACCCCAACACTGCAGCACAGTTCGGTATTCGCAGCATTCCTACCATGTTGATCATCAAAGGCGGACAGGTCGTTGACCAGATGGTTGGCGCACTGCCCAAAAACATGATCGCAAAGAAAATCGACGAGTACCTCGCCTGATTTTCCTTCCATTTTTTCTTCAGCTATCCCGGCTTCATGCCGGGATAGCTGTGTTTAAGCATACCCCAACATATCTTCCCGGAGCGCAACGATGGATAAAGAAATCAGGGACGTCGTCATCATCGGTACCGGCCCTGCCGGATACACGGCGGCCATCTATACCGGAAGGGCCAACCTGAAGCCGTTGGTCATCGAAGGTCACCAGCCGGGCGGTCAGCTCATGATCACCACTGACATCGAGAATTTCCCCGGATTCCCGGAAGGCATTCCCGGCCCGGAGCTGATGGGCAGGATGCGTGAACAGGCCGCGCGTTTCGGCGTCGAGTTCCAGTATGGCAGCGTGACCGAAGCCGATGTGTCGCGCAGTCCCTTCTGCCTGACCATGGAGGATGGTACAGAGATTCTGGCCCGAACCGTCATCATCGCCACCGGCGCGAACGCCAAGTGGCTCGGCATCGAGTCCGAAGAGACGTACCGCGGACGTGGTGTGTCGGCCTGTGCTACCTGCGACGGCTTTTTTTTTCGCAATTGCCGGGTCTTCGTCGTAGGCGGGGGTGACACGGCGATGGAAGAGGCGCTTTACCTCACCAAGTTCGCCTCCGAGGTGGTGCTGGTGCATCGCCGGGACGAGTTCCGCGCTTCCAAGATCATGAGCCTTCGCGCCAGCAAAAACGAGAAGATCACCACCGAGCTTAACCAGGTGGTCGATGAAATTCTCGGTGATGGCACGAAGGTGACTGGCATCAGGCTCAAAAACGTCAAAACCGGCGAACTGACCGAGTATGCCTGCGACGGCGTTTTCATGGCGATCGGTCACGAGCCGAATGCCAAGCTCTTCAACGGCCAGCTTGACATGGACGATTACGGTTACATTCTCACCAAGCCGCACTCGACTGAAACCAGCGTGCAGGGCGTTTTCGCCTGCGGTGACGTGCAGGACTTTACCTACCGCCAGGCGGTGACGGCTGTGGGCACCGGTTGCATGTCGGCGATTGAAGCCGAGCGCTTTCTTGAGTCGATCAGGTAAGGGCGAGGCTTGCTGTTTTTTAAAAGGCACCGGAGCTGTTGAGGTTCCGGTGCCTTTTTGCGTTGGGGTGGAATGGACGAGAAGGGCAACCGCAAGGGTTGCCCCTACAAGTACAGGTCATTCAGCACTCGGTTAGGGCGTCAGTTCCCTGGTATTCGAGCATCGCTTCGAGTTTTTGCCAAGCTTTGCCCGATTCAAGGGCCTCGCGGGCCATGTCGGCGGCTTGGCGGTAGCTGGTTCCCATTCCGGCGATGTAGAGCGCGGCAGCGGCGTTCATGTTGAAGAAGTCTGCGGCGGCTCCTCCGCGTTTGCCTTGCAGCACCTCCTGTACCACGGAGGCATTTTCCGCACCGCTTTTCATGCTTGCAATCTGTTCCAGAGGAACCTGTTTCATGCCGAAATCTTCGGGTGTCACCTCGTAGTTGGTGATCGCGCCGTTACGCAGCTCGACCACTCTGGTCGGGCCGCAGAGGGAGAACTCGTCCATGCCGAGCGCCGGATCGAACCCTTCAGCGAGGCCGAACGGGGAGAGGGCGGCCGGCATTCCGATTTCGGCGAGGATGTCGATCATCTGCCTTGACACCTCTGGGGCGTAAGCGCCGATCACCGCACAGTTGTTCTGCGTACAGGGGCGGGTGAGCGGGCCGAGGATGTTGAAGGCCGAGGTGAAGCGCATCGAGCCGATCAGCCGCGCCCAGCCCGACTTCAGGAACGCTTCGCCCGGCAGGTAGCAGATGCCGGTGTTTTCGAGACTCAGTGCGGCGCGTTCGAGCGGATGGTCGAGGTCGATGCCAAGCGATTCGAAGATGTCTGATGCGCCCGACACGCCAGTTACGAGCCGCGCTCCTTTCTTGGCCACCGGCAGTCCGCACGCCGCGGCGATCAGCGCTGCCGGGCTGGAGCAGTTCAGGGTTTTGAGTTTGTCCGAACCCGTGCCGACGATGTCGCACACCGGTCCGTCAAGTTCGACGTCGAGCTTTGCCGTGTCGTGCCGGTCGAGCGCATCCCACGCGCCCGAAAGCTCTTCGGTGGTGGGGTTGCGCATCAGGTGCGCTGCAAGAAACGCGCCCTGTTGAAGTTCCGGCTGAAGGTTCAGAATTACCTGCCGGTAAGCCTCGTACGACTCTTCGCGGCTCATGACGTGCCCCGAAGCGATTGATGAAATCAGCCGGCCAAAGGTGCGTAGTTCTTGTTCTTGTGTCATTGTTTTAAGAATAGGTCTTATGGGTCTGATAAGTCTGACAGGTTGTATAGGATGAAGAGGTTAAGACTTCTTGCTGAAATCAATTAATTGCCTGAAGCCTTTGCCTGTGAGTACTTCCTCCATGACTGAGGGGACTTCATCGAGGCTGATCGCGCGTTCGATGAGAAAACCGAGGTCATGGCCGTAGCGGACGAGCAGGCGCAGGGCGTAGCGCATGTCCTCTTTGGTACAGCCGTAGGAACCGACCAGTTCGAGTTCGCGGTAGTGTAAATCGTTGAAGAGTGTCGCCGGATTTTCGGGTACTTTGTTGAGACCGCTGAAGAGGCAGAACCGCCCGCCCGGCGTGAGTTGACCGATACCCGACGCGAGCGTATCGGCGGATGATGTGGCGTTGATGGCGATATCGAATCCGCCGGAAGCTTGCGCGTCATCGATGTCGATTGCGTAGCGGTTTCTGAATGCAGCGCTTTTGTCAAGCTTTGTTGCGTCGGGCTCGCACATCATCACGCTGGCACCCCGGTTGACGGCCGCGAGGGCAAGCAGCAAGCCGAGCGTCCCCGCGCCGTAGATCAGCACCCGGTCGGCGCGACGGATACTGCACAGCTTGATGGCATGGACAGCACAGGCAAGCGGCTCGGCGAGCGTCGCCATCGCTGCGCCGAGGCCTTTCGGTACTTCGAGCAGGCTCGAACGCGGCACGGTGAGGAACTCCGCAAAACCGCCATCGCGGTGGAACCCGGTAATCTGCATCACCGGGCAGAGGTTCTCCCGCCCGCTTCGGCAAGCATCGCACGCACCGCACGCCTTGCCCGGCCAGATTGCGAACAGTTTTCTCGGGGCTTCTTCGATGCTTCCGCACACTTCATGGCCCAGCACGCGCGGCATCACCAGATCACGATGTCCCGAGCGCCACATCTTCGCATCGGTTCGGCAGATCGCTGTCGCAACAACCCGCACGGCAACTTCGTTTTCCTCGGGAACCGGTACTGGCAGATCCACAAGCTCTAACTGTTCCTTGTCACTAAGCACCAGTGCTTTCATACTTTTTCGATGACTGCGTTGAAGAGTGATACTCCCTCATCAAGGGCGTATCTAACTACACGATTTTGCTAGACTTTAGCAAGTCAATCGAATGGATTAATCGCTGGTGAAGTGCGGGATTTTGCTTATGCTTTATCAGTGCAGTCATTGTTTGCGGTATTGGCGCACCGAATAGGGAGTGTCAAATCGGGGGAAAAATGCTTGAAAATCCGATGTGAAAAGCCGTGTTGTCCGTCACATCGGGCAGACAAGAAATTAATGGTAAAAGGATGGTGGATCAGTACCTCGCACTTGGCTGCGAGACTCAAAACAACGGTTCATTCAATACGAATCGCTCAATTTAGATACGAGGAAATCCGGTGATACAAGCCTGACTTCGTGGTGGCTTATTGTCTTTACTCGTACCCTGAAAGTGGATGCACGCATTTTGGTCAGAACTCGCGGGCACTTCATAAAGGTGGTTCGAAAAATCGGCGACGTTACGGTTGAGAAAAATACTGCCCTGTGTCAGAATCTTCAAACCTTATGGCACCATCAGGGCGCTTCCCGCTTTTGTAGAAGCGTCTGTGAATTGCCAGATTCAATGTCCCGACTTGTGCGTGCGGATGGTCATGACGGGGGTGTCGGAGAGGCGGACGACTCGTTCGGCGGTGCTGCCGAAAATCATGTGGTCGATGCCTGTTCTACCGTGGGTGCCGAGTACGATCAGGTTTGCCTGCTGCTCTTTTGCCGTGTGCAGAATCTCCTTGTAGGGCTGGCCGCCGACGGTGACGGTCGAGTAGTTCTCGTAGTCGCCGAGCTTCCTTGAGCAGAAGTCGGTCATCATTCCTTCTGCCGCGCTCATTACATCCTCTTCAAGCTTTTCGAACGGAATCGTAGAGCCGTAATAGGTGCGCAGATCGACATCGACCTGTTCGCTCACCACGTGCAGCACGACGAGATGAGCGTCAAATTTTTTTGCCATCGTCAGCGCATACTCGAACGCGTGATCGGAGTTCTCCGAAAAATCGACAGCCGCAAGAATGGTATTGAACGGTTCCATGGTGGTTGTGTTTATTGATCCAGAATTCATCAATGAATCAGTCCCTGCAGGATTGCCAGGCAGCTGATGGCCGAGACGATGACCCACAGGCTTACACCCTGAGCGAGCGGTTTGAGGCCGGTTTTGGCGAGCACTTCGCGGGTCAGGCCGCTGCCGATCATGAAGAGGGTGACAACGAGGCTCTGCTTGGCGACGCTGTTGACGCCGTGCCAGACGGGGTCGAATTGCGGGAGCAACGTCTTGATGACCGCGGCGAGCACGAAGCCGATGATAAAAAGCGGGATGCTGACTTTGCCGCCTGCTTTGTTCAGCCATGAGCCAATCAGCGCTGAAGGCATGATCCAGAGCGCGCGGGTGAGCTTGACGGTGGTGCCGATGCCAAGCGCCACGGTGCCGAAGGCCGAGGCCGCGCCGACCACGCTGCTGGTATCGTGAATGGCCAGTGCCGACCAGATGCCGAACTGCTCCTGCGTCATGTTCAGCAGATGGCCGAGCGGCGGAAAGAGAATCAGTGCCACGGAGTTGAGCGTAAAGATGGTGGCCAGCGCCACGCCGGTCTCCTCAGACTCGGCCTTGATGACCGGAGCCATGGCTGCAATCGCGCTGCCACCGCAGATGGCCGTGCCGAACGAAATGAGCGTCGAGGTCTGCTTTGGGGTCTTGAAGAGCTTGCCGAGCAAGAGGCCGATACCCATCGTCAGGGCAATGCTGACGGCGGTGTAGAGGAAGGCGCTCTTGCCGGTAGCGATCAGTACCGGCAGGTTCATGCCGAAGCCAAGACCGACTACCGAGATCTGGAGCAGGCGCTTGGTCCACACCGAGACCGACTTGCCCCACGGATTCCCGACAGCTATACCAAAAACGATGCCCGCTACCAGCGCCATCGGCGCATGAACCAGCGGAATGCAGCTTGCTGCCAGCAGAATCCAGAATATCGCTTTTTGTATGTTCTCGTTGTTCATTGACACCTCATAAATTTTTTGTTGTGAACCGGTTACAAAGTGCCTAAAAATGCACAGCCAGGCCAATCATTAATCGTTATTTATCATAATATGAAGTTATTGAATGAGGCGTGAACGTTTATTGTCTGTTCATCCGTCACAGCACGATTTTGCAGGCTTGTTGCACTCTGCGGGTGGTTTGCTGCCGATGAGGATGTTATCTATTCCAACAGGCGGAATAACCAACGTGACGTATCATGAAACCTTCATCGAACAAGCCAAAGCCGTCGAGCATTCACGTCGAGTGGCGGGAAAATGGCGATTTCATGTTTTCGTGCTGCTATCTGACGGAGGCTGATCGGAAGGCTGTTGAATCGGAGGCGCAGAGGGTGGAAGACCGGCATTGTTTTTCGATGATGACGCTGGCGATGGGCAACGTGCTTCGGAAGCTGCGGCGGGAGCACATCTCCTTTCCGCTGTTCCTCGTGTCGCTGGCGTTCAATCACCGCCATCTGCTTTCCGAAATCGACCGGCTGCTTCAGGCGCTGCACGAGCACGTCGATCGGCAGGAGGGGAGTGGGGAGTACACCTGCTTCATCACCTCCGGAAACGATCAGGAGTGAGTCTTGCTATCGTCGTTCCGACGCTCGCATCCGGTGAAGAAGTCTCGAAGGACGAGATCGAAGCCGTAGGCGAGCCGGTTCCACGGAATTTCCGTTTCCGCAAACCATTGCAGTCGCTGGCCTTCGTGTAGCGGAATGGTGTCTGTTTCAGCTTCAAAATCCATGAAAAAGAGGTACTCGATCCGGTCGTCGAAGTTGTACACAGACTGACGGCTACAGGCTGAAACATCGGTTTCGATCTCCTCCATCATCTCCCGCACGATGCACGCTTTCGGCGTTTCGCCCTTCTCCACATGTCCGCCGGGCAAGTCCCAAAAGTTGGGGTACGGTATGTCCGGCTTGTCGTCGCGCAGGAAGAGCAGTACTTTGTTGCGGCTGTTTTGCAGGATGATGCTCGCACCGGATCGTTTCATCACACCACCTTGCCTTCCTTGATGAACTCTCGCAGGATCGCCTGTTCGAGGCGCTGGTTGTCCAGCGCGCGTTCCGGTGCGGCGAGCGATTCGAGGGCGCAGTAGTGTACGATGTTCAGAATGCCCGCGCCGGAGAGTTCGTAGCGCGAGGCGATGGATTGCCAGTCGATGCCGCCGTCGATCGGCAACTGCTCCGGCAGGGTGTTCAGCCAGAGGGTGTGGCGGTCGTCGGCTTTGGGCATGGGGAAGTGGATGATGCTCTGGAAGCGCCGCGAGAAGGCTTCGTCGAGGTTGCCGCGCTTGTTGGAGGCGAGGATAATCAGCCCGTTGTGGCTTTCGATGCGCTGTAACAGGTAGGCGGTCTCCTGGTTGGCGTATTTGTCGTGCGCGTCGCGGATGTCGGTGCGCTTGCCGAAGAGCGCGTCGGCTTCGTCGAAGAAAAGAATCCAGTTCTTGTTCTCGGCCTTGTCGAACAGGCGCGAGAGGTTCTTTTCAGTTTCGCCGATGTATTTCGAGATGATGCGCGACAGGTCGATGCGGAACACCGGCTTGCCGGTCTCTTTGCCGAGCAGCGTTGCCGTCAGCGTTTTGCCGGTGCCGGGTGGGCCGTAGAAGAGCGCGCGGTAGCCAGGCTTGACGCGCTTTTTCATGCCCCACTCGTGCAGCAGCGTGTCGTTGTGCAGAATCCAGTGTTCGATCTCCTGAATCTGTTGCAGGGTTGTTGCGGGTAGCACCAGATCGCTCCACTCCATGTCGGTTTCGATTGGTTCTGCGGGGAAGTCCACGCTGAATCGTGGCTTGCTCGCCGTGCCGAGCGTGAGCTGCTCGACTACCTCTGGATTGAGCGTCAGCCGCCCGCTCATGACCGGTTCGCCCTCTGGTACTGGCTCCAGCCAGAGGATGTGCTCTCTGGCGAACCAGTGATCGTTACTGAGGATGCGCTGCACCTCCAGCCGCTTTTCAAGATCGTCACCGGCGAGGATGAACTGGAGCGTTTCACCGGTAGGGAGAATTCCCCGGTGGTTTGTGCCACGAACCCCGCCGAATTCGGGGAAGTCGCCACCTTCAGGGATAAATTCTGCGATGATCTTGCTGAAAAAATCGGGCTGAAGATGTGGTGCAATGGCAACCATCAGCATGGCAAGTTCTTCGAGCGAAGGATTGTGGTGGAGAACGAATCCTGAAAGACCGTTCTCTTCACTCAGCAGGGCGACCTCCTCGATGTCAAAATCTTCACAGAACGTGAGTCTGATTTGCAGACATCCCCTGACAAGTTGTTCAAGCCAGCCGAGAGCAAGATGCAGGTTTTGGGCGTTACGGGTCATTGGTAACTTTTTTTCATTCATTGTCGAGACCTGATATCTGGATACTCTGGTCGAATGCCCAAGCCCGTTTTGCGTGACGGACGTATTCCATGAGTTTTTCATCTGCCATGTCGGGATGTCCCCTGTCCAGCTTTTCCTGTATCGAGCTGTTTTCCGGACTGTTTCCTATGAACATGTTTTTAAGGTACCCGAAAAATTGAGAGTAACGAGTTTTAGCAGCTTCTTGGATGCCTTCCGGGGTCGCATGCTTGACCGGTACACGGGCCTGTGCTATTGAAGAGCGCTGTTCGAGCAGAAGTTTTCCTTCAGAGACTTTCTTTCCGTTTAGCCGGTCAGCATAGTGTTTCGACATATCGTACGAAGAAATAACGTGGCGGCGGGCGAGGCCTTTTTGGAGGTTAATCAGTTCACCTTTCGAGTTGAGTTTAAGATCGGATTTGTTTTTGTGCTGCGCAGCAATGCCGCGCTTCTGTTCGACTGTGAACTTGCCGCGAGGAAGCTTAACGCTGCTGACAATTTCATCGGAAACTTTCCATTCATCGAGCGTTCCAGAAATATGCGCGCTGAGAGTTTGCATACTGCTGTCAAGCTCGATGATGAGTTTGTCCGCTTTATCAGCCTTCTTGCCCGCTACAGCAGGCTTTGAGTTGTCGTCGTATATTGCGAGGTCTTTCTGGATAGTTTCGATCTGTTTTTCATTGGTTTCTGCCGTTGAAACGGGGCCCTCTCTTTTCTGTTTTTCCACGTTCTTGTTTACGCCCGTTTTTTCCAGAAAGACTGATGGCTTCTCAGGCACAGACCTGAGGATGAGTTTCGAGCTTTTTTTGCTGCCTTCAAAAGTGAGGGTATGTTTTTCTCCACCTCCGCTTACCGGGACTTTTTTCTTCCACCATTCAGTCAGTCGTTTGATACCGGCTTTTACTCCTCCACCCATCTTTTTCAGCATCTTGCCTAGCCAGGCCACGATTTTATCCAGCCCTCGGTCGATGGGTTTGCGGATTTTCTTGACGATGCCGACGAGCTTTTTCGGGATGCCGCCAATTCCGGCGAACTTGGCCAGGAACGAAATCACCACGGTCAGCGTGTTGGCCAGCGTCTGCTCGACTTTGTTTGCAGCGGCATTGACCTGACCGGCGGCGATGGCTGCAATTGAATTGATGAACGCGCCGACCACGGCTGCAATCTGCCGGGCCTTTTCGATGAAGAAGCTGATTGTGTTGTAGATCGCGATGATCGCCTGCACCACCGCGCCGGCCGGATTGATCATGCCCACCAGCTTCATGACGGCGGCTTTGACAATTTCAATCGAAACCATCTGCGTCACCTGCGCGATGAGCTGGCCCTTGAGTTCGTTCAACTCGCCCTTGATCTGTTTCCACGCGGCGGCAGGCCCCTCCTTGACGAGCGTCACCAGAATGCCCGCTGTTTTTTCCAGCCCCGCAAGTACTGGTTCCGGAATGATTTTTACGAGCTTGGCCCGGATGTTCTGCCACGTCAGCCCCAGCACCGAGAGCACGAGTTTGACGATCTCCATCAGGCTGAACGACTTCGGGATGTAGACCCCGGCATCAGCCAGCGGCCCGACAAGCCACTTGATGAGCGCTGTTTTCAGGTGTTTGACGATGTTTCCCGCGAAGCGCTGGAAGCCGAGTTTGGCGGCTCGAACCAGATTGCCGACAAAGCCGATCGGGTTTTTCAGGATGGAAACGAAAGCGCCTTTCGCTTTTTTCAGGTATGGCAAAACGCCCGGTGCGACTACCGAAAAGAGAATTTCCAGCAAGGTGACCACTTGGCCGAGCGCCCAGCTTCCGAACTCGGCGGCGATGCCGAGGAACGCACCACCGATTTTGCGGAACGCGCCGACCACCGTCACGAGATCCATGATCGTCAGCGAGGCGAGCGTCTGGATGATCGTTCGCGGAATCGAACGGGCGAAGCCGAGTAGCCCTGTAAGCGTGCCCTGGAACCACGCCCACGCTCGCGCGACGGCATTGCCTTTCTTGATGTTCTCCCAAATCTCCTCCTGGCCGATCAGCTTCATGAAGCCGCCAATGAGCGTGTCGGGCGTTCGCTGTACGGCCTCGCCGGTGATGGGATCCTGACCAAGCAGTGCTTTGAGCAGGTCGTACCCCCGCGTGCCCTATGCCAGCGCGGCCAGCGGCCTCAGGATTGCCTCCCGGATGAAGCCGAGAATCTGGCTCGCAAGTCCCTTGGCGAATGAAATCAGGCGGTTGATTGGCGCGGTGAATATCGCTTTGGCACGGTCCCAAACGCTGCCGAGGTGGAAGATGTCCGTCC
>DRSQ01000063.1 GCA_011372505.1 Chlorobaculum parvum | reverse complement strand
GTCGAGATCAAGGAGGTCAAACGCCTCGAACTACCGGAGCTCGATGATGAACTGGTTAAAGAGATCACCCAGCAGCGCTTCGACAACGTCGCGGACTTCAAGGCTGACGTCAAATTGCAGCTCCAGGCCCATTTCACCGACAAGTCGGAGCAGGATCTGCTCGAAGCGATGTCAGCCAAGCTGATCGAAGAGCACCCGGTGCCAACTCCGAAAGCGATGGTTGCGTCGTTCCAGAACATGTTGCTCGAAAACGCCAAGCGTCAGATGGGCGGCCAGTTCCCCCAGAGCCTGAACGAAGCCGAGTTCCTCGAAACGCTGAAACCGAACGCTGAAAAGCATGCCCGCTGGCTCCTGGTCAGCCAGAAAATCGCCAAGGAGAACGAGCTGAACGTCACCGACGAGGACATTAAGGCCTACGCTGAAAAAGAGGCCGAAAAAGAGCCTTCGCTGACCGTCGAACAGCTGGTGAGCACCTACATGTCCACCGAGTTCAAGGACTACATCATCGATACGATCCTGAAAGAGAAAATCTACGACGTAATCAAATCGAAGGTAACCATCACCAAAGAGGCCACTCCGGTTCCGGAGCATCAGGGCTAATCGGATCGACCCGATACGCGGCTCGTCCGCAGCTATTGAAAAAGGGCTCATCGACAACGGTGAGCCCTTTTTTTATGTCCCTGTAACCCGGATTCAGAGCGGCTGCACGAGCGCCATCGCCACGGCAGAGTGGCGGTCGTGCGAAATAGAAAGGTTGATGCGACAAGAGAGGTGCTGCGCGCGCAGGGTGACAACTGGCTTGCCCGCTTCGTTATTCAGCACTTCGATAGAGTGCCAACCGAGGCCGTGCGCAATGCCGGTGCCTAGTGCCTTGGAGATCGCCTCCTTGGCGGCAAACCGTCCGGCCAAACTCGCCACGGGATCGGGCTTGGCGAGGCACTGGGCCGCTTCAGCAGCAGTCAGCACCTTGTTCATGAAGGTCGCACCGTACCGCTCATAGATCGAACGGATGCGCGCAATTTCAACGATGTCAACCCCGACCTCCATGTGAAACCCAATCAGGTGCGTTCGATCTTCATGGAGAGGTCGAGCGCCTTGACACTGTGGGTCAGCTCGCCAATCGAGATGTAATCGACGCCGGTCAGAGCAATTTCGGCGACGTTGTGCAGATT
The DNA here is from genome assembly GCA_011372505.1 of Chlorobaculum parvum. Lineage (GTDB taxonomy): Bacteria > Bacteroidota > Chlorobiia > Chlorobiales > Chlorobiaceae > Chlorobaculum > Chlorobaculum parvum_B. The sequence continues at coordinate 3,803 of DRSQ01000063.1, read as the reverse complement.
GACATTGCCTGAGGCTTCGAGCCGAATGTCACCGTAGCCATTGGCTTTCACCCAGCGCACAGCTTCCGCCAGATCATCGATCATGAAGTTGTCGAGCAAAATCAGGTCGGGACGGCTGGTGCAAGCACGCACCAGTTCGGAGATGCTGCGAACTTCGGTTTCGATCTTGACGTTTACGTCGTGCTCCTTGCAGTACGCCTTGGCCCGTTTGACCGCCTCCTCGACGCTTCCGGCGGCGTCGATGTGATTGTCCTTGATCAGGATCATATCAAAAAGCCCGAAGCGGTGGTTGGTCCCGCCGCCGATGCGCACGGCGTCTTTGTCGTAGTAGCGCAGCCCCGGTGCAGTCTTGCGGGTATCGAGAATCGCCGCGTTGGTGTGGCTGACCCGCTCGACGTACATGTTCGTGCGCGTGGCGATACCCGACATGCGCTGCATGAAATTCAGCGCCGCACGCTCGCCGAACAAGATGGAGGCGATGCGGCCCCGCACTTCGAGGATATGTTCGCCAGGATAAACCCGCTTGCCATCCTTGACGCTCGGCGTGAACTCAAGCTCCGGATCGGTCGTCTGAAACACTTGCCGCGCCACTTCGACACCGGCGATAATTCCCTCAGCCTTGGCTTCGATATAACCGACCCCGGTCTGGCTCTCGTCAACCGTCGCCTGAGTGGTGATATCTCCCTGATACCGGTCTTCTTCAAGTGCAAGCTGCATGGCCTTCAGGCGGCAGGTCTCGAAAAATTCCCTGAAGGCATGGTTGATTCGTTTGTCTGCCATGACTGCTCTGTCGGTGAGAGGTTAGCAAAAAAAAGCCTGTTCAGAGGCCTGGGACATCTCGATAAAGAAGGTAACAGTTTTTTTGGTTTTCAGCACTGGCAGGCACCGTTTATCCCCGCCGCATAACCTGGCATTGCAAGGCAGTCGTGAATAGGTTACATTCCTGCAACATTCCAACGCATACCGATTTCGACCATGACGCTTCATCACCGCTCTTGCATCCGGCTCGTCAATGCCGTTTTCTACGCCCGGCACGGTGTTCACCAGGAGGAACAGCGTCTCGGTGGCCGGTATGAGGTCGATGCCGAGTTGCGCTTCGACAGCGTGCCGGCGGCTGAAACTGACGATCTCGGCAAGACGATCGATTACCAACGCGCGTATTCAATCATTGAAGAGGTGATGACGAAAGGAGAGCCGGCTGCCCTGATTGAAACGCTGGCCTACCGCGCAGCGACGCGGCTGATCGAAGAGCTGGCCGTACTGGAGAGCGTAACGGTGAAGGTGCGCAAGCGCTCGCTGCCGCTTGGCGGGTTATGCGATTACGCCGAAGCCGAACACCGGATCGAAAAGAGGTGAGTAATGGAAAACGTGACGGCGTACATCGGAATCGGCTCCAATGTCGGCGATCGACTCGCTTACCTGCAAGGGGCCGTTGACCGGCTCGACCGGACAGAGCTGACGAGCGTAACCGGCGTGTCGCGGGTCTATATGACCGAGCCATTCGGCGATCCCGATCAGGAGCGCTACTTCAATGCTGTGGTGGAGATCGAAACGGCGCTCGACCCCACCACGCTCCGTTTGGTGTGCAAAGTGATCGAACGCGAACTTGGCCGGCCCGACGAGTACCAGCGCTGGAGTCCGCGAACCATTGACCTCGACATTTTGCTCTATGGCGAACGGTGCATCGAAACCGAGCTACTCTCGATCCCCCATGTGGAGATGCATCGACGGAAGTTCGTCATTGTACCGCTGCTCGACATCGCCAACCCCGAACACCCGCGCCTGCACCGCCCCATCGCCGACCTGCTGAAAAGCTGCGGAGACGACTCGGTTCCGATCAGGCTAGCGAAACAATTGACGATCGGTCGGGTCAGTCCGATCTGACCGATCTCCTTCAAGCAAAAAAAACTGCCAGTTGGCAGCTTTTTTTTGCTTGAAGAAATGCGCAACTCAGTTCGCGAAGGTGATGTTCAACATGCCCTGCTCGAAATCGGCGCCTTCGGTTTTGCGACCAACCAGCACGTTAGGCAGCACGATGCTCTTGCGGAAGTTGTTGATATCGACCAGCAACTCGTCGCCCTTGATGTTAACCGCCAGCTTGTCAACCTCGACGTTGGGCAGGTAGAGGCCAAGCACATACTTGCCGTCGATCTTTTCAAGCGTCTGAGTACGATCATTCGTATAGAGCACGTCCATCGGATTTCTGCCATCGAACAGCTCCTGGCTCAGCTCGTAGAGTCTGTCGGGATTGATGACCTCCTTGGGAGACTGCTTGGCCCTGAAGATCGGCACGGGATAGAAACAGTTGTCGATCACCCTGAGATATTTGGCTTGCTGGTCGATGAGGCTCTGGAGGTACGGATCGCTTGAATTCTGAGGGAGTACCTTGTTGACTACAGCTGCATCGAGCTTGTAGCCGAACAGGTTAAGGTAGGTCTGCACGCGCAGTGCCTCCTTGATGACCATGTTCTCGGGATTGAGCACAACCCTGAAGGTCGTGATGCTCTTATCCTGCAACATGCCATGCAGCTCTATCATGTGCTCGTTGACCTCGGGCATGAGTTTGAAGATATTCTTCTTCGGCATGAAGCGGTTCAGCAACGGTGCAGCGAAACCGATCGCCTTGGAGTGCCAACCGCCGATTTTGTCGGAGTACCAGCCGTAGGACTCGGGCATACCGAGCAGACGCATAGTCTCGCCAGTCGGAGCAGCATCAACAACCACGGCGTCATATTTGCCGGACTTCGCCGCTTTCCAGATGTAACGAAGGCTGATCATCTCTTCCATGCCGGGTACGATAGCCAACTCTTCGGCGACGACTTCGTTGGCGCCATCATGCATCAGAATCGAGGAGAAATACGAGTACAGTTCAGTCCAGTTTTCCCTGATTTCTGCAAGAACGTTCACCTCCATGGCAAAGAGATTCTTCTCGACCTCAAGGGGAGTGGAACTCAACTCAACGCTGAACGCATCAGCAAGACTGTGGGCCACATCGGTGCTCATGATCAGCACGCGCTTACCGCTGCGCGCGATCGCTGTCGCTGTGGATGCGGATACGGTGGTCTTACCCACTCCGCCTTTGCCCAGGTAAAGAATGATTCTCATGGTGTTGAAAAACTATGATGAAAACTTATTAAACAAATGTTTTTCTCCCTCCGGCTTGTGGCCGTCAGACTTTTTTACCCCGTCGTTTGCCACGGCCAGCCTTGCCCGTTGGGCGGTGCTGCTGCTGCGGTGGTTCGGCAGGGTTCACGTTTGATGCCTTGCGCTCCGAATCATCGGATTCAATGGTCATGTACTCACTTGAAGCGACCGGACGCTTCTCGGGCTCAGGATCTTGGCCGAGAGCAGCAAACAGCTCCTCTTCTGAAATGGCCAGTTCTTCAGATACTTCCTGCTCAATCTTTGGCTCCGTTTCGGCAACGAATGGCTCCACCGGCTCAGGCTCAAACTCCGAAAACGGTGTCGAAACCGTTTCAGTGACAAAAGGATCGCTTGCCGATGCACCGGATGCGGTGTTTGGCGTCGTCTCAAGCGCGACGGTTGCTTCCGGCTCGATCTCAGGCTCAGAGAGAGCTTCGGACAAGGCCTCGGCTGCCGGTTCAACGGATTTCGAAAGTGTATTGATCATCGCCCCCGCGCGCGACTCTTCTTCATCATAGCTCATCAACTTGCGAGCAACGTCCGCGCCCGCACCACTCCCCTCTTCGGCCTTGATGGAGAGCTTTTTCCGGCGCATTCCCGTACCACCATCAACCGGCGAGGCGGCTGCTGGCGCAGCTGAAGCAGGCCTGGTCGGTTCG
>DRSQ01000062.1 GCA_011372505.1 Chlorobaculum parvum | reverse complement strand
CAGTGAATAGGACTTATAGGCTGGGAAGATGAAAGACCGCACTTTGGTTTTCATTGTCCATTATCAATGATTCAATTGTCAATTATTTCGATGCATATTCTTATCACGGGCGGGGCGGGGTTTATCGGGTCTCATGTGGTCAGGCATTTTCTGACGCGCTATTCCGACTACACGATCACCAATCTTGACAAGCTGACCTACGCCGGAAATCTGGCTAATCTGCGCGATGTCGAGTCGAATCCGAACTACCGGTTCGTGAAGGGCGACATTGCCGATGCTCCTTTTCTGCTCGATCTGTTTAAAGAGCACAAGTTTGATGCGGTGATTCACCTGGCTGCCGAGTCGCATGTTGATCGCTCCATCGAAAGTCCGGTTGAGTTCGTTATTGCCAACGTCCTCGGCACGGTCAACTTGCTCAACGCCGCTCGCGTCATGTGGGATGGGACGTTCGAGGGCAAGCGCTTCTACCACGTCTCTACCGACGAGGTGTACGGTACGCTCGGCAGCGAGGGGATGTTTTCCGAAACCACGCCCTACGATCCGCACAGCCCGTACTCGGCCTCGAAAGCTTCGTCCGATCACTTCGTTCGCGCTTTCCACGACACCTACGGCCTTCCGGTGGTCATCAGCAACTGTTCAAACAACTACGGCTCGCACCAGTTTCCCGAAAAGCTGATTCCTCTCTTCATCAACAATATCCGTCTGGAGAAGCCGCTGCCGGTGTACGGCGCGGGGCTGAACGTTCGCGACTGGCTCTGGGTGGTCGATCACGCACGGGCTATTGACGAGATTTTCCATCGCGGCACCGTTGGTGAGACCTACAACATTGGCGGTCACAACGAGTGGACGAACATTGATCTGATCCGCGTGCTTTGCCGCATCATGGATCGCAAGCTCGGGCGCGAGGAGGGAAGTTCCGAGAAACTCATCACCTACGTGACCGACCGTGCGGGCCACGACTTGCGTTACGCCATCGATGCCTCGAAGCTGCAACGCGAACTTGGCTGGGTGCCCTCGGTCACCTTTGAGGAGGGGCTGGAAAAGACCGTGGAGTGGTACCTCGAAAACCAGCAGTGGCTCGATGAAGTCACGTCGGGAGCTTATCAGCACTATTATGAAAACATGTACGCCGGGCGTTGACCCCTGCCGCGTTGTTGTAACACCATAACTATTTCATTGACTCTGCTATCATGATCATGCCCGTCATTCTCTCCGGTGGCGCCGGAACGAGGCTCTGGCCGCTTTCGAGGGCCATGTATCCGAAGCAACTCCTGCCGCTGTTCGGCGAAAACACCATGCTTCAGGACACGGTGCTCCGGGTCGAATCGATCGAGGGAATCGGGCCAGTCACCTGCGTTTGTAACGACGAGCACCGCTTTCTCGTGGCCGAGCAGCTCCGTCAGATCGGGGTCGCCGAAGAGGCGATCATTCTGGAGCCTTTCGGGCGCAACACGGCTCCTGCCGCTGCGGTGGCCGCGCTGGTGCTTGCCGAAAAGCATCCCGGTTCGCTGATGCTCATCATGCCTGCCGACCATGTCATTCTCAATCGCAAAGCCTTTGCTGAAGCGATCGAGTCGGGGGGGCAAGCCGCCGAAGAGGGCAATCTGGTCACCTTCGGCATTGTTCCGAACGCGCCGGAGACGGGGTATGGCTACATCAGATCGGTTGCTGGCTCTGAGGGGGCTGTCCTGCCTGTCGCTGAATTTGTCGAGAAGCCTTCCCGGGAACGGGCGGAGAGCTATCTGGCATCGGGGGACTATTTCTGGAACAGCGGCATGTTCCTCTTCCGGCCCGAAGTCTATCTGGCCGAGCTTGAAGTGAACGCGCCGAAGATGCTTGCCGCTTGCCGGGCAGCGGTTGAAAAGGCGCGGCGTGATCTGGATTTTCTGCGGCTGGATTCTGAATTCTTCAAGGCATGTCCTTCCGATTCAATCGACTACGCCGTCATGGAGAAGACCACCAGGGCGATGGTGGTGCCGATGGATGCCGGGTGGAACGACGTCGGCGCGTGGTCGTCGCTTTGGGAGGTGCAGGAGCGCGACGCCGAGGGCAACGTGACACGCGGCGATGTGCTGGTGCACGACGTCCAGAACAGCTATCTGCACTCCACCAGTCGCTTGGTTGCGGCGGTCGGCCTCGAAAACCATATCGTCGTTGAAACCTGCGACGCGGTGCTGGTGGCCTCAAAAGATCGGGTGCAGGATGTCAAAGCCATCGTCGAGCGGCTCCACTCGGAAGCTCGTGAGGAGCCGCTGATTCACCGGCGGGTTTACCGGCCCTGGGGCTCCTACGAAACTGTCGATGAGGGAGAGCGCTTCAAGGTCAAGCGCATCACGGTCAAGCCGGGCGCGGCACTTTCGCTGCAACTGCATCACAAACGGGCCGAGCACTGGATCGTCGTCAAGGGTACTGCTGTGGTCACGGTTGATGACCGGCAGGTGGAGCTGGTCGAGAACCAGTCGATCTACATTCCGGTCGAAGCGCGTCACCGCCTCGAAAATCGCGGTGCGGAGCCGCTTGAGCTGATCGAGGTGCAATCGGGCAGCTACCTCGGCGAGGACGATATTGTGCGCTTCGATGATCACTATGGGCGGCTTTGAGCGGCAGTCGGCAGGTAAAGCGTAGTCGCGTAGTTCCATAAAACCGCGGCCACCTTGTATCGCATAGATTATTGTGATACATTCATTTTTCTGAGAGATTGCGGGAAAAGCAGTTACGTTTCAATCAAAATTCCGGTAGCATATGTCTGAAGAAATGAAATCTCCCAACCAGGGGCAGCCGGTTGGCGATGTGGTCAAAGGTGATTTCGCAACCATTCTTGTCGGTCTCGGCACGATGCTTGATGGCGCTCTGACGCCTCTGAGCAAGGTCGTGGCTTCTGCGCTCGATTCGATGACGGTCGTGGCGCACCAGATTCTCGACGGCATCAGCACGACGCTCGGCGACAACAACAAGCAGCAGTAAGCTTTTCGCCGCGTCTGCATAGTTGAGGCGCATGATACTTCGGGAGGCAGGTCTTTT
>DRSQ01000061.1 GCA_011372505.1 Chlorobaculum parvum | reverse complement strand
TGCGGTTGAGTGGGTGAACTATCCGGGCCTCGAAAACCATCCGACGCACGAGCTGGCCAGAAAATACCTCACGAACGGTTTCGGCTGCGTGCTGACCTTTGGCGTCAAGGGCGGGTATAAAAACGCGGTCAAATTCATCGACAGCGTGAAGCTCGCGAGCCATCTGGCCAACGTGGGTGACGCCAAGACGCTGGTGATCCATCCCGCTTCGACCACGCACCAGCAGCTCAGCGCTGAAGAGCAGCAGTCGGCGGGCGTGACTGTGGACATGGTTCGCGTGTCGGTCGGCATCGAGCATATCGATGACATCAAGGCTGATTTCAACCAGGCATTTGAGAATTTAGCATGACCCAGATGGAGTATATACCGATCATTTCCGACAGTACCAGCTCTTTCAAATCATACGAACCCTTTCCGCTCGAACTCGGTGGAGAGCTACCGGAATTGAAGATTGCCTATCGAACCTGGGGCTCGCTGAACGCACAGAAAAGTAACGTTATTCTCGTATGCCACGCCTTGACCGGCAACGCCGATGCCGATAGCTGGTGGAGCGGCATGTTCGGCGAGGGACGCGCGTTTGACGAGACGAAGGATTTCATTATTTGCAGCAACGTGATCGGGAGCTGCTACGGCTCGACCGGGCCGCTGTCGCTCAATCCGGTAACTGGCAAGCGCTACGGTCCCGATTTTCCGCGCATCACGATTCGCGACATGGTCGCTGCACAGAGACCGCTTCTGCAATCGCTCGGCATCGAGAAAATCAAGCTCGTGATCGGCGCGTCGCTCGGTGGGATGCAGGTGCTCGAATGGGGCGCGATGTTTCCAGAGATGGCCGGTGGCCTGATGCCGATGGGGATATCAGGCCGCCATTCGGCGTGGTGCATTGCACAGAGCGAGGCGCAGCGGCAGGCGATTGCCGCCGACGCGGAGTGGCAGGATGGCTGGTACGATCCGGTGCAACAGCCGCGCAAGGGACTTGCCGCCGCCCGCATGATGGCTATGTGCACCTACCGCTGTTTCGAGAATTACCAGGAGCGGTTCGCGCGCGAGCAGCGCAAGGACGGACTGTTCGAGGCGGAGAGCTACATGCGCCACCAGGGCGACAAGCTGGTCGGGCGCTTCGACGCCAACACCTACGTCACCCTTACCAGAGCGATGGATATGCACGACATTGGGCGCGGACGGGAGTCCTACGAAGCGGCGCTTGGTGCGCTCATCATGCCGGTGGAGATTCTCTCCATCGATTCGGATATTCTCTACCCCAAGGAGGAGCAGGAGGAGCTTGCCCGCCTCATCCCCGGCTCACGCCTTCTTTCCCTCCAGGAACCCTACGGCCACGACACCTTCCTCATCGATACCGATACGGTCAGCCAGATGGTCTGCGAGTTCAAAAGGCAGTTGATAATGGATAGTTGATAATGGATAATGAAAGAGGCGCGGTGTTTCCGCGCCTCTTTCTTCTATCCTGTCCACGTCGTCAACTCAGTTCACAACGTCCACTCTTCAGTCAATCACCTCAAACCCCGTGTAAGGCTTTAGCACTTCCGGCACCATAATCTTGTCGTCGGCGGTCTGGTAGTGTTCGAGCAGCGAGACCATCAGCCTTGAGGTGGCCAGGCCCGAGCCGTTGAGGGTGTGTACAAACTCCGGTTTGGCTTTTGCCTCGGGCTTAAAGCGGATGTTCGCGCGGCGGGCCTGGTAGTCCTCGAAGTTCGAGACGCTCGATGCTTCGAGGTATTTTTTCTCGGCGGGCGACCACACCTCAATGTCGTAGCACTTGGCGGCGTTGGCGCTGATATCGCCGCTGCAAAGCGTAATGACACGGTAGGGGATTTTCAGCGCGCAGAGGATTGCTTCGGCATGGCCGAGAATCTCTTCGAGTGCTTCGTAGGACTTTTCTGGCCGAGTGAAGCGAACCATCTCCACCTTGTTGAACTGGTGCGTCCGCAGGAAGCCGCGAGTGTCCTTGCCGTAGCTGCCCGCCTCGCGGCGAAAGCAGGCTGAGTAGGCGGCATAGGCGATGGGCAGTTTTTCGGCTTCAAGCATCTCGCCGCGATGCAGGTTCGTTACCGGAACCTCAGCGGTTGGGATGGCGTACAGGCCGTCTTCGGGCATGTGATAGACCTGATCGGCAAACTTTGGCCACTGGCCGGTTCCCCGGAGCGACTCCTTATTGACCATGAAGGGTGGGAAGACTTCCGTGTAGCCGTGGTTTGCGGAGTGGGTGTCGAGCATGAAGTTGATAAGCGCCCGTTCTAGCCTTGCGCCCTTGCCAGTGTAAACCGGGAAGCCTGCCCCGGTGATTTTAGCACCCCGCTCGAAATCAAACAGACCGAGACTTTTGCCGAGTTC
>DRSQ01000060.1 GCA_011372505.1 Chlorobaculum parvum | reverse complement strand
TGGCGGACGCCCCATGCTCTTGCGGTTGGACGGCTTGTTGAAAGCCACTTCAAGGATGGCGGCAAACAGTTGCCAGTCGATATGCGCTTCAAGCTTGACAAGCGGATCCTTGAGTTTGGTAAGCCGTTCGAGCAGAAATTGTTCGTCAAACAGGCCAAGAGGGTTGATGTTTTTCATAGCAGTACAGTCGTGTTGATGGCTCCTGCGTCAAGATACGAATATTGCAGGTTTTAAACGCTGTTAAGCCGATATTTTTCAATATCTTATGTTATTGGCGACTTTTTAGAGATGCCCTTTATAGAGCTTACCATGTGACATAAAAAACTATTTTCTTTCTGCGTGAAATATGCTGCTTTTGGCATCAAAATTCTAATTGGTTCCTACAGCCCTCAACCTCAATCCTTCCTATAATTTCTACCACATGATTCCTACCAATCTTTTCCAACAAAGCATTGGTGATGCCGGGAGCGCCGACGGCTTCGGCGACACAACACCGTCGAGCGCTCCCGGCAATTTCTTACGCCCCCGTAATCACTCCGCAAATTTGCTCGATCTCCTCTTCCTTCAAGTATGGATGCATCGGCAGGGCGAAAACCCTTGCGCTGAAATCTTCCGAAACCGGAAAGTCGCCGGGTTTGTAGCCGAGGTCTGCGTACGCGATCTGCAAATGCAGCGGAATCGGGTAGTAGATCGCCGAGGGGATGCCTGCCTCCTTCAGCGCACCCATGAGCTTCGTGCGGTCGTCGGTGGAGTTGGCGAGGACGCAGTATTGCGCCCAGCAGGAGGTGTAGCCTTCGGGCACTTCGGGGACGACAACGCGATCCTTGAGGCGTGCGCTGTAGGCGGCGGCAACCTTGTTGCGCAGGTCGAGTTCGTCGTCGAAGATGGTGAGTTTTTCGTTGATGACTGCGGCCTGGATGGCGTCGAAGCGGCCGTTGAGGCCGATGCGCTCGTTGTTGTATTTGTCCGAACCGCCGCCGTGTACGCGAACGGAGATCAGGAGTTCCAAAAGTTCATCGTCGTCGGTGAAGATCGCGCCGCCGTCGCCGTAGCAGCCGAGCGGCTTGGCCGGGAAGAATGAGGTCGCGCCGACAAGGCCGAAGCTGCCTGCCCGTTTGCCGCCGACCGTACCGCCGAAGCCCTGCGCGGCGTCTTCCAAAATCCAGAGTCCCTGCTCAGCAGCCACCTTTTCGAGGCGGTCGTACTCGGCGGGCAGACCGAACAGATCGACCGGAATCAGCGCCTTCGGATTCAACCCTTTCCTACGAGCTTCTTCGACTGCCGGAGCGACGCCGTCGGGATCGATGTTGAAGGTGCCGGGCAGCACATCGACAAACACCGGCGTTGCGCCCGCAAGGCTGATGACCTCGGCGGTGGCCACGAAGGTGAAGGGCGTGGTCAGCACCGCATCGCCGGGGCCGATGCCCTTGGCCATGAGCGGAATCAGCAGCGCGTCGGTGCCGGATGCGCACGAAACGCAGTGCTTCGTGCCGACGTACTCAGCGAGCTTTTTCTCGGCTTCGAGCACTTCCGGTCCCATGACGAACTGGGCGCTGTCGATAATCCGCTCGATGCGCTTCATGAGGTTCTCGCGAATGCGGTCTTTCTGAGTTATGAGATCGATGAACTGCATAATAATTATTGGATTTTAGGTCGTGTTCCTGAAAAATTTCGATTTGATATAATACGGATTCATCGCCTCAATCCCGAAAGTTCGGACAGCGAGGGCTGATGTGTCAAAAGAAAAATAAAGGAGACTCGTCATCGCGAGTTCCGACCTGTCGGAGCGTGGCAGTCCATCTAAAACCGCCTCCGCTGATTCTGCCTGAATTGCCACGTCGCTACACTCCTCACAATAACAGGAAATGCGCAAGACTGTCTGACATTGACTTGACACTACTCTGTTTTGCGGGACTTGGGTTTTTCTGTACTATTCTTAATCGAAATCGAGAAAAAGGATTTCCAACCAATTCGCGTCCCCTTCACCAACCATGAGTTCCATCTATTTTATCGGCATCGGCGGCTCGGCAATGGCTTCGGGAGCCGTTGCGCTGTCGCACATGGGCCACGCCGTTACCGGCTCGGACATGCAGCTCTATCCTCCGATGAGCACCTATCTTGAAAATCATAACATCCGCTATTTCAACGGCTTTTCTGCGGAGAACCTGAAAAGCGCATCGCCCGATCTGGTGGTGGTGGGCAATGCGATCAGCCGGGGCAATCCCGATCTTGAGTACGCGCTCGACACGCACATGGAGCTGATTTCGATGCCGGAGCTGGTGCGGCACGAACTGATTGGACGCCACACCTCGATTGTGGTGGCAGGCACGCACGGCAAGACGACGACGACCTCGCTGGCGGCTTGGCTGCTCGAAGCGGGCGGATTGTTGCCGGGCTTCCTGATCGGTGGCATTCCTGAAAACTTCGGTGATGGCTGCCGTCCATCTGGCCTCTCCGAACCAGGCTTTTTCGTGACTGAGGGCGATGAATACGACTCAGCCTTTTTCGACAAGCGCAGCAAATTCCTGCACTACCGCCCCGACATCGCTATCATCAACAACGTCGAGTTCGATCACGCAGATATTTTCGATTCACTTAACGACATCAAGAAAAGCTTCCGCCTGCTGGTGAACCTCGTACCATCGAATGGCCTGCTGATTGTCAATGCCGACGATCCGAATTCGATGGAGGTCGCCGCGAAAGCCTTCTGCCGCATGGAGACCTTCGGACTGAACGACGATGCGGACTGGACGGCGACCGACATCACTACCGACGCCGAAAGCACCGTTTTCACGGTCTTACACAATGGCGAAGCGATGGGGCGGGTCAGCGTACCACTCTTCGGCAATTACAACGTAATGAACGCGCTGGCAGCGACGGCTGCAGCAGTCCGAGCTGGCGTGAGCCTTGAATCGATCACCAAAGGCCTCGCCACGTTCAAGCGCCCCAAACGCCGCATGGAGCTGGTCGGCGATTACGCGGATGGCATCACGCTCATCGAGGATTTCGCGCATCATCCAACGGCTGTCCGACTCACGCTTGGCGCAATCGCGAAGCACTACCCCGGCAGGCGCATTGTGGCCTGTTTCGAACCGCGCTCCAACACCACCACACGCAACATCTTCCAGCACGAGCTGGCAGAATGTTTCGACGACGCTTCGTTCGTGGTTCTCGGCAGGGTGAACCGGCCTGATCGCTATGCCCCCGACGAGCGGCTCGATGCGAAGCAGTTGTACCGCGAGCTGAAAGCAAGAGGCAAGCGAGTGTTCGCGGCAGGCGACGGCGACTATCCGAACGACATCGTCCGGTTCATCGAAGCAGAACAGCAGCCGGGCGACGTGGTCGTGCTGCTGAGCAACGGCAGCTTCAACGGCCTGAAAGCGCTGCTGATGGAAAGTTTTGAAAAAAAATCATGAAGAGTTCTCCAACGATAGTCTATTTTTCTATCTTGCAACTCCTATTGGGCAGCGAATGAACAGTTCATGTCACTGCAACGACCCGGAAAAAAGCAATCATTATATCCGTTAAACCCATATAGAAAGATCCGTTATGGCGAAAGTAAAAGTTGGTATCAATGGTTTTGGCCGCATTGGCCGTCTGGTATTCAGACAGGCTGTGAACAGCCCCGATCTGGAAATTGTCGGCATCAACGACCTGACCGACGTAAAAACCCTTGCTCACCTGCTCAAATACGACAGCACTCACAAAAAATTTGATGGCGAAGTCAAGGTCGAGGGCGACAATCTGGTCGTCAACGGAAAGACCATCGCTATCTGCGCTGAGAGAGATCCCGCACAGCTTCCCTGGAAGTCACTCGGTGTTGATCTCGTAGTCGAGTCCACCGGTATCTTCACCAAACGTGAAGCCGCAGCCAAGCACATCGCCGCTGGCGCCAAGAAAGTGATCATCTCCGCCCCTGCAAAAGACAAGGTTGACGCAACCATTGTCATGGGTGTGAACGAAGATTGCATCACCGGCAAAGAGGAGATCATCTCCAACGCAAGCTGCACCACCAACTGCCTCGCTCCGATGGTCAAGGTGCTTCAGGACAACTTCGGCATCGCACAGGGCTTTATGACCACCGTGCACGCCTACACCAACGACCAGAACATCCTCGACCTTCCGCACAAGGATCTTCGTCGCGCCCGCTCGGCTGCCAACTCGATCATCCCGACCTCGACCGGTGCTGCCAAAGCGATCGGCGAAGTGCTTCCCAAACTCGCCGGCAAGCTCGACGGTTTCGCCATGAGGGTTCCGGTTCCGGACGGCTCGGTCACCGACCTCTCGGTTATCCTTGAAAAGGCTGCTACGAAGGAGGAGATCAACGCTGCCATGAAGGCTGCTGCTGAAGGCCCGATGAAGGGTGTCCTCGAGTACAACGTCGATCCGATCGTCTCTTGCGACATCGTCGGCAACGCCCACTCCTGCATCTTCGACTCGCCGCTCACCATGAGTTCCGGCAAGATGGTCAAGGTTGTCGGCTGGTACGACAACGAGCTCGGCTACGCCACCCGCGTCGTTGACCTGCTCAACATCTACTCGAAGTTCGTGTAACCAGAAGGTTCGCGAAAGTTTTGCAAAAGGGCGCCCGAAACGGCGCCCTTTTGCTTTGGCCGATCTGGTGGCTCTAACCGATCAGTCCAGCTCAAACGATCCCACCATCCAGATTTTGCCTTGAAAGAGTAATGTCTTATTATTGGATTACATTTTAAAGTCAGGCCAAAACAAAACGCCAAGACTATGACCAGCACCGACAACCCAATGAAGGCTATCATTCTTTATGACAGCCAGTCTGTCGGCGGTTCGACTGACCGCCTGATCGACTCGATCGGCAAAAAGCTTGCTGAATCAGGAGCATATGTCGAAAAGGCCCGTTGCAAAACCAACGGCGATTTCAGCTTCGTCGAAGAGTTCGACCTCGTGGTGCTCGGAGCACCGATCTACTACCTGCTCGTCGCCTCAAAGCTCAGCGGCGCATTGGGCCAGAGCAGCCTGAGAACAGCACTCAAAGGCAAAAAAGTGGCCCTGTTCGTCATCTGCGGAAGCCCCGAACCGATGGCGCAGTTCCTCTACCTGCCACAGCTCAAAATGAATCTCGATAACCCGGAGATCCTTGCCGAAAAAGTGTTCGCACCCGATCAGACCGGCGACCAGCAAGTTATTGCAGAGTTCGTCAACAGCATCACGGAAGCGTACGACAAGATACACTGACTCAATACAACTTTTTATGACGCGCGACAACGACCGCCAGATGAAAGCCATCATCCTTTATGACAGCCGCTCCACCGAAGGCTCAACCGACCGGCTGATAGACTCCATCGGCCAGCAGCTTGCCGAAAATGGCGCCTATGTCGAAAAAGCCCGATGCAAGGCGACCGGCGACTACAGCTTCCTGAAGGAGTTCGATGTGGTCATCATGGGAGCACCGGTCTATTACATGGTGGTCTCTTCGCAGCTCCTCGGTGCGCTGTTACAAAGCAACCTGAAACGATACCTGAGAAACAAGAACATCGCCCTCTTCCTGACCTGTGGAAGCCCCGAGGCAATGGCGTTGTCGGTCTATCTGCCACAGCTCAAAATTCATCTCATGCGCAACCGGATTGTGAGTGAAAAGATCATCGCCCCACACCAGATCGACGACGAAGAGGTGATTTACGATTTCGTGAACGAAATCGAGGAAGGCTATCGCAAATCCTTCAAGTCGTCCCGCGGCGACAGTCTCCAGTGGAGCGAGAAGGCGCTCGAACAACTCGAAAGCTTACCGCCGTTTTTTAGCAGCAAGATCAAGGAAGGCTTGAGCGTTTACGCCAGAGAGCAAGGTATCAGGTGTATCACCCCCGAGGTGCTTGACGAGGCCAGAGCCAACTACGAAGGATACTGAACGCTTATCCTGAAAGAAAACATAAAAAAAGCCGGTCGTTGATAAACGTACCGGCTTTTTTATTTACAGCTCAAAGAAAGGCAGGGTTTATCCGAAGATGTCCTTGGCCTTTTCGAAAATGCTCTTGTCGTGATCCTGCTCGCCATGATTCGGCGAGATATGCGAAGATTTTTTCAGCTCCTTCAGCATCTCTTTATCCTTACCGGAAACCTCCTTCGGTACGAAGACATTCACCCGGACGTACAAATCACCGAAGCCGCCGCCTTTCAGGTGGCCAATCCCCTTGCCGCCGATACGGAGCATGGTATTCGGCTGGGTCGCCGCCGGGACAGTCAGCTTGACGTGACCATCAAGGGTCGGCACATCGACCTTGGTGCCAAGCACCAAATCAGGGAATCCAACCGCGAGTTCGTAGATAATATCGTCACCGTTGCGCTTGAACAGGTCGTGCGGCTTCTCCTCAATGATGACGATCAGGTCACCTGGCGCACCGCCCCTCGACCCGGCGTTACCTTGGCCCTGAAGGGTGAGGTAGTTGCCGTCCTGTACGCCGGCTGGCACATTGATCTTGACGGTGGTCTCGCCCTGCTTGATCCCCTCTCCGTAGCATGAGGTGCAGCGATCCTTGACCACCTGCCCCTCGCCACCACAGGTCGGGCAGGGAATGATGTTGACGAACTGACCGAACATGGTCTTGGAGGCCTGACGAACCTCACCCGAACCGTGGCAGGTCTGGCAAGTCTCGGTCTTACCACTCTTCGAGCCGGTGCCGTTACACTCTGAACAAACCACCTGCTTCTTGATCTTGAGGGTCTTTTCCACCCCCTTGGCGATCTCTTCGAGCGTGAGCTTGAGGCGAATCTTCAGATCGGTGCCGTGAATCCCGGTCGAACGCGCGCGCCGTCCGCCACCACCTCCACCGGAGAAGCCGCCGCCGAAAATATCCTCGAAGCCGCTGAACGGTGAGCCACCGCCTCGGGCACGCCCGCCGCCGGTGAACATCTCGAAAATATCGTTGATGTCGGCATACCCGCCGCCACCAAATCCACCGGGACCGCCACCCGATGCAGCCGACGAGCCGACGCCCGCATGGCCGAACTGGTCGTAACGGCGACGCTTGTCGTCGTTGCTCAGCACTTCATAAGCCTCGTTGGCCTCCTTGAACTTCTCCTCGGCCTTCTTATTATCGGGGTTTTTGTCCGGATGATATTTAAGGGCCAGTTTGCGATAGGCCTTCTTTATCTCGTCCTTGTCGGCAGAACGGCTGACGCCAAGAATCTCGTAGTAATCTTTTTTCATCGTGTATGCTCTGTTCTCTATCTGTAAATCTGATGGTTATTTGGCAACGATCACCTTTGCATGACGGATTACACGGTCACCCAGCGTATAGCCGGTCTGGTACTCCTGAACGATGGTGTCGGGTTCAGTATCGGGCGCATCAATTTGGGTGATCGCCTCGTGAAAATTCACGTCGAGTACCTTGCCGAGAGCTTCGATCTCCTTGACCCCTTTGCTTTCCAGCAGGGACTTGAAATTCTTGCGAATCAGCTCAACGCCCTCGACAAAGGGCTTGGCTTCAGCCATCTCCTGCAATTCAGCCGGGATGTGCTCCATGAGGCGCTTCAGGTCGTCCAGCAGTGGCAACAGGTCGCGCACCGTGTTTTCGAGCATTCGCTTGCCTGACTGGGCTGCTTCGCGCTCCTTTTGTTTCCTGAAGTTCTCGAACTCAGCTGCGCGGCGCATCACCTCTTCGCGAAGTTTCTGAATCTCAGCGTCGCGAGCAGCGATTTCAGCCTCCATATCGGACTCGGTCGCCGCCGGAATAGCTACGGTCTCATCAGCCGCGTTTTCTTTACCCGCTTCAGTCTTGATCGTCTCCTGTATCTCTTCCTGTTCCTTGTGATGCTTTTTGGTCATGATTGCAAGAAAGTCGTTTAATTAGTTGTTTCCGGAAAGCGCCTCCGAAAGGCAGCCCGCCATGTAGTTCACCACGCGCACGGCGTGTTCGTAATCCATCCGTTTCGGCCCCATGATGCCCACCTTGCCAACCATCTTGCCCGCATAATACGGGGATGAAACAATGGTCAGATCGATGGCGTTATCCGTCCGGTTCTCCGTGCCGATGCTGATAGCCACCTCGCGCTCCCAGCCATGATACGCGCCCGAAGGGACAGCATTATCGACCAGCCGTGCAATGCCGAACTTGTCCTCGATCATGGTAATAATATTACGCACCTTCTGAGGCTGCTTGAACTCGGGCTGATCGACGATATTCTCCGTGCCTGACACGTAGAGCCGATCAAGAATCGATGATTCGTCGAAAAGCGTATCGGCCGCACCGACAATGCTGTTCATCAGCCCCTCACCGTTCTGGAAGTCCGAGAGGCGCTTGCCGATGGTGCTGCGAATCTCTTCAAGCGTCAGCCCCGACAGGCGCTCGTTCAGAATATTGACCACATCGTCAATCTTCTGGCGCGAAATTTCCGCTGTCAACTCCATCAGAATCGTCTTGACGAAGAGCGACTGGATGGCGATAACCACCATGATGCGAGTCGATGCGAGCTGTACGATGTCGAGCCGCTCGAACACAGCATTCGAAAGCCTCGGCGGAAGCACCAAGCCAAGCTGGCGGGAGATGCTGCCCAGCACCTTGGCCGCGGCGCCAAGCACTTCCGCCGATGTTCCCTTCAGCTCGGAAGTACGAGTGCTGAAACCGGCATCGATCATCTGTTTTTCCTGCTCATCGATGCCGCTGACGTTCATGAGCAGATCGACGTAATAACGGTATCCCTTGTCGGTCGGTACGCGGCCAGCCGAGGTATGAGGCTGGCTGATGAAGCCGTCGGCCTCAAGATCGGCCATCACGTTGCGGATGGTCGCGTCCGACAGGCCGAGATTATAGTTACGAGCGATGTTGCGCGAACCAACCGGCGTCGCCGAAACGACAAAGGACTGTATGATGATGCCCAGAACCTGACGCTCACGCAGGGTCAAATCACGATATAACATCTGCTTACAACCTGAACTTCTGGTATTACAGCGAAAAATCGACGGCCATGGACAGAGTGCTGCTTTGAATAGCCGTCAAATGCTATGGATTTCAACAACGGCAGGGCTCCAATAGTTGCCAAACAAGAATCCTCGGTCCGACCTTTAATATACACAAAATTCGCAGGTAATGAACCTTACGACATCAGCCCACAACACACGAAAGGGCGCGATCCAGACGATTGTAATCCTGCATAACCTGAACATCGCTGCACTCCGGGCCAAGCAGTTTCTTGACCCCATTCGCGCCATCGGCATGAAGCTCAAAGCAGAGCACTCCTCCCTTCCGCAGCAGCTCCGATGCGACGGCAGCGATGCTCCGGTAGAACTCGAATCCATCGGGCGACACAAGTGCCAAACGCGGCTCATAGCCTTTCACTTCTTTCTGCAAGCCTGCCCACTCGGCTTCCGGGATGTAGGGCGGATTTGAAATGACCAGATCGAACGGCCCGCCAGCTTTTTTAGCAAACGATGGATCAAGCGCATCGCCCTGCACAAAGCGGATACGATCCGCCACGCCGTGCTCCTCAGCATTGCGACGGGCGACAGCCAACGCATCAGCGGAAACATCGACGGCTGTAATGCGAGCACCGGGCAACCGCAATGCAAGCGTAATGGCAATGCAACCGCTGCCGGTGCCGATGTCGAAAATCGACGGAGTATCGACAGAATCGAGGCCACTTGCCGCTAGCCGCTCCATGGCATGTTCGAGCACCAGCTCGGTTTCCGGACGCGGAATCAACACCCGTTCGTCCACGAAAAAGCGATAGCCATAAAAAAACGCCTCACCCGCAATATACTGCACCGGTCGTCCCTGCAACCGCTCCCGACAGGCCGCCCGAAACGCTTCCAGCTCTGCAGGCATCACCGGACGCTCGTGATCGAGATAGAGCTGAAGCCTTTGCAAACCAAGCACCTTCCCAAGCAACAGCTCCGCCGATAAACGCGGCTCGTCGATCTTCTTCTCGGTAAAAAACGCGATCGTGGTCTTCAACAACTCAACGACGCTCCACACTTTCTCTTCGGACATGTAACTTGGTTTGGTTATCAATTGCCGCGTTCAGTATACAACCTTTGCGCCAGCGAGGCAACGCCTGACAGAGCCGATATTCTTGTTGACCAAAATACAGCCGTTGCCCCCTGCAAAAGAATTGGTCACGCACAGCGTCAGACAAAAAAAGATGTGATGCTTTCCGGCTCTATTTTTATTGCGATATTGTCCCAAACGTTGCGGCAAATGAGCCCTAACACCAGCAACCGATACTGACCGATGAAACGACCACTCAGCTTTTTTGCAACCCTGCTCCTTATCATCCTCGCCATCCCGACGAGCGCACGCGCAGCATTCACCGGCGAGATGGAGATGTCACTCACCATGCCTAACGGCACATCGGAGATCAACTACCTGTTTGGCAAGCGCGACCAGAAGATGGACATGACCATGCACCTCGACCGGATCCCCGAGCCGCTCAAAACGACGGTGATCACCCGAAGTTCCCGGCCTGATGAGGCGATCATCATCAACCACAAAGCCAGAACCTGGAGCGCGGTGAACCTGCGGACAGCCGCCGAAAGCGCCACGCTGCTCGACTTCGACAGCAACTACCGATTCAGCCGCATCGGCAACGAAAACATCAAAGGCTACCCGTGCGAGCATGTGCGGCTCCAGAGCAACACCGAACGGCTCGACCTCTGGATTTCCCGCGGGCTGGCCGACTTTTCTACCTTCAGGCTGCTGCAATCGCAGAACCCGCGCCTGTCAAACACCTCGCTCTCGAAAGCGCTCGAACAGAACGGCATCGACGGCTTCCCGGTCAGAATTGTCCAGAACAACGACAACGGCCGCTATGCCATGGAGCTTGTGCGCGTGAAAGCGGAACAGGTTCCGGAATCGGCGTTCTCCATACCCTCTGGCTACCAGAAAACCGAGCGCGGTCATGTCAGCATCGACAGCGACCAGAAAAAGCATCTGCGCCAGCTCATGGAAAAGATGAAAGCGTTCGAGAAGTAACGCCTGGCCCGGCAACTATCGTGATGAAACCATCCTCTGTTTTCATCACGATAGTTGCTTACTTTTCCACCTCGCATGATTACTTTACAGATTTACTGTCATAACCTTATGGCGCCCGGCGACTCCGGGCGCATTTCCCGTCAAACGAAAACACAAGCATTACCGTGGCTGATAAAATCACTTCGAGGCAGCAGGACTACTCTCAATGGTATATCGACCTGGTCAGGTCGGCCAAACTTGCCGACTATTCAGACGTGCGTGGCTGCATGGTCATCCGCCCGAACGGCTACGCCATCTGGGAAAAAATGCAGGCCGCGCTCGACGGCATGTTCAAGGAAACCGGCCATGTGAACGCCTATTTCCCGATGTTCATTCCGGAGAGCTTCATCGCCAAAGAGGCCGAGCACATCGAGGGATTCGCGCCGGAGTGCGCCGTGGTGACGCATGGCGGCGGCGAGGAGCTGTCGGAAAAGCTCTACGTCCGGCCAACCTCCGAGACAATCATCTGGTCCTCCTATAAAAAATGGATCCAGTCCTACCGCGACCTGCCGCTGCTGATCAACCAGTGGGCCAACGTCGTTCGTTGGGAGATGCGTACCCGCCTGTTCCTGCGCACCACCGAGTTCCTCTGGCAGGAGGGGCACACGGCGCACGCCAATCCGGAGGAGGCGCAGGAGGAGGTGATCCGGATGATTAACGTCTATCGCACCTTCGCCGAAGAGTACATGGCGATGCCGGTGATCGTCGGCAAAAAGAGCGAAAGCGAAAAGTTCGCCGGCGCAGACGCAACCTACTGCATCGAGGCGATGATGCAGGACGGCAAGGCGTTGCAGGCGGGCACCTCGCACAACCTCGGCCAGAACTTCGCGAAGGCGTTCGACTGCCAGTTCCAGACCAAGGAGGGCGTGCTCGACTACGTGTGGGCCACGAGCTGGGGCGTTTCGACGCGGCTGATCGGCGCGCTCATCATGGCACACTCCGATGACAAGGGCCTCGTACTGCCGCCAAAGCTCGCTTCTCGGCAGGTGGTAATTATCCCGATCCTGCGCGGCGATGGATTGAATATTAACCCCCAATTTACCCATGATTTCAACCCTCGTCATCCTCCTGCTCGTCATTCTCGCCGCCGCACTTGGATTCCTGCTTCTGCGTAGTCAGCGGGAGTCCAACGCGCTTTCGGTCGAGAATGCGCG
>DRSQ01000059.1 GCA_011372505.1 Chlorobaculum parvum | reverse complement strand
CGGGTGCAGCCGTTTCATCGTGCATTGGGAACTGCGCCCGGCCATGCTTGAGCAAGATGTCGAGATCATCGTGCAGCGTGCCCGAGAAAAATTCCCCGGCACCAACCCGCGCATCATTTCCGACAACGGCCCGCAGTTCATCGCCAGAGACTTCAAGGAGTTCATCCGGCTGGCTGGTATGACTCACGTTCGAACTTCACCGTTCTATCCGCAGAGCAACGGCAAGCTGGAGCGGTATCACAAGACGATCAAGACCGAATGCATTCGCCCAAAAGTAGCGCTGTCACTGGAAGATGCCATCAGTCAGATTAACGGGTACGTGCGACACTACAACGAAAATCGTTTGCACAGTGCAATTGGTTATATTGCGCCTATGGACAAACTGGAAGGCAGAGATATGCAGATTTTCAAGGAACGGGATCACAAGCTTGAAGCAGCCAGAGAGGCCCGAAGAAAAAAAAGGCTGGAAATGCGACAACCTCTTGCGTCCAAACAGATTTCAACAACAACAGGTACCATCAACCAATTAACTCAGCACTCCCTACTCTCCATTTCCAGCTGAGGCAAAACATGCAACCATATCAACGGAATTGAAGGCTTCCAGTGCCTCACTTAGATTCCGCGATATGAGCATAAATACTTTTTCACTGCACTTTAAAGAATGCGTTTCTGCTCGTCCTTTAACCATCGAACGCTTCCTTCAAATTCTCGATATACTTATCAATCTTCTGAACAAAAGCCAGCTCGATCAGTGGCGAGAGAAGAAATTGCAGAAATCCGGGAAAATCGACGTCGAGGGATCCTTTGGTGTGAAGCCGAACACTCGTGCCAGTTCCGGCGGGCTCGAGACTCCAGCTACCTTCGACACGTGCGTTACCCTCACCCTCGATAGGCATCCAGTCAATGCTCAGCGACGCTTGGTCGCTTCGGTAGGTGCAGGCGTAGATAGTCTGTTGGAGGGTGTGATCGCCGATGGCGATTTTTTCCATAATCCAGCGGTAGGTGTTGCCGCCGAGCGGTTCAAGCTTTTCGACATCGGGAAAGCTGCTTGCCGAGCGTGGTACATCGGCAAGCAGTTCGAAGACCTTACCGGACGGAGCCTCCGTTTCGAACGTTCTGGAAACATCGATCGTGACGATAAAGGACATGCTATGCCCTCATGGCTTTAGCACAACCGGAGGCGTCACAGGGCGAAGAGCTTTATCGACAATCGAACGTTCTTTCGAACTGTCAAGCGCTTTGAGAAGGCGAGAATCGCGATCATACAGGTCATACCGAAAAGCGATGTTGCTATCATCCGGGAACGCAGTCTGATAGAGAAAGTAGACCGGAATTTTCTCAGGTAGCCTCACGGCATAGGTCTTGCCAGTATTGATGGCTTGCTCAATGTCCGGCAAGTTCCATTTGACCGGATCGTCAAAAAGCGCCACGCCGAGCTCATTTGGATTGTCAACCCTGACGCAGCCATGACTAAAAGCACGATAGCTTCGCTCAAACAACGGCTTGGTCGGGGTGTCGTGCATATAGACCGTAAAACGGTTGGGCATATTAAACTTGATCCTGCCGAGAGCACCGGCATCACCCGAGGCCTGCACCAAGCGGTAAGGAAATCCGCGTCCATGATAGGCTGACCAGTTGACGGTCGATGGATCGACCGGCTTACCAGCGCTGTTTACGACGGTCAACCGGTGCTTGCTCAGATAATTGATATTCTTTTTGATGGCGGGCAAGGCCTCTTTGGCCAGAATACCCGAGGGAATAACCCAACGTGGATTGAAAATCACCGACTTAATCTGCGCCTTGAAAACAGGAGTTTGAAGGTTTGGCTTCCCAACGATAACCCGCGATTTCCAGAGGATATAGCCGTCACGGACAAGCTCTACTGAAAAGGCCGGGATATTGACCATCACATAGGTCTTACCCAATTTTCCGGAGTACCAGCGATAGCGTTCGAGATTGATCCGTATCTGGTCGATCCACTCCTGAACCGGCACTGCCATTGCTCCGGCTGTTTCGGTGCCGATAATGCCGTCAACCTCAAGCCCGTGCCTGCGCTGAAAAGCCTTAACCGCCTCGAACAGTTCAGGCGTGTAAATAAACTCCTGCTTTCTGGCGAGTGTGGAATCGGCAGCGGCGGTGTCAGGAGATATCGAACGCGGGCTTATGGTCAGACCATCTTCGATAAGATCACCCGTTACGGCAAGGCGCTTGCGAATAATCGGCATACGATCGTCGGTCTGACCGATATCGCCGATTTTTGGCCCGGAAGGCACCGGCGTCCATCCACCAGCGGCAGCAATCTCGCGATATTTCGCCAAGCCCTGACGTAAAAGCCTGTACGCGGGAGTGGAAGGGCGAAGCGAGTCTATCAGCTCAGGAAATTTGGCGTCTATCACGGCTGACCTCAACATGGCATCACTGTTCTCGGCTGGGCCGGAAAGTGGCAGATTCCAGTTCGGGTCGAGCGACTTGGGGACCACCTTACCCGCACGCATATGCGAAAGCAATGTAAAGAGCCCGTCCGTCATCAAAAGATCGGCGCGAACCTGCAGGGCTGGGGAGGTCGGCAGATTTTCGTACAGCGACCTGATTTCTTCGAGATGATAGTCCGAAGGATTGAGACCGTCTTCCGCACTCTCTTGGATAACCTCGATAAGACGAGCTATAGCTTTACGATTGGCCCAGGCAACGTTATACTCTAGAGAGCTGTAAAAGCGCTGCATCTGGCCAACAATTACAGACCTTGCTGGAGAAACGGAGCCTGCCGAGCGTTCGAGTCGAACCAGCGAGCCTTTCAGCTGTTCCTCGACGATCTGGTGGCGAACATCATTCTCCTGGCGTTCTTCTGCGGCATGAAGCAGGCTTGGGCTTGCCACATGCAGAAACGAGAAGACAGTAAACCAAAACAGCACAATCAAACGCATCGGCAAAAGGATATGGGTTATGCAGGATTATCGCTTCGAGCGATTCTCGACGCTATTTCCGGATTAAGCACAACCGAGCTCGATGCATAATCCTTTCCATCATGATAAATAAACAGGCAAGAGCCATCCTTGATCTTGTCAATAACCTCGAAACGCTCCTCCATCGGCACAGCGGGGCATCCCAGACTGCGGCCGAGACGACCGACCCGACGAATGAAATCCTCGGAAACGTAGTCCGCACCGTGCAACACAATGTGACGCTGCTCGGCCTTGTCGTTAAGACCACGCTCAATCCCTTTCAACATAAGAGAGTAACCATGCTTGCCATCGTAGGTATTCGAGGTGAGGTAGAAACCGAGGCTGCTCTGGTAAGAACCGGGTCGATTGGAAAAGCTTGTAGCGTAGGTGCCGCCGCTATTCCGGCCATGAGCCACAAGGGACGACTGCAATACTTTTCCCTGATTAACATCAATAATGAAGAGACGCTTGGTATTGGAGGGTTTGCTGAAATCAATGAGCGTAAGGACGCCTTTACGGCGAAGCTGCCCCTCGGAATAGAGGTTCCAGTACCCTTGCAAGGCAAGCCGGAGAGCCTGTGGATTAATCTTGTTGTTTCGATCGATCGATCGCATCATCGATGAGATCCACCTGTTTTGAGATGCAGTATCCAACGTAGTGGAACGGCTGGTCACGGGTAGCAGCATGAACAGCATCAATAAGGCCACGACTCCTCTTTTCATACGCAAGCTCCTTGTAAATCATGGATGCCGAAACGCTATCCGACATCATCGTAGTGCAAAAACTCTTTACGGTAATCAAACAACAGACGGAGAGAACAGGGCAAATGGGGAATCCCCTGAACACAAACCGCACCGGGAAGCACGGCTGAATTTTTTATAAAATTAGATCAATCTAATGCTTTTTTCCTTAAAGCCAAAAGCGGGGCGCGAGTCACAGCCCCCCGTCCTGAGCCTGAAAAAGCACTTCGGCATTGGCAATCCTGAAGTTCTGTTTGATGCGATGCCGCGATGGCCACCAGTTGAAAAGAACGATGCTCAGCGCTTCCCAGAGCGATACCCAGGCGGCAATAGTGACCCCCTCGATCAGCACGTTCTGGTAAAAGGGCCGCTCAGGGCAACCGTGAAGCCGAAAAGAGAGAAACAGCAGCGCGAAACCGGCAAGGAGCAGCATCAGCGAGTGCTTCAAAGTGCGCGTCACCGAAGCAATCTCAAGCTCGCGTTGATACATGAAAAACTTGTACAGGCTGGTGCGGATTCGCGCCTGAAGCTCTCCGGACGGAGCACGATCGAGCGTGATACGGATAACGAACTCCGACTTGCCAATCTCCCGAACACATCCGGCAAGATAAGCGGCCAGCTCTTCGTCGAGATCTTTGCGATGGTAAGGCGCCTGCTTATCGAAGTCTTCGTACAACTCCTCGACTTTCGACGCAGCGACATCGATGATAACCTGACCATTTTCGGTACGATCGTACCGTTCGATAATCTTCTCTTTCATGGCGTTACGCCTACTCGCGCCTTAGGGGGCGTTATTTCCCCTTCCCTGCAAAAAACTGCCAGCGGGAACTGACCGATACGGTAACCTCCTGCTCACCCGGTTGCAATTCAGTAGACTCAGCCGCTTGGGGAGTTGCAGCCATGAACGTACGCATGACAGGAACAACCGGACGCTGCGCGGTATAGGAAAGTTCGAGCACAGAACCAAGACGCCCGTCGGCAGCTTTGGCCATCACCTGAGCGTCCTGCCGGGCGCTTTTGACAGCCTCCTTCAGCACCTCAGTGCGATACGCATCGAAACGCGACGAAGAATACCTGAGCCCTGAGATGCTCCCTGCACCTGCACCGGCCACTGCGTCGATAGCATTGCCAAGCTTATCCAGATCTCGAACCCTGACCCTGACGGTATGACTAGCGGTATAGCCCTTGAGACTCCTTTTCCCGGTCGTGCGGTTGTACTCCCATTCGGGATTCACCGAATAGGCGACTGAAGAGGCGTCCGAAGCCGAGATGCCCTCTGCTCGCAACGACTGCTGCAACGACTTCCAGAGCTCGGCAACCTTGGCTGCGGCTTTTGATGCATCGTTATCGGTCGCGGAAACCGAAGTGACGAACTCAGCCATATCGGGTTGATATTTGACCGAACTCGATGCCGTCACCGAAATAGCAGGTTCATCGGCACGAAGCGACGCGGGCCAGAGGCTGCCACACAGCAGCAGGAACGAGACGAAAAGCTTCATCGAATCAGAACGTACATTCATGGTAAGCCTCCTTGTTGGCAGTGATAGTAAAATCAAACGTCTGAAAAAATCATATCGGCAAAATAACAGCACCGACGGAAAGCTCAAGGAGTTCCACGCTTGCCTCGCGACGACGACTCAGCGACAGCCTCGTCGAGGCAGAAACGCTGCGTGCTGAACTTGCTCAGAAATGCCGCAACACTTCCGTCGGGACGTTCGACCATCACCGAGCCATCCTGCCAGGGGCCGTTCTCCGCTGCCCACCGGCTATCGGGAGGATCACCCTGGTTCTGGTGAATGTTGTGCACCCCCTTGCCCCTGCGAAACGGCTCGCCGAAAACGAAGATTCTCCTTCCCCGCCTCAGCAGTGGTTCGAGGTCACGGTAGGCATCGTGCCCCGTACCGTACTTCCAGCACCTTTTGCTCGCCCCCTCCTCGCAACCGGCTCGGATGCACTCCGCCGACGGGCCAAGCCACTCGCTCCTGTAGTAATCGAGCGCTCCGGAATGCTCATTCATGGCGAGGCTATGCCACCCGTCCGGACGCTCTCGCAGCTCAACCGCCCGCTCATTCGGCAACTCGACGACCTTCCACTGAAGGCCGTCATGACGCTGCTTGCTGTCGAGATCGACCACGCAGCGGTACACTGGACCCCGAGCACGCACAAGTAGCGAGCAGTGGTAATAGTGCGATTCGTCCTGCCGGTTGTCGCAACCGTACCGGACCAGTGCGCCTGCCAGAACGCCATAGCCGTCGAAGAGTGCCATAAGTCAATGGGGAAATGAGGTTACTCACGCTGTTTTTTAAACTTAGGATTCTCCACGCCAACCACAAAAAATGCGGCGCATCACAGCCTCTCTTTTTGACCTTGACGACAGAGAATGTTTTCTTTCAGAAACGCCCTGCTCTTCTTCAAATCCAGAGAGTGATCCACTCATGCCCAACACCCCCACGATTGAACAGCAAGCTATTGCAACGATTCGACTGCTCGCGGTCGATATGGTTGAAAAAGCCAAATCGGGCCACCCCGGCCTACCGCTCGGCGCTGCTCCGATGGCGTACACGCTCTTCACCAAAATCATGCGCTTCAACCCCTCCAGCCCTGAGTGGCCGAACCGCGACCGCTTCGTGCTGTCGGCGGGGCACGGCTCAGCGCTGCTCTACGCGCTTTTGCACCTCTGCGGCTACGGACTCTACCTCGACGAGCTGAAGCAGTTCCGCCAGCTCGGCAGCCGCACGCCGGGCCACCCGGAGTACGGCGAAACGCCCGGCGTGGAAATGACCACCGGCCCGCTCGGCCAGGGCATCGCCACCGCCGTCGGCATGGCCGCCTCCGAGCGCTTTCTCGCCGCCAAACTCAACCGGCCCGGCAACCCGCTGATCGACCACTTCACCTACGTGCTCTGCGGCGACGGCGACCTGATGGAGGGCGTCAGCTCGGAGGCCTCGTCGCTGGCGGGCCACCTCAAGCTCGGCAAGCTCATCTGCCTGTACGACAGCAACCACATCAGCATCGAAGGCTCGACGGAGCTGGCCTTCACCGAAAATATCGCACAGCGCTACGGGGCCTACGGCTGGCACGTCATTTCGCACATCGACGGCAACGACACCGCGGCTATAGAGCAGGCCGTGCGCGACGCGCAGGAGATCGACGACCGCCCGTCGCTCATCATCGTCACCACCACCATCGGTTACGGAAGCCCGCACAAACAGGACACCGCTTCAGCGCACGGCGAGCCGCTCGGCCCGGACGAGGCGAAGCTCGTCAAACGCGCCTTCGGCTTTCCTGAGGATGAATCGTTCGTCGTGCCGGAGGAGGTGCGCACCCACTTTCTGGCGATAGCCGAACGGGGCATCGGGCTTGAGGAAGAGTGGAAAAAGCTCTGGAAAGCGTTCAAGCGGGACGAACCCGACCTCGCCGCAGCGTTGGCCGACCTGCTCGCAGGCCGCTTCCCCGCCTCGTGGCTGCCCGACATGCCGGAGTTCCCGGCAGGCGAAAAGCTGGCCACGCGACAGGCGTCGAAAAAAGTGCTCGGCGCAATCGCGGAGAAAATCCCGCTGCTGGCGGGCGGCTCGGCTGACCTCGCCCCGTCGAACGGCACGCTTCTCGGAACCCCTTT
>DRSQ01000058.1 GCA_011372505.1 Chlorobaculum parvum | reverse complement strand
CGGTGTTACCGCAAGGCACCGTCTCGTTCAACGAAGCCTTCATGGTCTCCGGCCCGTGCGACTAATCGCTATCGGTAAACGGATTCTATCTTTACCCTTGCCGTCCCTTTTTCATAGAAGCCAAGCTCTTTGGCGGCCTGGGCGCTCAGGTCGATCACGCGGCCATCGACGAACGGCCCCCTGTCGTTGACCCGGACCACAATCGAGCGGTTGTTGTCGAGGTTGGTGACTCTGACCAACATGGGGAGCGGCAGGTATTTGTGGGCGGCACTGGGCTGACCGGGATCGAAGACTTCACCGTATGCGGTCGGCTGGCTGTTGTTCTTTTTGAGCGTTTCCCGGCCGTACCACGAGGCGATGCCGGTCTCTTCATAGGCATAAACCTGCTCGAAGCTCATCGGCACATAGAGCTGCCCGTTGATGAGGTAGGGCGTATTCTTGAGCTTGCCCAAACGGTACGCTTCCTCAGGCGAAATTCCGGGGACGTATCGCCGTGACGTGTATGGCCCTTTTGAGCTCGAACAGGCTCCTAGGGCAAGAAACAGAGCGAGCAGAAGCAGTTGAGTGCGCTTGAGTATCATCATGGCCGAGCATATCTCTGTTGATCGGATGATCTGAGTGTGATCAATCGATGAGGTCTTTCTCACAGATAAAAAATAGCTATTTGAAAAAAATATTCATGAGCTGCTTTTATATTTATGCTCATGATCTTCTCCTCGTCCAGCCCGAATGCGGGTTCCGGCGTGAATTTTTTTTGCCAATAGACCTTCCTTTGCATGACATATCCCAGAGGCATGAATGAGCGTGAGCGCAAGCGGTTGTCGGGCGTGTTGATCATTCATGGCTTTACGGCAAATCTCGAAAGCATTCGGTCGCTGTTCGAGCCGCTCGAAAGACTCGGCCTCAGCCTTTCCGCGCCCTTGCTTCGGGGACACGGTGGCGCGTCGCCCGATGATTTGCGCGGCGTGACCTGGCAGGACTGGCTTGCCGATACCGGGGATGAACTAAAAAAAATTGCCGGAAGGGGAGGTGACGTGGTGGTGATCGGTCACAGCATGGGAGCATTGCTTGCCTTGCAGCTCGCCAAACGCCATCCCGATCTTGTCGATTCCGTAGTGCTGGCAACCACGCCGCTCAGAATTGACTCGCTTTTCGGACCCCATCGCCCGTTGCATTTTCTGGCTCCCCTGGTCAGCCGCCTGTTCGACCGGTGGAATCTGATAACGAAATTTGCCGATCCGGCCAACTCCCTGATTCCGGATCAATATGACTGGGCGCCGACTCGCTCTATTCTGTCGATGTTCGAGCTGATCGGCGAGACCGAGCGCATCATGGGACGCGTCCAGGTGCCGGCGCTGCTGCTGCATAGCCGTAATGACAGCATGGTTCGGCCAGAGAGTGCCGAGATTGTTTTGCGATCCATCGCTACGCCGCCAGAGCAGAAGTCGATCAGCTGGTTCGAAAAAACCGATCACCAGATATTTTGTGATTGCGAGCGCCAACGGGCCATCGAGTCGGTGGTCAGCTTCGTGGCCGACCGTCAGGCCGTTGACGATCGGCAGCTTGTGCAATAGCGCAGCCTTTATTTTTTTATCCGTAAATCATCTCATCATGAAAAAGCAGTTGTTTCATGTTTTGAGCGTTCTGATGCTCACTCTCATGTCGTTTCCCTCCCACGTCAAGGCCGAGGGCGTTCATCTCGATGAAATCGGCTTCAGTTCGGGTTACGCCTGGGGCCATCTGAAGTTCACCGACGCCGACTACGAGGCTGTGCCGCTGTTCGTACGCATTGGCTTCGACATGAACTCCGCGTTCGGCATGCGGAACAGTAAGGGCACGCTTCAGCTCGCACTCGAACCGTTCTGCAATCCCGTTACCGAACCCGAGGCGGGCATCGAAACCGGCCTTACGGTGCTCTTCCGCTACCTGCATCCGGTCGCGCCTTCGGTGAAGCTGGTTGCCGAGATCGGCTCCGGGCCGATGTACCTGAGCATCGATAGCAAAGAGCAGGGCGACGGCGGCTTTAACTTTCTGAACCAGTTCGGTCTCGGTGCACAGTTTGCCCTCTCCAGCCATGATGCGCTGACGCTGGGTTACCGTTTCCGCCATATCTCGAACGCTGGCACCAGCCAGCCGAATCGCGGCATCAACAGCAACGCTCTGGTGCTGAGCTATTCGCTGCTCTACTGATCAGCGTGGACGCTATGCGCATCGTCGATCTCAGCCATCCGGTTTCACCCGCCATGCCGCTTTGGCCGGGCACGCCGGAGCCTTCGTTCTCCGCGCTTTCCACGATCCGGCGTGACGGCTTTGGTGAGCGATGGCTGCAACTCTCTTCGCATACCGGCACGCACCTCGACGCCCCGGCGCACATCATCGAGGGCGCGGCCACGCTCGACCGCTTGCCGGTGGATTGCTTCATTGGCAAGGGCGTTCTGCTTGATCTGAGAAGTGCGTCCTTCGCCGAAACCGTTTCCCTCGAACAACTCCTTGTCATTCGTTCAAAGATCGAACAGGCTGACTTCCTTTTGCTGCATTCCGGCTGGAGTCGATGCTGGGGACGTGCTGAATATAATCGCGATTATCCGGTACTCTCGCCGGAAGCGGCGGCATGGCTTGCCGGGCTTGGGCTGAAGGGCGTAGGCATCGACGCGCCGTCGTTTGACGAGGCGGCTTCGGAGGCGCTGCCCGTCCATCGCGTTTTGCTTGGCGCAGGTCTCATCCTCATCGAAAACCTCACCGGACTGGAGCAGCTCGATGGCGGCGATTTTCTCCTTTCCGCCCTGCCTGTCCCTATCGTCGGAGCGGAGGCGTGCCCCGTGCGTGCGGTGGGCTTCATTTCCGATTTCGATACGAAATAGCCAATTTACTTGCCATTTAGCCCGTGCAGGTTTAGCTTTAGCGGTGATTTTTCCCCAGCCATCGAACTTTACGAATTATGGGCAGTTCAGACAATCGCGCTTTGTCCTCCATCGCAAGCAAGGTCGTCATGGCTCTGGCCGGAGCGTTTCTGCTCGTGTTCCTGGTGGTACATCTCGCCATCAATCTGCTGCTCCTTGCCGATGACGGCGGTGCAGCTTTCTCGGCGGCGGCGGAGTTCATGGGCGTCAATCCGGTCATCCGCGTGATGGAGCTGGTGCTCTTTGCCGGTTTCGCGCTGCACATCGCGTTTGGCTTCGTCGTCAGTATCCGCAACCGCAAGTCGCGCCCGATCCGCTATGTCCACAAGAGCCGTTCGGAAACCTACCCCTTCTCGAAGTACATGATGCACACAGGCATGATCGTGCTGCTTTTCCTCGCACTCCATCTGATCGACTTCTATTTCATCAAAATTGGCATCATTGCTCCGCCGCCGGGCATCGAGCGGCATGACTTTTACCACCGCGCGGTGCTTTTGTTTTCCGATCCGCTCTATTCGGGTATCTATTTCGTTTCGTTTCTCGTGCTTGGATTTCACCTGAACCACGCGCTTCAGGCCGCCGCGCAGACGCTCGGCCTGAACCATCCGCGCTATACGCCGCTCATCAAGGCGGCAAGCGCGTTGTATGCCATCATCATCGCGGGCGGGTTCATGGCGATTCCGCTACGCTTCACCCTGTTCAACTAACGCCGCGCCGCATGGAGACTGACTGCCGATGATACAACTGAACGCCAACGCGCCGGGCGTGCCGCTCTCGGAGCAGTGGGAGGCCTACAAGGCCGGGAGCAAGCTGGTTAGCCCGAACAACAAGCGCAAGCTCGATATCATCGTGGTCGGCACGGGGCTTGCGGGCGCTTCGGCGGCGGCGACGCTCGGTCAGCTCGGCTACAACGTCAAGTCGTTCTGCTACCAGGACACGCCGCGCAGGGCGCACAGCATCGCCGCGCAGGGGGGCATCAACGCCGCGAAGAACTACCAGAACGACGGCGACAACGTCTTCCGACTCTTTTACGACACCATCAAGGGTGGCGACTACCGCTCGCGCGAATCGAACGTTTACCGGCTCGCCTCGATTAGCCCGGAGATTATCGACCTCTGCGTGGCGCAAGGGGTGCCCTTCGCCCGCGAGTATGGTGGACTGCTTGCCAACCGCTCCTTCGGCGGAGCGCAGGTATCGCGTACCTTTTACGCGCGGGGGCAGACCGGCCAGCAGCTCCTCGTCGGCGCGTACAGCGCGATGAGCCGCCAGATTGCCGCAGGCACGGTGAAGCTCTACAACCGGCGCGACGTGCTCGACATCGTCGTCGTCGATGGCAAGGCGCGGGGCATCATTGCGCGCAATCTCGTGACCGGCGAAGTCGAGCGCTACTCGGCCCACGCCGTGGTGCTGGCCACGGGCGGCTACGGCAACGTTTTCTACCTCTCGACCAACGCGATGGGCTCGAACGTTACGCCGGTTTGGAGCGCGTACAAAAAGGGCGCGGCCTTCGCCAACCCCTGCTTTACGCAGATTCACCCGACCTGCATTCCGGTGCATGGCGAGTTCCAGTCCAAACTCACACTGATGAGCGAAAGCCTGCGCAACGACGGGCGCATCTGGGTGCCCGCCGACAAGGAGGACGCCGAGCTGATCCGCCAGAAAAAGCTGTGCCCGGAGCAGATTCACGAGTCGAAGCGCGACTATTATCTCGAACGGCGCTACCCGGCGTTCGGCAACCTCGTGCCGCGCGACGTGGCCTCGCGGGCGGCCAAGGAGCGCTGCGACGCGGGCTACGGCGTCGGCTCGACCGGACTTGCGGTCTATCTCGATTTCAGCGACGCCATCGAGCGGCTGGGGCGCAGCGCGATCTCGGCGCGGTACGGCAACCTGTTCGAGATGTACCAGCGCATCGTCGATGACAATCCCTACCGCACGCCGATGATGATCTACCCGGCGGTGCACTACACGATGGGTGGCCTGTGGGTCGATTACGAGCTGATGACCACCGTGCCGGGCCTCTACTCCATCGGCGAGTGCAACTTCTCCGACCACGGCGCGAATCGCCTCGGCGCATCGGCCTTGATGCAAGGCCTCGCCGACGGCTACTTCGTGCTGCCCTACACCATCTCTGGCTATCTCTCGCACGAAATCAACACGCCGCCGATCCCGACCACCCTGCCGGAATTCCACCTCGCCGCCCGCGACGTCACCGACCGGCTCGCCAGGCTCAAAAAGAGTGGCGGCAGGGAGTCGGTCGATCACCTCCACCGCAAGCTCGGCAAAATCATGTGGGAGTACTGCGGCATGTCACGCAACGAACAGGGGCTGATCAAGGCGCTCGGTTTGATCGACGAGCTGAAGGCGGAGTTCGCCTCGGGCGTGAAGATTCCGGGTGGGCTGAAAGAGTACAACCCGGAGCTGGAGAAGGCGCTGCGCGTCGAGGACTTCATCGAACTCGGCGACCTCATGGTGCGCGACGCCCTGCACCGCAAGGAGTCGTGCGGAGGCCACTTCCGCGAGGAGTACCAGACCCCTGACCACGAAGCGCTGCGCAACGACGAGGAGTTCACCTACGTCGCCGCCTGGGAGCACAAGGGGCGCGACGCCGAGCCGGAGATGCACCGCGAAGAGCTGCACTTCGAGACGGTGAAACCATCGCAACGATCCTACAAATAACGGCTGCTCATGAAGTTCACCCTCAAAATCTGGCGGCAGAAAAACGCCACGGACAAAGGCGGCATGGTGACCTACAAGGTCGATGCGGTCTCGCCCGACAGCTCTTTCTTCGAGATGCTCGACCAGCTCAACCAGCAGCTCATCGGCAATGGCGAAGACCCGGTCGCCTTCGACCACGACTGCCGCGAAGGGATCTGCGGCACGTGCAGCCTCTACATCAACGGACGCCCCCACGGCCCGATCAAGGGCGCGACCACCTGCCAGCTCCACATGCGCTCCTTCCGTGATGGCCAGACGATCTACGTCGAACCGTGGCGCTGCGGTGCGTTTCCGGTGGTCAAAGACCTCATCGTGGATCGCAGCTCGCTCGATACCATCATCGAGGCCGGAGGCTACATCTCGATCAACTCCGGCGGCGTGCCCGACGCCAACGCCATCCCCGTCCCCAAACCCAACGCCGACTCAGCCTTCGACGCCGCCGCCTGCATCGGCTGTGGAGCCTGCGTCGCCGCCTGCCCCAATGCCTCGCCGATGCTCTTCGTCGGCGCCAAAGTCTCCCACCTCGCCCTCTTGCCGCAAGGCCGCATCGAAGCCGACCGCCGCGTCCAGCAGATGGTCGCCGCCATGGACAGCCTCGGCTTCGGCTTCTGCAGCAATACCTACGCCTGCGAAGCGGAATGCCCCAAAGAGATCAAAATCGCCAACATCACCCGCCTCAACCGCGAATTCCTCGCCGCCAAACTCGCCGCCGAAAAGGAGAAGAATGGAGGCTTTGCGCTGTAGGGCGATAGGGGATGATTGGGGAGTGCGAAGTAATGAGTTTTTGTCGTGGATGTCGCGCGTTCCTGTGGGTTTTGTACGGGCGGTTCGTGAACCGTCCGTACGGAGCTGCGACTGAAAAGCGTAGGCGAGAAATTCATTGCATGAAGCGAGATAAACCATGACCGATAAACCCAACTATCCCGACCGCCAATCCCTCCGCCTGAAAGACTACGACTACTCCCAGCCAGGCGCATATTTCGTAACCCTGTGCGCGAAGGATCGGTGGAGTCTGTTCGGGGAAATCGTGGATGGTGTGATGCAGTTGAATGAAGCGGGGCGGATTGTGGCCGAGGAGTGGATGAAAAGCGCGGAAATTCGTCAGGAGATCAAGTTGGATGAATGGGTCATCATGCCCAATCATTTTCACGGAATTGTCGTGATTACGAGTGATTCCGTACGGGCGCACGGCCGTGCGCCCGTACAAAAGCCACGGGGCGCAAGCGATAGGCCGTTGTGTCGTCCGCCTAAATCCATCGGCGCGATGATCGCAGGTTTCAAATCTGCCGCTACCAAACACATCAACGCTTATCGCCAAACTCCCGGCGAAAAACTCTGGCACCGCAACTATTGGGAACACGTCATCCGCAATGAACACGACCTCGCCGAAATCTGCGAATACATCCGCAACAATCCGGCGAAATGGGAATTCGATGGATTTTACCTGCCGCCGTGGGTGGCTATCGATTGATGGTTCAATTCAAACGTTTGAGTGTTGTTCCCATCGATTGAGACTCGTGCGAATCCTGTGCGGGCGACCGGCCGATCGCCCCTACGAAGTTGCGCCGAAACCCCATCGGCGGGACACTACTATGGAAACTCGCAAATCCCCCGTGCCTTGCCGCGATCACCCCTCCACCTTCTGGCGCAACGTTTCGATGGCCGCTTCGATTTGTTGACGATGCCCACGCCACCGAGCGCCCAGCCATTACCTGGCACCGCTTGCGGGCACTGCCCAGTCGGGCATGGTGAAAATATCTATGCCGAACACCTGCAGGCCGATTGTGTAGAGCGAGGCGGTAATCAGCAACACCCCGAGCAGGTTGAACCATATCCCGACCCTGGCCATATCGGGTATCGCTATCCTGTTGCTGCCGAATACGATAGCGTTCGGAGGCGTCGCTACAGGCAGCATAAAAGCGAATGAACATGAGAGGGTAGCAGGAATCATCAGGAGCAGAGGGTTGATCTCCAGCGCCAGCGCGAGTGCGGCAAGAATGGGGAGCAGCATTTCCGCAGTCGCGGTGTTTGAGGTCAGCTCCGTAAGGAAGGTTACGAAAATGCAGATGCACACCACGATAAGGAGTGGGTGCAAAGCCGACAGCCCTTCGAGCTGATGGCCCAGAGCCTCAGCCAGCCCCGACTCCCTGAATCCGCTTGCCAGCGCAAACCCGCCACCGAACAGTAACACGATATCCCAGGGAAGCCTTTTGGCGGTTTCCCAGTCGAGCACCCGGGAACCCTCCCGTGCAGGGACAAGGAAGAGCACAAGCGCGACGGTCATGGCCACCGTCCCGTCATTGATGAAGCCGGGGTTGGCGAACAGGGACGACCAGCCTGGAAGATGCAGCTCCCCGATATCGAGACCGGACCTCGTTAGCCAGAGGAGTGCAAGGGAGGCAAAGGCAATCAGCACCACCACCTCTTCACGCCCCATTCGTCCCAGGGCATGGTACGCTTCACGAAAACCTCCCCCCTTCATGCGAACGGTGCCAGCCGACGGGCGGAAAAGCAAAGCCAGCACTCCCCACACGAGCAGCATGAAGGTCAGCGAGAGGGGAAAGCCGAACAGAAACCAGGTGGCAAAACTGATCTCGGGAGCTTCAGGGAACATGATACTGAAAATACGGGCGCACGAAAGGTTGGGAGGAGTGCCGACCAGTGTCGCCACGCCGCCGATTGAGGCGCTGTAGGCGATCCCCAGCAGCAGCCCTACCGAGTATCGCCGGACGGCATTCGGGCCGGATTCAGCCTCCAGTCGCATAATCACCGACAGCCCGATGGGCATCATCATCATGGTCGTGGCGGTATTGGAAATCCACATGGAGAGAAAGGCCGTCGAGAGCATGAAGCCAAGCAGCACGACCGCCGGATTGCTGCCTGCCAACGACAGGATTTTCAGGGCAATGCGTTTATGCAGGTTCCACCTCTGCATCGCGAGGGCAATGAGAAACCCCCCGATAAAGAGCATGATGATATGGTTGAAATAGATAGATGAAACCGTTTTGCCGTTCATCAGGCCAAAGAGGGGAAACAGCGCGACCGGCAAGAGGGCGGTCACCCCGAGAGGAACGACCTCCAGCACCCACCATATCGCCATCCACAAAGCGACACCGGCCATGATGGATTCGGATTCCCCCAGACTGGCAGTCGCGGGAAACACGATACACAGGAAGGAGATCAGGGGGCCTGCCAGTGCACCGAAAAGTCGGTACGATTGTAACCCCGGCTTCATATCACATCATTCATTCTCAATCCTTTACGCATCTTACGGCGAAGCCGTTGTTCGGGCCTACTTCGCCTCCCCGGAGGGTGTTGTCGTAAAAGCCGAGAGCTCGGCCGTAGGGTTTGCCATTGGGGGCTTGAGAGCTTGTCCAGAAACGGGCGAATTTTCCGAGCATCAGGAAGCCTCCGTCGGCGTCGCGGCGGGCGCCGGAAGGCAGGGCCTCGAAGCCACTGCGTTCCGTTCCGCTATCGGTCGAGCCTTCCCATTTTTCCGAAGATTTCAGGGCCTTGCCTGCCTGTTCGGCACCTCCGACCGCATTGGCGAGCGCCTGCCACTCCTCGTCGGTGGCGACGTGCCAGCCTTCGGGTGCGAGGCCTCTTGGGTCATTGACCGCGAACCAGTTGTAGAGAAAGCCGAAGGTTTTGCCGTTTTCAGCACTGTTCTCGTAGCTGCATCGCGCGCCGCTTTCGAGCTTCGACCACTCGGCAGCATCGGCTACTTCCGGGATGGGGTCGCCATTTTTGTAACGGGTGACCTTCAGATTTTCGGTCATCCAGATATTGTCGCTGATCTTGACGGTGCCGTAGGTGTTGCCGTCGATGTCGGTGACCGGGGTGCTCGTGTTGCTGTTGCAGGCAGCCATGAGCAGTGTGACAAAAAAGAGCGATAGCATCGAAACTAAAGTGTGTCTGGTCATCGTTCGTTTGCTTAATTGTTATCAGGGCCCCTTTCCGGAAGACTCCTCTCGAAAAGCATATTAACGGCTTTATGTTGGTAATGTAGTGATCGTAACGCCGTTATGCTACTCCTGACTTGCTACGGCCAGCCCTCTTTTTTTGTACATTTGCAGAATAGAAACGTTTATCAGCCACAAATCACCACCAGCCATGAGCCGTCAGGGTTTTTTCAGATTCACAGGGCGCATCGCGCTCGTCATTCTTTCGGGTCTTCTCGGAGCCTGCGATCACAAAGCGGAGCTCGAGCGTCAGTCCGCAACACCATCGACTGTAACAGCTCCTGCCGATTCGGCTGAACCGGATGTGACCATCGATTCCGGTGACCGTTCCTTCGAAATCACCGATAAGGTTCAACCCTGGCCGTCGGAGATGCCCATCGAGGTGCCCCGTTTTGAAGCAGGAACGATCCGCAAGATCATCAGAACAGAAACTCCGGAAGGTAGAAGTTGGGACATGGCGATCGACGGGGTACCCCCAAATGCGGTGAAAGCCTTCGTTGCGATGCTGAAAGAGGAGGGATTCGAGACCTCTTCGCTCATCGTTCCTGAAAAGGAGGGTGAGCGGGGCAGCGTGACCGGGCTGAAGGGTGAGCTTACCGTGGTGCTTATCGCTTCCGGTGGCAATGCCTCGCTGTCGGTCATTCTCAAAGAGTCGCGGTGAGACTACCTGGTTAACCAAGAACTTAAAAACGACGAGCATTATGTCACGTTACGATCCCGACTGCATTTTCTGCAAGATCGCTGCCGGTCATATTCCGGCCAGCCTGATCTACAAAAATGACCACGTGGCTGCGTTCCACGATCTCAATCCGGTTGCGCCGGTTCATATTCTCATCATTCCCCTGGAGCACATCTCGTCGCTGAGCGAGCTGACCGACAGCGATTCGGAGATCGCTGCGCAGATCTTGCTTGCCGCGCGCGTTGTGGCCGAGAAGATGGGAGTGCTGGAGTCGGGCTACCGCCTGGTATTAAACAATGGCGCGGATGCTTTACAGAGCGTCGGGCATATTCACGCACATCTGATCGGCGGCAAGACGATGGGATGGCCGCCTTTTGCGGGGCAGGAAGCGGCGCACGGAGACGGTTGAACCGGTGAGCTGAGGCCTTTTTTACAAAAAAAAGCTGTTCTTTTGCAGAAAGAAACCTTTTCGCTTGGATTGTTTTTTATTTGTAATTAGTCTATTTAACAAAATTTTTCACCGATCTGTTATCAGGAGCTGAACAACAATGAAGTTATCGGAATTGAAAGCTGGTGACCGCGCGGAGGTTACGGCGGTTCAGGCTCAGCCGGCGGTCAGGAGGCGGCTCATGGATATGGGCCTTGTAAGGGGCTCGGAGCTTGAGGTTCTGCGGTTCGCTCCGCTTGGCGACCCTATCGAGGTTAATTGCAATGGCCTTCTGCTGACGATGCGACGGAACGAGGCAGAGGGCATCACGGTCAACAAGATTGAATCGTGCAAAGTCCCGCAGGGTGTCGGGCCGGGGCTGCGTAAACGCCATCGTTTTGGACGTCGCGCATGAGTACAAAGAAGAAAATTACCGTCGCTCTTGCCGGCAACCCGAATGCAGGCAAGTCCTCACTTTTCAATGCTTTGACCGGCGCTCACCAGCGTGTAGGCAATTTCCCTGGCGTTACCATCGAGAAGCACGAGGGCTATCTCGATTATCGCGACTACCGCATCAATGTGGTGGATTTGCCCGGTACCTATTCGCTGACTCCCTACTCCCCCGAAGAGATCGTCACTCGCCGCTTCATCATCGACGAGCAACCCGATGTGGTGGTCAACGTGGTTGAGGGCACCAACCTCGAACGGAACATGATGCTGACCGTGCAGCTCATGGAGATGGAGGTCGATCTGCTTGTGGCGCTGAACATGATGGACGAGGTGGAGGAGAAGGGGTTCAAAATCGATATTGACCAGCTTGAGCTGCTGCTCGGCAGTCACATTGTTCCGACCTCCGCCCGCCAGCGCAAGGGGCTCGACGATCTGCTCGGCCACATCATTCGCGTGGTTGACGGGCGCATCGAAATCAAGAAGAACAAGATTTCCTTCAGCCTTGAGGTCGAGAAGGCCATCGACAAAATTGCCGATCTGCTCTGCCATGAGCCGGAGCTTGATAAAGCCGCGAACCATCGCTGGATGGCGATCAAGCTGCTCGAAAATGATCGCGAGATCTACAGCCAGGTGCAGAAGTATCCGGTGTGGGTCAAGATCGAGTTGGCATTGCAGGAGGCGATTACCGAGTGCGAGTTTCTACATGGCACCGATCCCGAGGCTCTCATCACCGAGGATCGCCACGCTTTCGTGCGCGGCGCAATGCAGGAGTGTGTGCGTAAACCGAAAGCCATGCGCGGCATGGTGAGCGACTACATCGACTCGGTGGTGCTGAACCGGGCGCTCGGCCTGCCGGTCTTCTTTCTTGTGGTCTGGGCTATTTTTCAGCTCACCTTCACGCTCGGTGCTCCCCTTATGGAGGCGCTCGATTACTCGTTCGGCTTGCTCTCCGACACAGTTGCGCCGCATCTGCCGGCGGGCATTATTCGCTCGATTTTTGTCGAGGGGGTGATTTCCGGCGTGGGTAGTGTGGTGGTGTTTTTGCCGAACATCGTGCTGCTCTTCATGGGCCTTTCGTTCCTCGAGGCTTCGGGCTACATGGCGCGCGCAGCGTTCGTCATCGACAAAGTGATGCACCGGTTCGGGCTGCACGGCAAGTCGTTTATTCCGATGATCACCGGCTTCGGCTGCTCGATTCCGGCCATCATGGCCACGCGTACGCTGAAGAGTCGCTCTGACCGGCTGGCCACCATCATGACGATTCCCTTCATGAGCTGCGGTGCGAAGCTGCCGATCTATGTACTGCTGGCTGGGGCATTTTTCCCTCCGGCGATGGCGGCCAACGTCATGTTCGGCATCTACTTTCTCGGTATCCTGATCGGCCTCTGGACGGCGTGGCTGCTGAAGTCAACCGTGCTGAAAAGCGACTCGGAGCCGTTTGTGATGGAGCTGCCGCCGTACCGCTGGCCAACCTTTTCGTCGGTCATTTTCCAGTCGAAGATGAAGGCGGTGATGTACCTCAAAAAGGCGGGCACCTTGATTCTCGGCGCGGTGATCCTGATCTGGGTGGCAAGCAACTATCCGCGCAGCGCCGAGTTCGATGCGCAGCTTGCGCGCGAATCAGCGAAGATCGAGGCTTCGGCGGTTGCGCCGGAAATCAAAGCTGACCAGTTGCAGAAGCTCGAAGCGAAGATTGAGGCCGGTCAACTCGAATACTCGTTTGCGGGACGAAGTGGCAAGCTACTCGAGCCGCTCATTCGCCCCCTCGGTTTCGACTGGCGGATCGGCATTTCGCTGGTGACAGGACTGGCGGCAAAGGAGGTGGTGGTTTCGACACTCGGCACCATTTTCTCGATCGGTCACGCTGCCGGAGAGACGAGCCTGTCGGAGATTCTCCGCAGCGAGCCGGGCTTCAGCCGGGCAACGGCGCTGAGCCTGATG
The DNA here is from genome assembly GCA_011372505.1 of Chlorobaculum parvum. GTDB lineage: Bacteria > Bacteroidota > Chlorobiia > Chlorobiales > Chlorobiaceae > Chlorobaculum > Chlorobaculum parvum_B. The sequence continues at coordinate 14,307 of DRSQ01000058.1, read as the reverse complement.
GTGTTCGTGCTGCTCTACATTCCCTGCGTGGCGGCGGTCGGTGTGATGAAAAAAGAGATTGGCGCGTGGAAGCCCGTGCTGCTCTACTCAGCCTACGTGCTGGCCGTGGCGTGGGTGGCGTCGTTTATCACCTATCACCTCGCGCTACTGTTTATGTAAAGCCGCCCGCATCTCCGACATCAGAATAGCCCTCGAATCCGATCATGATTCGAGGGCTATTCTTTTTGATTGGTTTTCGTGCCCGTCGCGTGGTGGCGTCATCCAACTCTTATGCCGAGGCTTCGTTCTCCTCTGCTTCGCTCGGGGCGGTGATGAGCCCTGCATCCTCTGACTGGGCGATGATATCTTCAATTGGAAGGTTCATCGGAGCTGGGGTGCCGTCAAGCATGGTAATGGCTTTGGTCGGATGGGCGGCCAGGTGCTCGTTCATGGCCTTCTCCAGGCGCTCGTGGGTTGCTTCGTCAAGCGAGTTCCACGAGAGGCGTCCTCGGCATTTTGGGAATTTCGAGCAGCCAAGCCAGAGGCCGCGCTTGCCGGTGCGAAGGTACATCGGGGCACCACATTTCGGGCATTCAAGGTCGGTGGTGAGTGGCGGAGTTTTGATCGGTTCGATGTGCCGCTGCTTGCTGAGGTTGAGCAGGGTGTTGCACGTCGGATAGTTCGAACAGGCCAGGAACGGGCCGAACCGGCCGTTGCGCAGAAGCATGTGCCCTTCGCCGCACACGGGGCAGCGTACGCCGGTTTCCTTCGGCTTGGCCTTGTTGGTGGCGATGGTCTTGATGTTCTTGCATTTCGGGTAGTTCGAGCAGCCAAGGAACTTGCCGCTGGTGGTCCACTTGACAATCATATGCCCCTCGCCACATTTGTCGCATACCTCTGCGTCGCTGTTCTGCGGAATGAGCGGATCGCTCTTGCGGTGGCTCAGCACCGTTTCGAGCGGGCGGTAGAAGCTGTCGAGCACCTTTTCGTACTCATCGTCTCCCGATGCGACCTTGTCCAGCTCATCCTCCATTTCGGCGGTGAACTTCACGTTGAACAGGTCGGGGAAGTTGGCCACAAGAATCTTCGATACATCGCGACCAAGCTCGGTCGGTACGATTTTCTTTTTCTGAAGTTCCACGTAGCGTCGTTCCTGAAGGGTCGAGAAGATCGCCGCGTAGGTGGAAGGACGTCCGATGCCGTAGTTGTCGAGCTCCTTGACCAGGCTCGCCTCGGTGAAGCGGGTGGGCGGACGGGTGAAGCTTTGCTTGCGGTCGAGCTCCGACATTTTGACCTGGTCATCGGCGGAGAGCTTTTCAGGCAGCTTGACGACCTGCTCTTTTTCAACCTCGTCGCGGGTCGATTTGCGGGCTTCGTACTCCAGCTCCTGCTGGTCGTCGTACACCCGGAAAAAGCCGGGGAAGAGCACCTTGTTGCCGGTAGCGCGGAACACGAACTCCTTCTGGTGATCGCCCACGTCAACGCGCGTCTGCTCGATTTTGGCCGGAGCCATCATCGAGGCCACGAAGCGCTTCCAGATCAGTTCGTAGAGCTTGTACTGGTCGGACGACAGGTGCCGCCGCATCGATTCGGGGGTGCGATAGACCGAGGTTGGGCGGATCGCTTCGTGCGCGTCCTGGGCGTTTTTGCCCGCCTTGCCCTTGCCGCCGAAGCCCTTGTACTCCTCACCGAACTGCTGTGAAATGTAGTCGTGCGCCTGGCCGATAGCCTCGCCGCTGACGCGGGTCGAGTCGGTACGCATGTAGGTGATCAGGCCGGTCGCGCCTTCAGAGCCGAGATCGATGCCTTCGTAAAGCTGCTGCGCGGTGCGCATCGTCTTTTTCGAGCCGAAGCCGAGCTGGTTCGAGGCCGCCTGCTGCAACAGCGAGGTGGTGAAGGCCACCGGTTGCTTGCGCTGCATCACCTTCGGCACAATCGCCTCGACGGCGAACAGCCGTTCGCAGATGGCTGACACAATCTCTTTAGCCTGTTCACCCGAGCTGATCTCCGGCTTTTTGCCCTTGACCTTTATCAGCTTCGTCCGGAAGGTTTCGCCGGTCGGCGCGGTGAAGTCGGCATAGATCGTCCAGTACTCCTTTGGCTCGAACGCCTCGATTTCGGTCTCCCGTTCGCAGATCAGCCTGAGTGCCACTGACTGGACGCGCCCAGCCGAGAGGCCGCGGTAGACCACGTTCCAGAGGAACGGGCTGATCTTGTAGCCCACGATCTTGTCGAGCCCCTGCCGGGTCTGCTGCGAACGTACGAGCCGGTAGTCGATCTGCTTCGGATTGTTGACCGACTCGATGATGGCGTTTTTGGTGATTTCGTTGAAGAGCACCCGATAGACCGGCTTCTTGGCGAACTCGATCTCGTTGGAGATGTGCCAGGCGATAGCCTCGCCTTCGCGGTCGGGGTCAGTGGCGATCAGCACTTCGTTGGCTTCTCCGGCAAGTTTCTTGAGCTGCCGCACCACCTTCTCCTTCCCGGCGATCACCTCATAGCGGGGTTCGTAGTGGTTGTCGAAATCGATGCCGATCTCTTTTTTCGGCAAATCCTTGATATGGCCGACCGAGGCGTAAACGGTGTAGTTGTCGCCCAGGTACTTGTTGATGGTTCTGGCCTTGGATGGTGACTCGACAACGATGAGCGTCCTGTTTTTGGCCGATGGAGTAGCGCTTTTTGAAGCCATGGGGTTTTGATCCCTTTTGCGTTGGGATTTGGACAGAGGATGTTGGACGGAACCGCTTTTTTTTCGCCGCCCTTGATTGAACGAAAAGATAGGGCTTGCTTGCCAAAAAACAAATTTGGCCTCGTTCCGTTGCTTTTGCGCAGAGAAGCTCGATTTACGTAACTTGGGCGCAAACGTCACTGGATGGTGACCTATTTATTGCTTATTATTCAGGGCAATTCTCTTGCTTTGTTCCAGATTTCCGGAAAAGGGGGAGAGCGCTTATCATCGAATCGAAGAATAACAGGAGCGGGCGGTTTTGCGCACTGCAGCTCCACTGATCTATTGTGACACTATCAATGCCTGAACGCATATTCTTTCCTCATTTGCGCCTTCTCGGCGTACTGGTTCTGACGCTTCTTTTCGCCTCAAAGGCTTCAGCTCGGGACGATCTTTTTATGGATGTTTCCAACGCTCCTGGGCAGAGCTATACCATCAAGGTGCAGGGCTACTCATCAGAGGGGGAGTTCATGGCCGATGTGGTCTCCTTTGCTCGCGCCCTTCGTCTCGGCAGCGTGTTCGACGGCTCGAAGATGCAGATCGACGAGGCGTTCGGCAAGTCGGTAACGAGTAGTATTCTGTGCATGGGTAGTGAGTTCGTGGTGGTTGACTCGGCAGCTGGCAATACTCCTAAACGGGTCATTCAGCTTGCCGCAGCGCCGTCAGTGCGCGATGGCCGGATGTATCTGCCGGTCACTCAGGCATGCCGGATGTTCTCTTTGTGGCTCGGCCGTTCAGTGCGCTACGATTCCGGTTCTAACCGGATCGAGGCCGCTTTGGCAGGCCGCTCTATGTCCGGAAAGCTTTCGGTCGGTGTGCTGCCCTCCGGCGCAACGGAAAGGCCTGGCAGCGCTCTTCCGGCGGCATCATCATCCAGCAGTTCGCCAACCGGAAAAACCACGGTGAACGATATTCGCGTCGAAACCCTGGCAAACGGTGTGGTTATTCGCTTTTCGGCATCTGGCAGAAAGCGGCCGGCATCGTTTCTCCGGCCCGACAAACAAGGGACAGCTTATCTGACCATCGAAAATGTGGATGGCCAGTCCAAAAGCCTTGCGCGCACCTTTGCTGACGGTATCGTCAAGTCGGTTAATCCTGTTTCGCTTGGTAACGGTGCCATGCAGTTCAACATTGTGCTTGATACCGCGGCCTTCGCTATCAAGTCGTCGTCGTTCCGCTACGATGCGGCCAAGAACGACTATGTGGTATCAATCATGAGCGATGTCGATGTCGATGCGATCCGTCGTGCTGAAAAGGAACGCCTGATTCAGGCACGTCTCAGCGATGATATTGACAAGTGGAAGCTCGATGCGGTGGTGATCGATGCCGGTCATGGTGGCAAGGACCCCGGAGCAATCGGCACGCGTGGCACCAGGGAGAAGGATGTCGTGCTGAACGTCGCCCTTGATCTGGGCCGGTTTATCAAGCAAAAATGGCCCGGTGTCAAGGTGATTTACACCCGCAAGGACGATCGCTTTATTCCGCTGAAAGAGCGGGGAAAAATCGCCAATCGTTATGGCGGCAAACTTTTCATCAGCATCCATTGCAACGCGATTGCCGGGAAACGTAAATACAAGATCCGTGGTCCGGAGGTCTATATTCTCGGCCCCCACAAAACCGATTCTGCGCTCAAGGTGGCTATGTTGGAAAACTCGGTCATCACCGAGGAGGAGAACTACAAAGAGAGCTACAAGGGCTTTTCCGACGAGTACCTCATCATGAGCAGCATGGCGCAAAGCGCGTTTGCGATGCAGTCGACCGAGCTAGCACAGGCGGTGCTCGGCCGTTTTGACCGCAAAGGAAGCACCATTAGTAATGGCGTTCGGCAGGCTGGTTTCATGGTGCTCTGGACGCCATCGATGCCGAGTATTCTGGTCGAAGCCGGTTACCTTTCCAATCCGGATGAGGAGAAAATTCTCCGCGACCGTAAGTCACAGACCAAAATCGCCTGGTCAATTTTTCAGGGTCTCGAGCAGTACCGCTCCAGCTACGAGCGCCGCATGATGGCTTCCGGCTACGCCAAATAAGGGCTGCGCTACAGAGATTCAATCGTTACGGATTGGGGCTCTGCTCCTGCGTTTGTAAAGTTGTCAACCGCTCGCTACATTCTGGTTGACAATTGTGGCGCCCGCTTGCTGGCGTTTTGCCTGAACCCCCGACTTTTTGAAGTATGAAACTCCCATTCAAGAACCATCGTGAGGCGTTGCAGCTCGCTGCCCGGGAGGTGATGCTGTGAATCCGGTGGCGTCAGGCATCCTTCAGCGGCTGATCGACGAGGGCGGGTTTGTTTCCGGCGAGGCGCTCTGCGCGGAACTTCAGATGAGCCGCAGTGCCGTGTGGAAGCACATCGGCGCGCTCAGGAGTGCCGGGTACGCGATCGAAGCGGTCAGCGGCCGGGGCTATCGGCTCGAAAGCCTGACTGGTGCGCCGGTGGCGGGAGAAGTTTCGCCGCTGCTCGATACCGTGTCGTTTGGCCGCACATTCATCGGCTTGGAGCAGGTCGATTCGACCAATGTCAAGGCGCTGGCACTTGCCCGCGAAGGGGCTGACGAGGGCGTGGTTGTTGTGGCCGACACCCAGACCGGTGGTAGGGGGCGGATGCGCCGCGCGTGGGTGTCACCGCCGGGGGTGAACCTCTACTGCTCGATTGTGCTGCGTCCGCCGCTGCCGTCGGTCAGAGTGCCGGAGATTCCGCTGGTGGCCGCCGCGGCGATTCATAGCGCGGTGACGCAGGAGTGCCCGGAACTGAAGGCGTTCATTAAGTGGCCGAACGACATTATTGCCGGTGGGCGCAAGGTGTGCGGCATTCTGTGCGAAATGGAGTCTGAACCCGATTTCACGCACTTTGTGGTGGTCGGTTTCGGCCTGAACGTCAATCTCGATCCCGTCCCGGCGGAGTTGCAGGGCATCGCCACCTCGCTGGCCATTGAAACCGGACGGCAAGTATCGCGCGCCCGCTTGCTAGCGGCGATCCTCAATCGTTTCGAGCGGCTCTATGGAGAGTGGCTCGACGGGGATGATCTCGGCCCTCTGCTGCCTGCGCTGGAAGAGCACGCCTGGCTGAAAGGTCGAGCATTGCAGATCGAGCAGTTCAACCGCGTGCTGACCGGCACCGAGGCCGGGCTGTCGCCGCAGGGGCACTTGCTCTTGCGCCAAAAGGACGGCACGGTGGTGCCGGTCGTCTCCGGCGAGGCTCATCTGCGCCCAGTCAATCATCAATAAAAAACCGGAGCGACATGAGTTCCCGATTGCATCCAGATATAGAGCGAGCCTACTGTGTGCTCGATACCGGCGAGCCCGTTTCGCTTGAACTTGCCTCGGCGCTGGGGCGGCTTCCCGAAAGCGAGGTGCTTGATCTGGTGTCGCTGGCCAACAAGGTCAAAAACCGGTACGCACCGGGGGAGGGCGGCGGTGTGCACGCCTGCTCGATCATGAATACCAAGTCGGGCGTGTGCGGTGAGAACTGCCGCTTCTGCGCCCAGTCGAAGCACAACAGTGCCGAGGTCGAGGTGTACGGGCTAGTCGATGAAATGAAGGTGCTCGAACAGGCTCGTATGTTGCATGAGCAGGGCATCGAGCGCTTCGGCATCGTTACCAGCGGGTACGGCTACCGGAAAGTGACGCCGGAGTTCGAGCGGATTCTCGGCATGATCGACCTCTTGCACTGCGAGTTGCCGGAGCTGCAAGTGTGCGCCTCGCTCGGCGTGCTTGGTGAAGTGCCTGCCGCCGAGCTGGCCCACCACGGCATTGCGTACTACAACATCAACATCCAGGTCGATCCGGACCGCTATGGCGAGCTGATCGCCGATACGCACTCGGTTGACGAGCGGATCGAAACCATCCGGCGGCTGCGCTCACATGGTATCGCGGTCTGCTGCGGAGGCATCATCGGCACCGGCGAAACCTTGCAGGAGCGTATCGGTATGATTTTCGCGCTGCAGAAGCTCGACGTGACGGTCATTCCGCTGAACGTGCTGGTGCCGATCGACGGCACGCCACTCGAAGGGGCTGCGCCGGTTTCCGTGCCGGAAATCGCCAAAACCTTCGCCATCTGTCGTCTTGCGCATCCGTCGAAAATCATCAAGTTCGCCGCCGGACGCGAGACGGTCATGAAGGATTTTCAGGGGCTTTTGATGCAAGCTGGCGCGAACGGCTTCCTGACCGGCGGTTACCTGACAACCCGTGGCCGCGACATGGAGGCTGACCGGCAGCTTGCCGGGCAGATCGCGCGCTTCTCATGAGCGGGATGGAGATGCAGAGGCCCCGACCGACGATGCCCGTCGAAGAGCACATCGCACGGGAGCTGGAAAGGCTTCGGGCCCAGCAACGCTATCGCACCCTGCCCGAAACCGGAGCACGGCGCGGGCCGTACATCACGGTTGGCGGGCGTGAGCTGCTGAACCTCTCCTCCAACGACTATCTCGGCCTCGGCTCGGATGCCGAGCCTCTCGCTTCGTGGATGGCGCAGGTTGAACGCGGCGGTGCGGATGGGCGGTTCGCCATGACCAGCTCCTCGTCGCGGCTGCTGACGGGCAATTTCCCTGTTGGCGCCGAGCTTGAATCGACCATCGCCGAAGCCTATGACAGCGGGGCCGCGCTGGTGTTCAACAGCGGGTACCACGCCAACACCGGCATCCTGCCCGCCCTGAGCACCCGCCACGACCTTATCCTCTCCGATCGACTCAACCACGCCAGCATTATCGACGGCCTCCGCATCGCCGAGGCTGAGTATCGCCGCTATCGCCACGCCGATTACGATCATCTCGAAGAGCTGCTCGTTTCCACGGTCGGGAAGTACCGCCAGGTGTTCATTGTCACCGAATCGGTTTTCAGCATGGATGGCGATCTTGCCGATCTCCGGCGTCTGGTTGATCTCAAAAAGCGCTACGGCGCGATGCTGATTGTCGATGAGGCACACGGTGTCGGTATCTATGGCCAGCGCGGGCTCGGCCTCTGCGAAGCGCTCGGAGTGCTTGAGGATATTGACATCCTCATCGGTACTTTCGGCAAGGCGTTCGCCTCGACCGGCGCGTATGCCGTCATGAGCGGGCTGTTCCGCGAGTACCTCGTTAACACGATGCGCACGCTCATCTTCACCACCGCCCTGCCGCCGATGATGCTTTCGTGGAGTCTCGCAACCTTCACCCGCCAGCTTGGAATGCGTCCTGAGCGTGAGTGCCTGCTCGGTTTGGCTGTGCGTCTGCGCGAGACGCTCGGCGATGCCGGGTTCGAGACGCCCGGTGAGAGCCACATCGTGCCGGTGGTGCTCGGCGAAGACCGCACGGCAGTGACGATGGCGGCGGCGTTGCGCGAGGCTGGCTACCACGCGCTGCCGGTGCGCCCGCCAACCGTGCCAGAAAACAGCGCCCGCCTGCGCTTCTCCCTGCGCGCCGACCTCGCTGTCGAGCAGATTGATGCGCTGGCTTCAACCATGCAATCGTTTCGGTCATGAAGGCGGAGTGGATTATCCATCGGGGCGGCCAGAAGTTGCTGCTCCTCTTCAACGGCTGGGGCATGGATCGGCGCGTGGCCGACTGGCTCATTTCGTCCTCGACCGCGTTCGCCGGGCGGGACATCGCCGTGGTGCACGACTATTGCGACCTCACGCTTCCCGACTGGCTCGGCGAGGCGGTGGCCGGAGTTGATTCGGTCGAGCTGTTGGCCTGGTCGATGGGTGTCTGGGCAGCCGCCCGCGCGGGTCTCGAACGGGTGGACTGCGCCGTGGCGCTGAACGGTACGCCGTGGCCGCGCGACGCGGAGCGGGGTATTCCACAGGAGGTGTTCATGGGCACGCTCGAAGGCTGGAACGATGCCAATCGCCAGCGCTTCGAGCGCCGGATGATGACCGGCGTTCCGCAGGATGTCGTCGAGAGCGTCCGTTCGGAACGTAGCTCTGCCGAGCAGAAAGAGGAGTTGCAGGCGATTGCGGACGCCCTGTCCAGCGGCCACGAGCAAGCCGTTCCCGCATGGAATTATTCGAAGGTCATCGTCGGCGGACGCGACCAGATTTTTCGTGCTGAAAACCAGCGCCGTGCGTGGCGGAAGGCCGGGGTGCCGGTGGCCGAATACCCGGCGATGCCTCACTTCCCCTTTCACCATTCCAAAGTCTTGAAGGAGCTGTTTGCATGAGCGGGCGGGTTGATAAGCAGCTTGTTTGCCTTCGCTTTAGGCGTGCGTTGCCCTCCTACGAGCGGAATGCGGAGGTGCAGGCTTACATGGCCGGGCGTTTGCTTGACATGGTCGAACGCGCCGGAGGCCTGCCGGACCACATCGGCCGGGTGCTGGAGTTCGGGGCCGGGGCGGGAATGCTCACTTTCCGGTTGTTCGAGCGCTGCTCGGCGGACGAATTTTTCGCCAATGATCTGGTTGCCGAAAGCCGCGTCTTCGTCGAACAAGCTGTTTCGGGTTGTCAAATCGGGCGGATGGAGTTCCTGCCGGGCGACATCGAGCAGCTCGATCCGCTGCCCGGCACTCTCGATCTGCTCGTCTCGAACGCCACCGTGCAGTGGCTTCACGATCCGGCACGCCTGTTCGAACGGCTCGCTTCATCGGTCCGTCCGGGTGGCGTCGTGGCGTTCAGCACTTTCGGCACGGAGAACATGCGCGAAATCGCCGAGCTCGGCGAGACGGCCCTTGGCTACCGGAGTCTTGACGAACTCGCGGCTCTGGCGGGCGAGGCGTTCGAGGTGGTCGAAATCCACGACGAACTGCGCCGGCAGGAGTTCGAGTCGCCTGAAGCCGTGTTGCGCCACATCCGCGAGACCGGCGTGAACGGCGTTGCCCGGCGCGCCTGGACGCGCACGCAGCACACCGAGTTCCTGCAACGCTACCGCACGTCGTATTCCGCCGGGCGTGGCGTCGTGCTTACCTGGCATCCGGTCTGGTGCTGTTTCAGGAAGAAAAAATCATGAGAGGTGTGGTTATCGCCGTGGGCGGCATCGACACCGGTATCGGCAAAACCGCTGCTACCGGCCATCTTGCGCGCCATTTCTCCGAAACCGGGCTGAACGTCATCACCCAAAAAATCGTACAGACCGGTTGCGAAGGCGTGTCGGAAGACATCGCCGAGCATCGACGAATCATGGGGCTTGACATCCAGGAGGTCGACCTCGATGGTACGACCTGTCCTTACGTGTTTCGTTTTCCGGCCTCGCCGCATCTGGCCGCTGCGATGGAGGGAGGCAAGCTCGACGCTACGGCGATCCAGCGCAGCACTCTCCAGTTGCAGCATCGCTACGACCTCTTGCTGCTCGAAGGGGTTGGAGGGCTGCTTGTGCCACTCACGCCAGCGCTGCTGTTCGCCGACTACGTGCGCGACGCGGGCTACGGCCTCGTGCTCGTCACGTCGCCCCGGCTAGGCAGCATTAACCACACGTTCCTCTCGCTCGAAGCGTGCGCGTCGCGTGGCATCGAGGTGCAGGGCGTCATCTACAACCGCTTTTTCGAGGCGGACGAGGCCATCGCCAGCGACACGCGCGAGGTGATCGCTTCCGCCCTGAAGCGCTACGGCTTCAGGAACGCTCCGCTCGTCGATCTCGGTGCGGAGGGCCGCTGGTCTGACCCCGAGGCGCTGAACCGCATCATTAATCCGCAGACCTGTTGAGCATGAATCTCGATTTCGACCGCCGCCACCTCTGGCATCCCTATACCTCAATGAAGGAGCTGTTGCCGGTTTATCCGGTCAAATGCGCTAGCGGCGTGATGATCGAGCTGGAGGATGGGCGCAAGCTTATCGACGGCATGTCGTCGTGGTGGGCGGCGATTCACGGTTACAACCATCTGGAGCTGAACCGGGCGGCCACGGAGCAGCTCGGGCGCATGAGCCACGTGATGTTCGGGGGCTTGACGCACGAACCGGCCATCGAGCTGGGCAAAATCCTCACCGGGCTGTTGCCCGATCCGCTCGATCGCGTCTTCTTCTGCGACTCCGGTTCGGTGTCGGTCGAGGTCGCCATCAAAATGGCCCTCCAGTACTGGCAGGCGGCGGGCAAGCCCGGCAAAAAGCGCTTGCTGACCGTTCGCTCCGGTTACCACGGCGACACCTTCATGGCGATGTCGGTCTGCGATCCGGTTACGGGTATGCACAGCCTCTTCAGCGGCGCACTGCCGGAACAGCTCTTTGTCGAAGCGCCGTCGTGCGGCCTCAGCGAGCCGTGGCGTGAGGAGGCGATTGACGAGATGCGGCAGGCGCTCGAAGAGCACGCCGATACCATCGCAGCGGTTATTATCGAGCCTGTCGTGCAGGGCGCGGGCGGAATGCGTTTTTATAACCCGAAATATCTACAACGCCTGCGCGAGCTGTGCTCGGAGCACGGCGTGCTGCTCATCTTCGACGAAATCGCCACAGGATTCGGGCGCACGGGCACGCTGTTCGCGATGGAGCACGCGGGTGTCACCCCAGACATTGTCTGCCTCGGTAAGGCGCTCACCGGTGGCTACATGACCCTCGCCGCCACGGTCGCAAGCGGCCACGTCGCCGACACGATCTCCAGAGGCGACCCCGGCCTTTTCATGCACGGCCCCACCTTCATGGCCAACCCGCTCGCCTGCGGGGTCGCCGTGGCGAGCCTGCACCTGCTGCTCTCCGGCGACTGGCAATCCAACGTGCGACGCATCGAACGCCAGCTCACCGAAGGCCTCGCCCCCTGCGCGAAACTCGATGCAGTGCGTGACGTGCGGGTGCTCGGTGCTATCGGCGTGGTGGAACTCAGCCGCCCGGTCGATATGGCGAGTATCCAGCAGCGCTTCGTCGAACACGGCGTCTGGGTCAGGCCTTTCGGCAGACTGGTCTATCTCATGCCGCCGTTTATCATCAGCGAGTCCGAGCTGGCCCATCTCACTTCAGCGGTTTGTGAGGTTCTGGTCGCGGAGTATGGATTATAAACTTGTCTTTGACGTCTCTGATTTTTCCTCATGACCCTCGACGAACTTCATAGCCTCCTCGATCCGCAAGTGTTTGCGCTGATCGACGCTCACGCTGGCGACGATCCGGTGGCGTTTGCGATGCGCTTTCACGGACGGAGCGATTTGCCGGTGCGGGCTATGGCTGAGCAGATTTCGTGTCGCAAGAAGGCTGCGGCGAAGCTGCCGTCGCTGTCGCGGTTTCCGCTGCTCTACACGCGGCTCGGCCTCGAACAGGCTTCAGGTGAACGGGCGGCGGAGTGGAAGGCGTCGCTTATGCAGGGGCGGCGGGCAATCGATCTGACGGGGGGCCTCGGAATCGACACGCTGTTTCTGTCGCGCCGTTTCGACGAGGTGGTATCGTGCGAGCGGGACGAGGCGCTGTCGCGGCTGGCGGAGGCGAATCGCCGCGTGATGGGAGTCACGAATGTCGAGACGCACATCGGTGACAGTGCGGAGATTCTCGCCGGATACGCCGACGATTCGTTCGACTGGGTGCTGGTCGATCCGGCGCGGCGTGAGCATGGTGGGCGCTCGGCGGGCTTGCCGGCGTCGAGTCCCGACGTGGTGCAACTGCACGACCTGATGCTGCGCAAGGCGCGACAGGTCTGCATCAAGGCGTCGCCTGCGCTGGAGATCAGCGGGCTGGACGCGCAACTGCCCACGCTCTCGGAGATTATCGCTGTGTCGGTCGATGGCGAGTGCAAGGAGGTGCTGTTGCTGCTCGACCGGGAGCCCCAAGCTGTCCGCAAGCCGCAAATCCGTGCGGTGTGCCTTGGCGAGGAGGCCTTCGAGATTGTCTCATCCGCGAACGACCCGCCTGATCGCGCGGTTGCGGAACAGCCCGGCGCGTGGCTCTATGAGCCGGATGCGGCGATCATCAAGGCGCGGCTGACGGGCGAGCTTGCGCGTCAACTTCATCTAAAATTTCTCAATCGCACGGTCGATTACCTCACCTCGGATCGATTGGTCGAGCGTTTCCCCGGCAGGAGTTTCCTGATCGAGGAGTGCCGCCCGTTCAGGCAGAAGAGCTTCCGGAAAGAGCTCGCCGCGCTGGGAATCACGAAGGCCGCCATCCAGCGGCGCGATTTTCCACTCTCGGTCGAAGAGCTGCGCAAACGCTACAAACTCGGCGAGAGCAGCGAGCGCTATCTTTTTTTTACGAAGAATGCTCCGGGCGTCCTCATCTGGCTGTCGTGCCGCAAGCCGTGAGCCTCAGCTCCGGTTGCGAAGCTTCTGAAGCTCTTGTTGCGCCACGCCGTAGCGCAGCCCCTGAATGCTGACCGTCAGGCTCCCCACGCCGAGCATCCGCATGAACTGATGCAAAATGAGTACGCCCATCGTGAAGACGTCAGCACGCCCTTCAGGCATTCCGAGCGCTACGATTTCGTCGAGCGTCATCGCGCGGAGCCGTTCGAGCAGCTCGTGCACCGCATCGTATTCCAACCGGAAGTCCTGCACCTGCGCCGGATCGAACTGCTTGTCGCCAAGGCACACCTGCGCGATGGTGGTCAGCGTGCCCGCCACGCCAAACACCTGCTGACGGCCCGCGAAGAAGGGTGGCAGCGCAGCGGCGAGATGCTTGTCGATCTCCTGCCGCGCCGCCTCGAACTCCTGCGGCGACGGTGGTTGCGTGGTGCAGAAGCGTTCGGTCATCCTCACCGAACCGATGTTCATGCTGATCTTCTCTTCGACTGACCTTGTCGTACCCATGATGATTTCGGTGCTGCCGCCGCCGATGTCGATTACCGTGAACGGTTCCTGTACTTCCAGCAGCCCAGCCACCGCACCAAAGAAGGTGAGCGCAGCCTCATCCTCGCCGCTGATGCAGTGGATTTCGATGCCCGTCCCGTTTTTCACCGCTGCGATGATGTCGTCGCGGTTGGCTGCGTCGCGCAGGGCGCTGGTGCCTGCCGCGAGAATCCGCCGCACGCCAAGCTTGTCGCAGAGCGTCCGATACTCTGTCATGCAGGCGGTCAGCCGGTCGAGCGCTTCGGGGCGGATCATCCGGTCTTTATCGACATTCTGGCCGAGCCGTACGATGGTTTGGCGGTGCTCGACTGTCACGATTTTGCCGGTGGCAGGTTCGAGATCAGCAATCAGCAGGAGCGCCGTGTTGGTGCCGACGTCGATGCAGGCGATGCGTTCTGTTGCGTTTGGCATCTTGTCAATCAGTTTGCTGGTTTGATCAGCGCCGACAGCCACTCGTCTTCGTAGATCGTCTTGACGTTTGTGTAGTTGATGCGCTTGAGTAGCTTTTTGAGCCACGGCTCGTCGTAGACCAGCACGCCGGAGAGCAGCACCTGAGCGTTCGGGGCGTGGTTACGGATGACCGGCAGGATGCGATCGAGCACGTTTTTGTTGATGTTGGCCAGAATCAGATCGTAGCCCTCCTTGAGGTTGGCGATTATCTCCTCCTCGTTGGCGATTATCTCCTCCTCGGCGTCGAGCAGCTCAACCCGGATGTCCGCAACGTCGTTTTCCGCGACGTTTTCGACGGCGTTCTCTGCCGCCCAGGCGTTGTTGTCGAACGCCAAGATCGGGTTGCGGTTGCCGAGCTTGCGGGCCGCGATGGCCAAAACGCCGGTGCCAGTGCCGATGTCCATGATCTTTTTGTCGGCAAGGTCAAGCTCCTCCATCTGGCGCAGCATCAGGCGCGTAGTGGCGTGGTAGCCTGTGCCGAACGACATCTTCGGGTT
>DRSQ01000057.1 GCA_011372505.1 Chlorobaculum parvum | reverse complement strand
TCAGTCAGTTCCGATATACAGTGTGACGAAAATTGTGACGATAATAAAGAGTATTTCAGCGCGAGAAGTGTTTCGACGTTGTCCGCAGGTGAAAAAACAACTTTGGGGTGGTGAACTGTGGACGGATGGCTATTATGCAAGCACGGTGAGCAAACATGGTAATGAGGAAGTAATAAGCAAATATGTGAAAGAGCAGGGGAGTGAATATCAGAAAATATACAGTAATTATCAATTATCTCTGTTCTGACATGGAGAGATCTTCAATACCCCGCTGCTTGCGGCGGGGTTCTTTATTGCAGACGCTTATGATCTCCGACCTGGTTTGTTGAGGCACCTTTCTGACAACTCTCTTCTTCGAGCCTTTCCGACCGTCAAGCAGGTCTCCGCGTTTCCAGCGTTGGAGCGTTCGATTCGAGACACCGACAACCTCACAGGCCTTGCTGTAACGGGCTCCGTTCTCATGGGCTTCTTCTATCAGCATCATGACTTCTGCCTTATGAGCTTCGAGAATCAATCGTCCTCGTGGTCCTTGGTAAGAGCATCGAGCTTTTTTTTTAGAACGAGCAAAGCGGCGGCTTCAGCGAGAGCTTTTTCCTTACGCTGCAACTCTTTTTCAAGCTCCTTGATTTTCTTCTTAAGCTCTTTTTTTTCCTTGTCTTTCTGCTCGGCTTTCTTGTCAATCATGTCGCGAAGCTCCTGGTCCCAGATGGTGAGGTGTTCTGAATGCAGGCCTCGTTGCCTGAGGAACTCACCCAGTTCTTCATCATCGATGCCGGCGGCTTCGACAACCAACTGGTACTTCTCTTTGGGCGTCAGGAAACGGGGACAACTGTCTTGGTTGCTATCGCTCAAGATACCCGATTCACTCCGCTTGATCCAATTCCTGATGGTCTGTTCATTGACTCCGGTTTTCTGGCTCACTTCTCTGACACTCCGACGCTCAGGTGGGAGCACTTTCTTCAGAACACTCTGCCTTACGGCGTGCGAATAACCCATACGTCGCCTTCTTCTTGGATGCGACATCTATATTAACACATAGGGCCCGAGTGCAAGGCGAATGGAGGGCAGAACCCGGAGCGTAATGGTAGTACGTAAGGATTTCGAGCACCACCCAACGCAGCAATCGGGTTGCGTAAAAAGTTTTTAGAGACGCCCTAAAGACAGAATGAAATGATAAAAAAAGTCGGATGTTACCATTACCGCCAGGACAGGCCACAGCCCCGCGACAGTGATCGCAACGACTATTACAAATAAAAATAAAAGCCGCCTCTGGTTCTCCAGAGGCGGCTTTTTTACAGGATTTGACTCAAGCTAGAGTCAAAAATCGTCGACCTTACACCTCCTGCCTGAACGTATAATAATTTTCAGAAGCAGGCTTCCACAATTTACTAATAAGCATAGCAGTCTGTATCATGCTGTAAAAATGGCACAACCGATCTCCCTCTAGCATAAAAAATTACTGACCTGAAAGGTTTCTAAATGGAGAGTCCAAAATCATTCCCGTAGGGGGAAAAAAGAGACAGAGTAACCTCTGTCTCTTTTTTGATTAAGATCTCTTTAGAGAGATTAGTGAGCGGCTTCTTCAGCAGCAGGTGCGGCTTGTTCAGCAGCAGGTGCGGCTTCTTCAGTCGCAGGTGCGGCTTCTTCAGTTGCAGGTGCGGCTTCTTCAGTTGCAGGTGCGGCTTCTTCAGTTGCAGGTGCGGCTTCTTCAGTCGCAGGTGCGGCTTCTTCCATCGGTGCTTCTGATTTCTGAGCGCAACCAACGAAGGAGACCGAGCTCAGCAGGAACATGAACACGAGAAGTTTTTTCATGATTCGAATGCAGTTAAATTGATAGTCAAATAAATGATTGTGTTACAGCTTGTTCAGCTCTTGAATGATAATCAAAAAGAGAGAGTTTTCAAAAAATCCCCCTCAAGGCGTCACCAGAATTCTGCACGTCATTCATACGAACAAATAACCTCAGAAACACATCACAATAAGCACTTCAAAGTATTTAAACTGCAATAACCCCCAAAACAACAGACACATCAAAAAGTGTTATTATGGTGACACTAGCTGAGGAACGAAAGCCACGCAGAAAGCACAATTGCTTATAGTTTTCGTCGAGCACCAACTCACCAAGCCATGGTATTCAAAACAATACGTTCCCATTTTCTCTAAAACAACGATCCCTTCACAGCGTGGTACTCAAAAAGCCGTGAAGGGATCGTTTATGCATTGTACAGGGCTTGCCTCCTGCATCATTGCAGCGAGACAGGACGTATCAGCAGTGGATCAATCGACGAGCATTTGCAGCTCTTCGGAGCTCACCTCGTGGAAGTTGAGGTAGCGATAGACCTTGTCGCCGCTCTCGGCAAGCGAACCCACGACCTCCATGTACTGCTCTTTGGTCGGAATCTCGCCAAGCAGAGCGCAGACTGCGGCCAGTTCGGCGGAGCCGAGATAGACTTGCGCGCCTTTGCCCATACGGTTGTCGAAGTTCCTTGTGCTGGTCGAGAAGACCACGGCGTTGTCCGCCACGCGCGCCTGGTTGCCCATGCATAGCGAGCAGCCAGGCACCTCGGTGCGGGCGCCTGCGGTTCCGAAGACCGCGTAGTAGCCCTCTTCGATAAGCTTCTTCATATCCATCTTGGTCGGTGGCACAATCCATAGTTTGGCTTTTGCCTGCCCCTTGTCACGCAGCACTTCGCCCAGTGCGCGGAAGTGGCCTATGTTGGTCATACAGCTTCCGACGAACACCTCGTCGATGTTGTTCGGGCGCTTGTCGTCGGCGAGAATCTCGCTGAGCGTGGCCACGTCGTCCGGATCGTTCGGGCAAGCCAGGATCGGCTCGGTGATCTCGTTCATATCGATCTCGATGACCGCTGCGTACTCAGCGTCGGCATCCGGCTCCAGCAACTCAGGCTTCTTGAGCCACTCTTCCATCTTGCCGATGCGGCGCTTGATGGTTTCGGCGTCACCGTAGCCCTCGTCGATCATCTGGCCGAGCAGCTTGACGTTGGATTCCAGGTACTCGATGACCGGTTCTTTGTCGAGGCGCACGGTGCAGGCCGCGGCGCTGCGCTCGGCGGAGGCGTCGGAAAGCTCGAACGCCTGCTCGACCTTGAGCTGCGGCAAGCCTTCGATTTCAAGCACTTTACCGGCGAAGATGTTCTTCTTGCCTTTCTTCTCGACGGTCAGCAAGCCCTGCTTGATGGCGACGTACGGAATGGCGTTGACCAGGTCACGCAGCGTAATGCCGGGCTCGAGTTTGCCCTTGAAGCGCACGAGCACCGACTCAGGCATGTTGAGCGGCATGGTGCCGGTCACGCCAGCGAAGGCTACAAGGCCGGAGCCTGCCGGAAAGGAGCAGCCGATCGGGAAACGGGTGTGCGAGTCACCACCGGTGCCGAGCGTGTCGGGCAGAACCATGCGGTTCAGCCAGGTGTGGATGACACCATCACCGGGGCGAAGCGCCACGCCACCGCGGCTCATGATGAAGTACGGCAGGCTGCGGTGCATCTTGACGTCGGACGGTTTCGGATAAGCCGCCGTGTGGCAGAAACTCTGCATGAAGAGGTCGGAGCCGAAGCTCAGAGCGGCAAGCTCCTTGATTTCGTCGCGGGTCATCGGACCGGTGGTATCCTGCGAGCCGACCGTGAGGGTCTCGGCTTCGACGTACATACCGGGACGAACGCCGTCGAGGCCGCACGCCTTGCCAACTATCTTCTGCGCCAACGTGTAACCCTTGCCGGTATCGGCGGGCTGTTCGGGACGGCTGAAGATCGACTCTTCGCCGAGGCCGAGCACCTTGCGGGCCTTGCGGGTGAGGTTGCGACCGATGATGAGCGGAATACGTCCACCGGCGCGAACTTCGTCGGCCAGCGTGT
>DRSQ01000056.1 GCA_011372505.1 Chlorobaculum parvum | reverse complement strand
GAAATCCGCAGGATGCTGAATACCATGGTTTTAAAAAGGCTGGCTCAGCCATGCAGTGGCGGCCGGATCGATCACAATGGATGAAGAACGGACACACTGGACAAAGAGAAGCCTTCGCGCTGTTGGCCGCGCCGTCAATGCTGTGCCGATTCTCCTGATACGATTTTACCAGACCTTCATATCCCCCTTGCTGGGACCGTCCTGTCGATTCCAGCCCACCTGTTCTCATTACGCCATTGAGGCGTTCCATAAGCACAATTTTTTTTACGCCTCCTGGCTGACCGTCTGGAGGGTGTTGCGTTGCAATCCTTTTTCAAAAGGCGGCTATGACCCCGTTCCGCCCGGAACCGGCAAATCCGCAGGTAATTCAAAAGACTCGAAGTAATGGATAGAAATTCGGTGATAGGGTTTTCCCTGATTGCTGTGATCATGATTGTGTGGTTGCAGTTCATGAAACCCGAACAGAAAGCGAAGCTTGATACGGCGCAGCCAGC
Organism: Chlorobaculum parvum; assembly: GCA_011372505.1. Classification (GTDB taxonomy): domain Bacteria; phylum Bacteroidota; class Chlorobiia; order Chlorobiales; family Chlorobiaceae; genus Chlorobaculum; species Chlorobaculum parvum_B. The sequence continues at coordinate 1,020 of DRSQ01000056.1, read as the reverse complement.
ACGAGAGATGGTGCACAAGGATTCCACTGCGAGCGCGCCTCCGCCGGTTGCTCCCGAAGCCTCTGCCGAAACCCTGGGCTCGTTTGCAAAGGCTTCCACCGGTACCGAAAAGATCATCACCATCGACAACGACTTGTTTACGGCGAAGCTCTCCTCTAAAGGCGCGACGCTCAAGTCCATGGTGCTCAAGAAGCATCTGGATGTGAATGGCAAGCCGTTCGACCTGATTTCTGACAAGGCCAAGGGTGCGCTCTCCATGCTCTTCCTGAGCAACGACGGCAAGCGCATCGATACCCGCGATCTCTATTTCCGCAGCCTCGATACGAAAACATCGGAGACGGTGACCGGCAAACAGAAACTGTCGGTCAGCTTCGTGCTCAATGTTGATGCTAGCCGCAGCATTGAAGCGACCTACACCTTCACGGGTGACAGCTACGTCATCGATTACGATCTCAGCCTGAAGGGATTCGGCTCGACCCTTGCGGGCAACGAGTATCAGCTCGACTGGGACGGCGGTTTGGTCTATTCTGAAAAGAACACGGCGGACGAGTCGCACAACGCGATTTCGAGTGCCTATCTCGGTGGTGGTCTGCTCAAGCTCGACGCGAAAGATTCCAAGAAGCGCTATCATACCGAGGAGTCCGGCAAGGCCGAGTGGGTGGCCGTCAGGAACAAGTACTTCGTCGCAGCGCTTATTCCGCAGCGCGAGACCGAGGGGGTCTTCCTCGAAGGCACCAAAAAGAACGGCAGCGATTTCGAGAACTATACGGCTGCCCTGAAGATGATGATTCCGGTGGGTAGCCAGACCGTGTCGGATCACTACCGCCTCTATGTCGGGCCGCTCGACTACAACACCGTGCGCTCGCTGCACGTGGGGCTTGAAAAGATCATGGACTTTGGCTGGGACTGGCTGACCAGGCCGTTTGCCGCATACCTCATTCTGCCGATCTTCAACTGGATGAACAAGTATGTGACCAACTACGGTCTCATCATCATTATTTTTGCTTTCCTCATCAAACT
>DRSQ01000055.1 GCA_011372505.1 Chlorobaculum parvum | reverse complement strand
GCTTCTGCGAAACGCGCGAACGCGACCGCTTGCCGGAGCCTCGCCGCATCTTGCGGTCTTTCGGGGTGGCGATGCTGCGCACACGGAACGACTGGCCGATGCTGAACACCTCGTCCTTTCCCGGCTCTTCGGGCTGTCCGGAAGGCTCTTCCGGCTCCGGAGTCTCCGGGGGCTGCGGCTCGTCGCCGGAGCTTTCGTCGTCGCGCCCTTCGTCGCCCTGTTCAGGCTCGCGCGCCTCTTCGGGCCTCTGCTGCTCCTCCTGCTGCTGCTCATCCTCGCCCTGGTTCCGCTGCTCTGGCTCTTGCTGCTCTTGCTCTCGCTCTTCGGGCTGCGGCTGCTGCTCCTCCGGCGGCACCGGATCGCGGCGGCGGTGAACCAGAGCCAGCGGTGCGACCTCGGTAATGTCTTCGACCGACACTTCGCGCGCTCCCCGCAGGGCGGCGTTGGCGCGCGCCGCCTGCTCGATCACCAGGTCGGCCCTGTGCCCGGCCACGTTGCTGGTGTGGCACAATTCGGAGATGAAGCCACGCAGGTGGGTTGGCATTCTGACCGACGCCAACAGCGTTTTGGCCGACGCAATCGATTCGCCAATCCGCCGTTCATCCCGGCCATACTCCTCGGAAAACGATTCCGGAGCGGCGTCGAACGACTCCCGGCGAAGCATCAGCTCCACCCGTCCTTCCGGCTCCTGTTCGCCATGCACCTCCACGCAGAGGCCGAACCGGTCGAGCAACTGCGGACGAAGCTCCCCCTCTTCGGGGTTCATCGTACCGGCAAGCACGAACAGCGACGGGTGAGCGAGGGTAATCCCTTCACGCTCCACGCGATTGCGCCCCGACGAGGCTGCGTCGAGCACGATATCGACCAGGTGGTCGTCGAGCAGGTTCACCTCATCGACGTAGAGAATCCCCTCGTGCGCCTTTTTCAGAAGGCCCGGCTGGAACACCCGGCACCCCTCTTTCATGGTCTCCTGAAAATCGATGCCCCCGGCCACCATCTCCTCGGTGGCATTGAGCGGCAGGGTTACGACCACCTCGCCCTCACCGCCATTGCCGTTCCGCGCAAGAGAGAGCAGTGCGCCGAGCGCCCGGACGGCGGTCGATTTGGCCGTGCCCTTTTCGCCGCGCACCAGCACGCCGCCGATGCGGGGGTTGACCGCATTGAGCAGCAGCGCTTCTTTGAGCTGCTCCTGGCCCACAATGGCCGAAAACGGATAATATTTTCTCTTCATGAGTCTGTTCAGAAACTGTAGTTCATGCCGATCTCCCACTCGCGCGGCGGAGCGTCGTAGCCATCGACGTAGAGATACTCCCTGTCGAGCAGGTTATCGACATCGAGATAGAGTTGCGCCGCGCCCGTCCGGTAATCGAGGCGCAGATTCACCAGCGCGTAGCCCGGCAGGGTCTCAACGTTGTCGGTGCGGGCATAGACCTGGCCGGTGTATTTGATATCGCCGCGAATCGAAAGGCGCTTGACAGGCTTGAGCAGCACTTCGCCCGACAGGGTATGGAACGGCTTGGCAGGCAGCCACAAGCCGGTCTGTTCGTTGCGGGCGTGCAGATAGAGGTACGAGGGGGTCAGTTCGATCCACTCCGCAGGTTTCCAGGTGAGCGAGCTCTCAAGGCCCTGATAGGTCACCTCGCCGAAATTCTCGTACCGTCCGGTGTTGTCGGCGGCGCGGACGTAGGTGATGCGGTCGGTGATGTCGCGGTGAAACAGCGAAAGCTCGCAGTTCAGCTCCTCGGACGGCGTGAACAAGACGGCGAGGCCCGTCTTCACGGCCCGCTCCATCCGGAGATCGGGGTTTGAGCGGGTCGTCGAGGTTTCGTTGTGGCGCTGCCGGAAGGTGGGCAGGTTACTGCTGCTGCCCACGCTCACTTCGACTTTCCAGGGTTTCCGGCTCCAGGTGACGCCGAGTTCGGGGTTCACGGTATTGCTGAAGGTGGAGTAGAGATTCCCCCGGATGCCAACCACCGCCAACCACGGGCCGTCGGACTGGGCAAACCGCTTCGAGAGCGACAGCCAGCTCCGCTCCTCGTCCTGCTCGTCGAACGCCGTCCCGCGCGCCTGCCGCCACTCGAATCCGGTGCCTGCATCGAGTTCTCCGGCGAGCGGCAGCGACACCTTCCCCTTCACGCTCTGGCCCGCCGCCAGCACCCGGAGTTCCGAAAAGAAATTCCGGTCGGAGTCGCTGTTGCGAGTGGTGGTTTCCCGGTACCAGCTCCGGCTCTCCAGCCCGTTGAATTCGGCTCCGAACAGCAGCGAGGAGTCCTCGTAGTTCAGGCGGGAGTTGGGCGTCCGGGTTTCGGGATAGCCCCGCAGCCCCTTCTTCTGCTTGCTGTAATCGCCGGAGAGGAACAGCTCGGTGCCGGAATCACCCTTGAAGTCGAGCCGCAATCCGGCGCGGCGCTCCTTGCGGTCGTCGTTAACCGTGAAGCCGTCGTAGTCTCTCGCCCCACCACTCAGGGTCGCCGAGAAGCGGTCGATGCCGCCCTGCAGGGTGATCTCACCGTTCTGTTCTCCGTGATTGCCGGCATGAATGCCGACCGTACCGCCGATCCGGGATGACTGCCGGGTGGTGATGTCGATCACGCCGCCCTCGGTGTTGTCGCCGAACGCCACGCCGCCGCGCCCCTTGTGCACCACGATTTTCTCAATCCGCTCGATGGGAATCATCGACCACTTCACGGCTCCGGAGTGAGAGGTGGGATCGTTGATGGAGCGGCCATCTACCAGCACCTGCACCTGGCAGGAACCCCTGATGGAAATCGATGTTTCACCGGCTTTGACGCCGGGAATGCAATTGAGCAGTTCGGGTGTATCTGAAGCCTGCATCGATGCCATGTCGGCCTGGCCGATAACCACAGTCTCATCGCCACGCCCGGATGCACACACCACATCCGAAAGGGCAACCGACATGAGCATCGCTGTCATGATGCAGGTAAAGACTCTTGTATTCATGTTGCCCCGGCTTTCAAGCCGGGGGGAGGTCAAGACACCTCTCGACTTTTCAGCAACTCTCTTCACTCGTTGATCTCCTCAAGCTCGCCCTCGGTTTCGAGATACTCCTCCTGCAATTGCTGCTTCATCTCGTCCGAGGCGTTCCACATGCCGCGGCTGATCGCTTCGAGCAGCTTGTCGAGGATGTTCTGGCGGGCGTAGGGATTGACCTCCTGCATCCATTTTTTTATCTCCTCGTCGAAAACATACTTCCCGGCCACGCGCTCGTACATCCAGTCATCGACCACCTCGGCAGTGGCGTCCCAGCCGAGAATGACATCCATCATCTTGGAGATGTCGCCCGCTCCCTTGTAGCCGTGGCGCTTCAGGCCGTCGAGCCATTTCGGGTTGAGCAAGCGCGAACGGAAGATGTGTTTGGCCTCCTCGAAGGTGGTGCGTACCTGCACCCGGTTCGGATCGGAGCTGTCGCCCATGAAGGCTTCGGGCAGCTCTCCGCCGCGCTCTTTTTTGGCCGCCGTGATGAGGCCTCCGTAGTAGTTGTAGTAGTCGGTGCAGGAGAACATGTCGTACTCCCGGCTGTCCTCGTTCTTGACCGTGGCGTCCATGCGGGAGAGCACCCGTTTGAAGGTATCGGGCTTCTGCTGGCCGTACGATCCCCGCCCGTAGGCATGGGAGGTGTAGCGGACGTAGTTGGCCGCAAGGTCGTCCTGCGTCTGCCAGTTCTTCGATTCGATCAGCTCCGCGACGCCCGCCCCGTAGGTGCCGGAAGGGCAGCCGAAAACCCGGAACGATGCTTCGCGCAGCGCCTCGTCGTCGTTCATCCCCTGCTTCCGGTACTCCTCGACGTCGGCAAGCACGTTTCGCCGCAAGAGGTTGCTTTCAAGTGGCTCGTCAAGGGCGGCGACCATCCGGACGGCGTCATCGATACGCTCGACCAGCAGCGGAAACGCGTCGCGGAAAAAGCCGGAGATGCGGGGCATCACATCGAGCCTCGGTCGGCCAAGCTCGTTGAGCGGAATGATCTCAACCCCCTGGACATAGCCGCTGCCCTTCTTCCATACAGGCCGGACGCCCATGAGGTAGAAAATTTCGGCCAGGTCGTCGCCACCGGAGCGCATGGTCGTGCCGCCGAACAGGATGATGCCGATGCTGCGCGGGTACTCCCCCTTCTCTTCGAGGTAGCGTTCGACAAGCGCGTCACCGAGGCTGCGTCCGACCTTCCAGGCAGCAGGCGTAGGAATGCGCTGGGGATCAATGGAGAAGAAATTGCGTCCAGTCGGCAGGATGTCGGCCTGCCCACGGGTGGGAGCGCCGGACGGGCCGGGATCGACAAAGCGCCCGGAAAAGCCCTTCAGGGAGGCGTCAATCTCGTCAGTTACTTTCAGCAAACGCGGCACGAGGTCGTCGCAGATGTAGCGCAGACCGGCCATCACATCGGGCGTCACGAGTGCGGGCAGTTCAGCCTGAACAAACTCCGGAGCATCCGGCGAGTAGCCTTTCGCCGAGAGCATTTTCACCATCGCGAGCGCATGGTCATGGGCGCGACGGATCATCTCGCCGCCGGTCTCGGAGATCGGGCCGAACACCGGCTCCCCTTTGCGACGAAGCAGTTCGTCATAATCGAAGCCCATCGCCTTGACAATCGACTCGCGCAGTGACGGTACGCTGCCCTGTTCGAGACGTGTAAGCTGCACGAGCAGCTCGACCATCCGGTCGCCATCGGGGGCGACGCCCATCGTGTGCAGGCCGTCGGCAACCATGGTATCGGCAATCTCGTCAAGCGCGAAGTGCAGCACTTCGAGGAATTTGTCGAAATCGGCAAACGCCTTTTCGCGGGTGTACTCAGTGTCCTTGTCGAGATCGGCTGCGAGCACCGCGTCCCAGATCATCGGGCGAAGCACGTCGAGCTTGCCGGGATCGCTGGTGCGCGCCTCGGCGTAGCTCCGCAGGTGGCCGTCGAGCACCGCCATCTCCTCGTACAGGTCGGCGTTGGTGAAGACAGGCGTCATGTGATCGATGATGCAGCAATTCGAGCGCCGCTTGGCCTGCGTTCCCTCGCTCGGGTCATTGATGATGTAGGGATAGATGTTCGGCAGATCCATGATCGCCAGATCGGGATAGCACTCCTCCGACAATCCGAGCGCCTTGCCGGGCAACCATTCGAGCGAACCGTGTTTACCGACGTGCATCACGGCGTCGGCCTTGAAGACGTTCCGGATCCAGCGGTAGTGTGCCAGGTAGTGGTGCGGCGGCGGAATGTCCGGATCGTGCAGCATCTGATCCTGACGCTCGACGCTTCCCCGCGACGGCTGGATGGTGATGAATACGTTGCCGTTGATCGTCCCCGGAAAGAGCAGGCGGTCGTCATGCACGAACAGCTCGCCCGGCATCTCCCCCCATTCGGTAATCATCCGCTTTTTTGTGGCCGACGGAAGCGCCTCGTGCCACGGCATGAACTCCTCCCGTCCCGCGGTCGCCTCGGCCTTTTCGGCCATCTGTTCCGGGGTGAGCCAGCGCTGGTCGCAGGTCATACGGGCCACAAGCTCTTTGGCAAGCGCATCACCATTCTCGTACTGCCGCCCGATAACGTAGCCCTCCTGCTCCATCCGTTCGAGCAGCAGCTTGATACTCGCGAAGCTGTCAAGACCTACGGCACAACCGATACGGTCGTTACGCGGCGGGTAGTGGTGAAAGATGATGGCAATGCGCTTCTCGTCATTGGGTTTGCGGCGAAGCGCGGCCCAGCGGAGAGCCATGTCGGCCAGCTTCGAGACGCGCTCTTCGATCGGCATGATTTTGAGCACTTCGCAGCCGGTCAAGGGATCGATCCCCTGGTTCTCCCTTGTCGAGAAGGCTACGCCTATGAGCGCACCGTCGAACTCGGGCTGCGCAGCGTTGTGGGAGACCTCCATCGTGCCCAACCCCTGAATGCTCTCCATCCACTGCTCGCGGCTCTGAAAGGTGTTGAACGCTTGTATGTACGGCACGTCGAGTTCCGGAAGAATGGTGCGGTAATCGGGCGAGGCGAGCGTGAGGGCGAACAGCATGGGATTGATGAGCGCATCGATCCGGCTGGTGCCGTCAGGCCTGCGGAAGTAGTGCCCGGCAATGTAGTCTGAACCCTTGTTGCCGCGCAGGGCATCGCGAAACCGGTGGTGAAACACCGCAATAACGTTGGCGCCGCGTTCCTCGATCTGGCGGATCAGGTAGTCGTAGGCGGCAAGATCGGCATCGACGAAGTAGTTCTGGTAAAACCAGATGCCGATGGTCGGTTTGTCCGGATCGGTATGCTTTTCAAGATACCCCTCGAAGTCGTCGAACGCCGGCCAGTCAGGGTGATAGATACCCTCGTGCGGCATTTCGACCGGCTCGTTAGCCGCGTCGCCCTCGCCGTGGATCAGAGTGTGGAAATAGCGGAGCAGGCTCGTGAAGTTCAGCACGCCACCGTTCTGGAGATACTTCCGGATTCGCTCTCCCTCGTCGGTACCGAACAAGGCGCTGTGCTGCTGGGCGAGTTCGACCGCTTCATCGTCCCCGCCTCCGGCATAAATCACGATCAGCGGCGTCGATTTGCCCTCGCCACGCCGTTCTGCACAGAGGTCGAGGAACTCGTCGAATGCGGGAAAGGAGGCCTTGCCGCCCATGAGACGGATAACGACCGCATCCGACGAGGCCGCGCTCCGCGCAAACGAGGCCTTCTGCTCGGGCGAGGAGAGCTGTGCGGCGATCCGGGCTTTCACCTCCGCCTTGCCGCCCTCGTCGTTGTAACGCCGCACACCGGCGCTCAGCGTGGCGACTTCAGAAGGATTGACGCTGAAATAGCAAAGCGAGATTGGTTTCATGATGGTATCTCTCCTTTGTACAGACAATAGTCGTAGATGGTTCGATAGAGGTCACAGATCAGACCAGCCCCGTCAGCGCCATTGTAGTGGAGTCTCGACGGACAATCGCCAGGGCAGCACCCCTGAAGCCCGCATCCAGCGCACTCCTCGCGCACAGGCAACCGCCCATCGAGCAATGTCGTCATGGACAGATGGGGATCGTCGAGCGTACCAAGGTGGAAGCGGGCATCACCGAGCGTCTGGGTGCAGGGATAGAGTTCACCGCGCGGCGTGACGGCGAGGCTCGAACCGGTGCAGGCCTGGCAGTAGGGACGGGTTTCGTCGCGCCGGAGTGCCTTGAGCACCGTCTGCCGTTCTCGCAGGATGAGAGGACGGCTCCGCTGCGCATTCAACACGTCGAGCGTGGCGAGCAGGCGGGTAACGCCGCTACGGATCGTGACCGCATCTGGAGGCTGCACGTCGCCCTTCTCCAGCGCAGAGCCTTTGCGCACCAGCAGATCGAGACCAATTGCCGAGGCCATCGGCATCGAGTGCAGCGCCATACCGAGCGTTGACAGCTCACGGGTATTGCGCGATGAAAGAACCGACGTGACCGAAAACGGCACCTGCTCGCTGTCGAGCATGGCGAGCGCTTTCCAGGTCGCCGCGCCCTCTCCGCGCAACACCTCCTGAATGGCGGGCAGGCCATCGACGCTGACGCCGACAGCCGTGCCGAACGAGTGCAGACGGCGGGTGAGCTCCTGGTCGAGCAAGACACCGTTAGTCTGGATGGCGGTAGTAGCCGGCAGATTGTTATTTCTGATATACTCCAGAATTCTGAAAACAAGCTCTCCGGCAAGCAGCGGCTCACCGCCGGTCAATTGCACATGAAAGGGCGCTCCGCCGGATGCGGCCAGCTCAATAGCTTTGATGGCCGTCTCAAGCTCCATGACACCGCCACCGCCTGCGCCGCCTTCATAGCAATAGGCGCAGTCGAGGTTACATGCCGTGGTGACGACGAGCATGAGCGATGAAATCCGATGATTGTTCAATTCAAATCCTCTTTGATTCGGCATTCTGGAAAAAAGCGCCGCAAGGCCCGTTTCTGCCGCTCGACTTTTCCGATCCACTCGCCAAGGGAGCTGAAAGCGAGTTCGAACACAACGTTGTCCGGCTCGATGAGATCGAACAGTTCGCCGAGCATGGAATGCGAAAAAGGCTCGTGACGATCCAGATCACGCACATGACGGAGCGCGATGGAGAAGCGCTGCCAGAAATCCGTAGCACCGCCAAAGGGATCGGCGCTGGAAAAACCGGCTTTGGCCGCTTCACCCGACAGGCTTTTACTCAGATGCACCGCCTTGATGAGCTTGCGGTAGTCGCCGAGCTGCTCGACTTCGCGCAAAAGAAAAGCAATCGCCTCCTCTTCGGTTCGCAGCTCGTGGTTCTTGTTGAGCAGGTGGCCTGTATCGAGCACGAGGCCGCTTTTCGGCCAGTTGACCTTCGAGAGCAGCCGGTCGATTTCGTCGGTGCTGTCGAGCCGGAAATTGCCCGGCCACCAGAGATTCTCGAACAGAATCCAGCCATCGTACGGCGTATCGCACACCGCCTCCTTGATAATCTCCGCCGAGAGATCGACTGTCTCCCGCCAGCCCCACGGCGGCTGCCAGTTGAAGACATACTCCAGCTCGTAGTGGACGGGATGGAACACCACGTAGGGAACATCGAAGTGAGCCGCCAGTTCGAGCTGTGAACGGTAGCACGAGATCACGGCCTGGCCATTCACGCCGCCGTAGTAGTGGCGCACGGTATCCTCGCTGCCAAATATGCGAAGCAACCCCTCCCGGTCATTCTGCCATATCTGGCGGAGCATAACGAAAAAGCGCAGATGCACTCCGCCGACGATCTCTTTCGGGATCGTCGTGCAGTCGTACGCGCCTGCCGGATAGAGCTCGAAGCCGTCCATGCCGGTGCGTCGCAAGAGTGATGCCGCTTCGCTCCACTCCGGCCCGGCGATCTCCAGATCGGAGCCGTAAGTACTGATGTTGAGCAGCCAGTTCACAGCGCTCCCTTCCGGCGGGCCGCGACATTGCCGTCACGGAGCAGCAGCTCGGCGTCGATCCGGTCGAAAAAGCGCTTGCGGCGCAGCTTTTCCACATCGATCAGCATGGATGCGCCATCGACCCCTTCACCAGTGGCTTCCTCCCAGCGGTAGTGATCGACCGGCGGCAGGCAGATGAACGACACATCGCGCCCGCAAGCGGCTATGGCAACCTGCTCGATGGAGCGGGAGCCGAGCACCGCCCGCTCGGCCTCGTCGAATCCGGTTGCAGGCACCAACGCCAGATCACACCCCTCTTTGGCGAGCGCCGTCACCGCCTCCGGGTGGTGGCTCTCTTCTGCGGAGAGCAGGGAGATTCGAAGATGGTCGAGATCGATCAGCAGAAAATCATCACGCTCCGGAGAGCGGCGGTGCACACTGCCGTTCGGGCGGCAGCAGACCAGCTCCGTAACCCCATCCATGTCCTCAAGCCCGGCACAGAACACCGCGCCATACCTCCGGGCCGCATCCAGCAAGAGATCGGTCGCTTCTTCACAGTCGGCGACCCGGAGCATCGGCAGCACCACCACCAGCCCCGCGACCTTCTCACGGTCGTGCAGCAAGCTGTCGAGAACCGACACGTCGCCCGGCTCGGATGAGAGTTCGTGCAGGCAGTGCACCTGCACCGGCGCTGGTTCGGGCAGTCCGTGCCACTTCGTCATATCGGTGGCGTAGCGCATGTCAAGGTAGATCGAGCGGTACCGTTCCGGCACCCTTGCAGCGAGACGCTCACTTCTCGACGAAATCAGGCGACCATCCAAAAGCGGCAACTCAACATGAAAGACCTCCGAGTCCGGTGAACTGTGCTCGGCAATGACCGAGCCGTCGGAGCCGTAAGCGCACGAAACGGCGTCATGGCACTCCATCGTGAGATCCTTGCCGGTGCGGTTGCAGGCCACGAGCGCGCAGCCGTTTTCGCGCGCCCGCGCCCGCCACAGCTCCGTCGGGTCGATCGAGCCGCCCGGCCAGTTGGCCGACACAAGCAGCAGCTCGGCCCCGGAAAGGGCGGCCCGTCTCGGGATGAGGCCGTAGTAGGTGTCGGAACAGATGAGCACGGCGGCTGTTCCCCACGGCGTCTCGAAGCTGTTCTCCTGAACGTGGGAGCCGGGGCAGGCCCACCGCGCCTCGGCGGTCACTTTGCGATAATTGAGGACAAGCTTCCCGTCCGGGCCGAGCACAGCGGCGGAGTTGTAGCAGATGCCGGTGCACGGATCAAGTTCGGGATAACCGAGCACGATGTAGCAGCCCGCGGCTTCGGCAATTTCGGACATCGCCTGAACCGACGGGCCGTCAACCGGTTCGGCAACAGCGGCAACCCCCTTCGGCGACCGGAAGCTGTAGCCGCTAACGGCAAGCTCGGTGTTGACGATAATCCGAGCGCCCGCTTCCGCTGCCTGCCGGTTGAAATGGATCAGCTCCGCCCGGTTGTGCTCCGGGTCGGCGTGCCGTACGGCCAGATGGATCAGCGCGATGTTCAGTCGTTCCATTTGTCGGCGTACCCCAGCGCCCATGCGGTTGTGATGAGTGAAAGCAACCCCTCCCGACCAGTGCTCCAACTGACCGCTTCGAGCTGTTCGGCGTACGTTGCGATCCGCTCCTGCCGGTGCGAAACCGCCGCCGCGAAGAGCGCCGCCTGCATCACGAAAATCTCGCCCATGCAGGAGTCGGGCAAGAGGCCCCAGGCGTGCTTGTCGTACAGATGCACCAGTGCGCACGCCGCGGCCACCGTCATGGAATCGCGATCGAGGCCTTCGAAATTCTTCCTGAACACCTCGCTCCCGTCTGGCGACAACTGCCCGGCAACCATCTCCATCACCTCCTCCCTCTTCGCGCCAAACCGCCGGATGTGCTCCCAGACCGAGCGCTGGCTCTGCGGGGTCAGGGAGTTCTGGCGAGAGAGCGTGTCGCGCAACGCATCGATCACCGCCTGGGCGATCAGCTCGCCGAGCTTGGAGTGCTTGCCCGTGCTGGTGAGCGGACGCGATCCGCCCAGCGCGCAAACGACGGCGATCTGGTCGGTGCCGGTGCCGGTGGCCAGCCCCTCGGAGTAGCGCGACGAGACCGCAAGCTCCTGCAACACAGCGCTCTTGGCCTCGGTGGCGGTCACGATGCTCCGCACCATCGCGCCGTGGCTCAGCTCGCGATTGATAAGCAGGATCATGTTGATCGTGCCCGGCGGCTCCTCGCCCTTTTTGTCCAGCGGCTCGAACCCCTCCTCGCCCTCCCAAACCGAGGCGGGATCGCCCGCACGCCCCGCATTGCCCTCGACGCCACCGGTACAGATGACCGTGACCGAGAGGTCGCGGAACGAGCGGGTGGCGATGGCTGCGTGGTTCATGTTGGCCGCTGTGCCGAGCGACGCGCTCAGCTCCGCAACCCCGTACCGCTCGCACAACCCCTGATGGTAGCGCTCCGGCTCGGCCACAATCGATTTCAGATCCTTCCGCCTGTGCCCAGCAGGCTCGCACGACTGGTGGTTGAAGACGCCGTCGAGGTCATCACGCAGGCCGCCATGCACCCGGCAGGTCGAAACAACCCGGTGCGGCGCGAGAAAACGCACCGAAATCATCTTGCCGTCGCGATGAACTTCCGCATCGCCAAAAACCCCTAACTTCATTACATCTATTGTCTTGTCAATTCAAAAATCCGTCTTGCCCACGCACCCGATCATTCGAGCCTCCGGTAGTAGCGAAGTTTATGGCCGGGCATCAGCTCGGGATGGAAGAGGGTGATGAGATCGGCCAGAATCCGGTCGGGTTCGGTCATGCCGATGTCCCAGTACCTGGTCTTGCCGTTTTTAAAGCAGCTTCCGTTGTTATTGTACACCCGCCCTTCGCGCACGCTCCTGAACCCGGCGAACCGGGCGTCCTCGGCCAGCACCTCCCGGAGCGTCGAGGCTCGCGAGTGGGTGTTCAGCCAGAACGCAGCCTGCTGGCCCGCCTGCATGGCAACCTCTCCGCTCAAGAGATAACCCCGTTCCGGCTCCAGCTCCCTGAAGAGATAGTCGGCTCCGGCATGATCGAGCATGGTCACGAAACTGCGGGGCGCAGTCATGGTTGACCACGCGCCTTTTCTCATGTATCCGGCAATGACCGCCGGACGCTCCCGGAGTTGCCGAACCTTTTGCTGCATCTGCAGATAGGCCTCCTCTTTTTCCCGAAAGATCGATTCGGCCAGACGCTCCTTTCCGACGAACGCCCCCATGAACCTGATCCACTCGACAACCCCCAACGGATGCTCTTCGTGGTAAGCCGAAAAGAGACCGGGCGTCATGCCGTACGAGCGAAGTCGGGATGGCAGGTCAGCGCCAAAAGAGGTCATGATGAACGTGACGTCCGGCTTCAGGGCGAGCAACCTCTCCATGTTCGTCGAGCGTCCGTAGCCAGTAACGGCAAGAGTACCGTCGTCGATGGCGCGATGGACGCGGTCGTGGCTGATGAGCACCTTTCCCGATACACCGGCAAGCGCTTCGTAAGCGTCAAGCAGCTCAAGGAACGACACTTCAAGACCGTTGTCGCAGGTCAGCCTCCTGATCGGCGTTTCCACGACAAGCATGTCGGCGTCGTGCTCCGGCACGGCCTTGCCGCGAGGCACCAGCAAATAACGCGCCTCGGGAACCTGGCTGTTTTTTTCACCGGCAAAGACATCGATCCACGTGCATCCGTTCCCCCGCTTCATCGTAAAAAGCTTCGCATACCGCAGCGGAACCGCCTCGGCCGTTTCCGTCCCTGAAACGGTTTCGGCATTTTCCGATGGCTTGCACGCCTGGATGGAAAGCAAGAGCAACGCGATGATCAGAGAGATCGCCCGGCACAGGGAGCTTTTGATGTGATTCATGAGACCTCCTCCTCTTTTGACGAACGGACAACGGCTCGCAGCAACTCGTCGAGGCTCTC
>DRSQ01000054.1 GCA_011372505.1 Chlorobaculum parvum | reverse complement strand
TTCGAAGATGGACAATTCAGCTCGACGGCCAGCGTCTCTTCCATGATGTAAGCCTCGTGTTTCTTGATGGCGTCGGCAAGTTTGCCTGATGCGTTGAGATGCAGCACGATCCGGTCGGTGATTTCGAGCCCGCTCTCCTTGCGAACAGTCTGAATCCTGCTCACCAGCTCGCGGGCCAAACCCATCAGTTCCAGCTCCTCAGTGATCTCCGTATCAAGCGCCACCATGATGCGGTGCGCGTCGTCCGCAGCCACGAGCCATCCCTCGATGTCTTCGTGGACAATGTCAACATCGGCCCGCTCGATTTTGAAAAGACGTCCATCGATGTCGATCTCGATCTCACCCTCTTGTTCGAGCCGCGCGATCTGCTTGTGGCTCATGAGCCTGATCCGCTCGGCCAGTGCCTTCATATCCTTACCGTAACGTGGACCGAGGGTCTTGAAGTTTGGCTTGGCCTTTTTGCTGATAACCGAGCCGTCCTCATCTTCGACGTACTCGATGGTCTGAACGTTGACCTCCTCCTTGATGATGCCCGAGACCAGCTCGTACGAGGCCTTCGAACCCGGTTCAGCGGCAGCGAGCAGAATGCGCTTGAGCGGCTGGCGCACCTTGATGGTCGCTTTCTCGCGCATGGTGCGCACCAACGAGGTGATGATCTGCGCCTTCTTCATCCGCTCTTCGAGCGCCGCGTCGATGCAGGCGTCGTCCGACACCGGCCAGTCGGCAAGATGCACCGATTCGGCTTTCGCATCTCCACTGACACTCTTCAGGTCGAGCCAGATTTTTTCGGAGATGAAGGGGGCGAACGGAGCCATGAGCCGGGCCAGCGTTTCGAGCACCGTGGCGAGGGTCTGGTAGGCCGAAAGCTTGTCAGGCCCCATGTCACCCTTCCAAAAGCGCTTGCGCGAGCGACGGATGTACCAGTTGGAAAGGTCATCGACGGTGAAGTCGCCGATGAGGCGGCTTGCGCCGGTCAGGTCATAACTCTCCATGCGGCGCGTCACTTCGGCAACGAGCGTGTTGAGGCTGGAGAGCACCCAGCGGTCGAGCTCCGAGCGCTCGCCGAACGGAATGGCCTCCTCTTCGTTCCGGAACCCATCGACGTTGGCGTAGAGCACGAAGAAGTTGTAGCTGTTGATGAAGGCGCGGAAGAACTTGCGCTGCTCCTCCTCGATTTCGGCGGCGTTGAAGAGCTTGGGGCGCCACGGCGGGCTGGTGATCATGAGGTACCAGCGGATGGCGTCCGCGCCGTACTGCTCCATCGACTCGAACGGATCGACCACGTTGCCCTTCGACTTGGACATTTTCTGCCCCTTCTTGTCGAGGATGTGTCCGTTGACGACCAGATTCCGGTAGGCCGGGCGGTCGAAGATGAGCGTCGCGATGGCGTGGAGCGTGTAGAACCAGCCGCGCGTCTGATCGACCCCTTCGGCGATGAAGTCCGCCGGGAAGGTCTTGTCGAACAGCTCCTTGTTCTCGAAGGGATAGTGGAGCTGGGCGAAGGGCATCGAGCCGCTGTCGAACCAGACGTCGATCAGCTCCGGCGTGCGGTTGAAGCGCCTACCGTCGCGGATGAAGTAAATGCGATCAACGAACGGCTTGTGCAGGTCGAGTTCGACGAGTCCCTTGTCGAGCGCAGCGCCGAGGTTCATCTGCTCACCGTCGATGTCGATAAAGCCCTCGCGGAGTTCGGCGACCGAGCCGACCGCGAAGAGCTTGCCGGAGTCGGGGCCGTCGCCGATGGCGAAATCCTCGGCGACCCACACCGGCAGCGGCGTGCCCCAGAAGCGCTCGCGGGAGAGCGCCCAGTCCTTGTTCTCTTCGAGCCAGTTGCCGAAGCGCCCTGCGCCGATCTCGGACGGATTCCAGTTGATCGTCTTGTTCAGCTCCACCATGCGCGGCGCGATGTCGGTGGTGCGGATGTACCACGACTCGCGTGCGTAGTAGATCACCGGCACGTCGTAGCGCCACGAGAAGGGGTAAGTGTGCTGGATCGTCTCGCGGCGATAGAGTTTGCCCTCCTCCTTGAGGCGCTGCATGATCGGCTTGTCGGCATCCTTGAAGAACATCCCTTCGTAGTCCGGCACCTCGGCGGTGAAGCAGCCGTTGCGGGCCACCGGCTGGAGCATCGGAAGCTGGTACTGCTTCGACAGCTCGTAGTCATCCGCGCCGAACGCCGGAGCGATGTGCACGATGCCGGTGCCGTCGCCGGTCGAAACGAAGTCGCCACACGCCACGTACCAGCAGCGGCGCTCGGGCGAGAAGTAGTTGAAAAGCGGCTCGTAGTCACGCCCTTCGAGGTCACTGCCCTTCATGCGATCGATGACTTCCCACGCCGACTCATCGCCGATCTTGTCGGTCAGCACCGACAGGCGCGACTCGGCAAGGATCAGCACCTCGCCGGTTTCGCGATGTTTGACGCGCACGTAGTCGATGTCGCGACCCACGGCAAGCGCAACGTTCGAGATGAGCGTCCAGGGCGTGGTCGTCCAGACAAGGATGCTCTCCTCCGAATCCTTCAGGCGGAACTCGATATAGACGCTCGGATCCTGCACCTCCTTGTAGCCCAGCGCCAGCTCGTGCGAGCTGAGCACCGTCTCGGACTTGGGATCCTGCGGCACGATCTTGTAATCCTTGTAGATCAGCCCCTTGTCGAAAATGGTTTTCAGCGCCCACCAGACCGACTCGATATAGTTGTTGTCGCAGGTGATGTAGGGGCTGTCCATATCGACCCAGTAACCCATCCGCTCGGTGAGCTTGCCCCACCCCTCGCGGTTATCGTCGATGTGGTGATAGACCAGCGAACGCGCCTCGCGGTTGAACTCGCCCACGCCGTACTCCTCGACATGCGACTTGTTTTTCAGCCCGAGCTTCTTCTCGACCGAAATCTCCACCGGCAGACCGTGCGTGTCCCAGCCAGCCTTGCGCGGAACCTGGTAGCCCTGCATGGCGTGGTAGCGGCAGACCACATCCTTGATGGTGCGGCTGAAAAGGTGATGCACGCCGGGCTTGCCATTCACCGTCGGCGGCCCTTCGTAGAAGGAGTAGATGCCCTTGGGCGCATCCTTTTCAAGGCTCTTCCTGAAGATGTTCCGTTCGATCCAGAACTCGCGGATTTGCGCCTCCATGGCGCTGTACGAAAGGCTGGACGGGTACTCGGGATAGGTGTCGGGCATGGTCGCTGGGAATGTCAAACTGGAAATATCATAAGCGGGAAACGGGCCTTTCACCCCTCTCCGCAGAAAAGTCTGAATATACGAGAATCGGCTGGAAAAGAGAAAGGCAGGCCATTTCCACTGAAAAGACCTGCCTCCCGAAGTATCATGCGCCTCAACTATGCAGACGCGGCGAAAAGCTTACTGCTGCTTGTTGTTGTCGCCGAGCGTCGTGCTGATGCCGTCGAGAATCTGGTGCGCCACGACCGTCATCGAATCGAGCGCAGAAGCCACGACCTTGCTCAGAGGCGTCAGAGCGCCATCAAGCATCGTGCCGAGACCGACAAGAATGGTTGCGAAATCACCTTTGACCACATCGCCAACCGGCTGTCCCTGGTTGGAAGATTTCATTTCTTCAGACATATGCTACCGGAATTTTGATTGATTCGTAACTACTTTTGTCGTACTACTCTCGACAGGGTAATGTATGACAATATTCAGAGCTATCAAAACGGTGAACGCTCGGAAACATAGATCAGGACGCGATTACAGACGCCCGTAGTTGTCCTCGAAGCGCTCGATGTCGTCCTCGCAGAGATACCGGCCGGACTGCACCTCGATCAGTTCGAGCAGCTCCTTGCCGCGATTTTCGAGCCGGTGACGCGCCTCGACCGGAATGTAGATCGACTCGTTCTCGACCAGCTCCACCTGCCGGTCATCAACCGTGACCACAGCAGTACCCTTGACGACGATCCAGTGCTCGGCCCGTTTGTGATGCAGTTGCAGCGAAAGCAATGCGCCCGGCTTGACCGTGATGCGCTTGACCTTGAAGCGCTCTCCCTCATCGACAGTTTCGTAGGAGCCCCAGGGCCGGTAAACCCGCCGGTGAATCAGCGGCTCCTCACGAGCTTCCGAGTGGAGCCGCTCGACGATGGCTTTGACATCCTGCACCCGATCTTTTGAGGCCACCAGCACCGCGTCGCAGGTTTCAACGACGATATGGTTTTCGAGGCCGACCGCCGCAACCAAGCGACTGGTG
>DRSQ01000053.1 GCA_011372505.1 Chlorobaculum parvum | reverse complement strand
GGCCGATGAGCGTGAACTGCTCAGACATAGCACCCCGGATTCATCGCCTCCGCCTCGTCGAGGCTGAAGGCAGCGTTGACGATGGTGGCCGCAATCGCACTGCCCCCCTTGCGCCCCTCGATGACGGCAATCGGCGTCGCGCCCGCCGCCGCCTTGAGCCGGTGCTTCGACTCGACCACGTTCACGAACCCGACCGGCGCGCCGATCACACCCATCGGCGCGAAGCATCCGCGATGCAACAGCGATGCCAGCTCCAAGAGCGCCGTCGGAGCATTGCCCACGACGAACAGCGCATCGGGATGCTCCGCAACGGCAAGCCGCATCCCAGCCTGGCTGCGCGTAATGCCCGCGCTTTTAGCCAGATCCGCCACGCGCGGATCGTGCAGGTAGCAATGCACGGCAATGCCGTGGCGCTCCAGCGCCGCCTTGCGCAGACCGGCCTGCACCATCGTCACATCGGTGATGATCGTCGCGCCACCGGCGGCCAAGCGGTCGTGCCAGCGTCGGATCGCGCCGGGCGTGGCGTAAAAAAGATCCTGCATCTCGAAATCGGCGGTCGTGTGAATCGTGTGCATGACCGCCCAGCGGGTGTCGATCGGGCGAGCATCCGGCTTCATCAGCCCGGCGATGGTGCGGAAGCTGCCGCTCATGATCGACTGGCCGACGGGTTTCGAACCATCTTCCTTCTCACGGCTGAAGTAACCCCTCGGCGTAATCATCCGCTGGCCGGAGAAAAAGGTGGCCGAGTGGCCCACCAGCATCACGGTGAACATGTCGAGCGAGTCAGGATCGAACTCGCCGAGCGTCGTCAGCACAACCGACTCGTCGCTACGCATCACGTTGCGGACAATGCCAACCGGCGTCGAGGGCGAGCGGTGGCGCAGGAACAGCTCTTTGAAGCGATGAATCTGCCAGTAGCGGTCACGACTGCGCGGGTTGTAAACCGCCGTCACGAAATCCGCCGATGCCGCCGCCTCGATCCGTTTCTCGATCACCTCCCACGGTGTCATCAGATCGGAGAGCGAAATGGCGCAAAAGTCGTGGCTCACCGGGGTGCCGAGCTGCGCGGCGGCGGCCTGGAAGGCGCTGATGCCTGGCAGCACCGCGACCGCGACCTCTGGCCATCGCCCGCTCGCGTGCAGTTCGAGAATCAGCGGAGCCATGCCGTAGATGCCCGCATCGCCCGAACTGACCACCACAACCCGCCGCCCTTCGGAGGCCAGCGCGAACGCCTGCTCGGCCCGCTGCATCTCCCCGGTCATGCCGGTCGCCACGGTTTGGACGGAGTCCGGAATCAGGTGCTCGATGCTTTTGATGTAGCCGGTGTAGCCGACCACCGCGTCGGCGCTACGGATCGCATCGAGCACCTGCGGGGTCATCATCGAATCGCTGCCGGGGCCGAGACCCGCGACGATAATTGTGCCGCTCATGGCGCAAAGGGTGAAAGAGTTGAGTGCCGGCAGTGCGGTGAGCAGAGCAGCAGCGAAAAATAGGGGATGGCACGTGAGCGCAAGGCATCAATCTCCATCGTAATAAACTCGCCCGCCATGCCCACCTTTTCGGCGTAAAGGAACGGCTTGCCGTACCGTTCAAGGAAACCGACCAGCTCGTTTTTGACGGTCGAGAGCTTCATCACCACCACGGTGCTGTGCTTAGCGAGAGCGCGTTCAAGCTCACCGATCTCATCGATCTGCGCCAGCACCAGTACGCTGTCGCCTTGCAACGCAAGCGGCATTCCGGCAGACGACCCGGCGGTAATGAAGGCCGGAATGCCCGGCGTCATCGAACACTCCAGACCGTCCCGCTGCGCCCGTTCGATGATCGCTGAAGCGGTGCTGTAAAAGCCCCCGTCACCAACGCTCACCAACGCCACCTGGCGGCCCGCCCGCACCTCCTGCACCATCGCGGCGTAGTTAGCCGCGTAGCTCGCCTCAGCAGCTCCGCGCGAACGCGACATCGGCACCAGCATTCCCCGGAGCTTCGACGGATCGAGATCGTACGCTTCGAGAATATCGAGCGCCACGCTCGTCACCGCGCCCGAAGCGCTGACCGTGCCGGGATAGTAGATGAGGTCAGCCTCGCGAAGTTGCGCCAGCGCCTTGACGGTGATGAGACCGGGATCACCCGGCCCAAGCGAAACGCTGATAATCGAGCCTTGGTTGTTCATTGGTTGCAAACGGTTGTTCAAAGCGCAATGCGTTAATCGATGTTGTCGAATGCTCAAAACAGATCGATGCCGTGATCTTCGGCAGTTTCGAGAATCCGGCGAGCGAAGATCGAAGCGAAGCGGTTGTCCGAACCGAGTCCCTCCATGCGGGTCTCGACACGGCATCCCGCCAACTCGAACGCACCTTTCCAAGAGTCCGGCTCGTCGGCGGCAATGTCTTTGTGCGCGTGGTCTCCAGCGGTAATCATGAAAGGCCGGAGCAATACCGCTTTCCGCCCGTTGGCCGTCACTTTGTCAACGATCTCCTCCACGTCAGGCCGCCCCTCGACCATGCCGATGTGAATTTCCGCACCCGGATAGCGGCGGCGCATGACGTCACCGGCCTCGTTGAACGCGCCCGACGAAAAGAAATCATTGCCATGCGCCACATAGACCAAGGCTGCATCGAGCTGGCGGGCGCGTTCGACGTCATCCTCAAAGAGCGCAGCCACCTCCTCGATGTCCTCCGCGTAGTCGTGCTCCAGGCCCCAGGTACCAAGCGCCGGGCGCGACAGCACCACCTTATCGAAGGGCGACCAGACCCGCTTGATGGTGCGGATCGACTGGAGCGCCGAGACGTACGATTTCAGATCCTCGAACTGCTCGCCGTGGTACATGTGCGTCGGTTGCACGATGATCGTCCGGTAGTTGGCGTCCTGTAAGTTACCGATCGCCCCAAGGAATCCCTGAACATAGAGGAACTCTTCGGAGACCCCCTGATCAAGCCACTTCTGCGGATTGCGCCGACGCGCCGACCAGAAGTTCCGGATCATGTTCGAGGTGAAGCAGTGCCGCACCTCGATGCCGGGAACCTGCGCCCGAACCTGCGCCCGAATGTTCTCCAGCGACGGCAACGCCGACGGATAGGTGGTGCCGAAATGGGCCAGCAGAATCGCCCTTTTGTTGATCTGCTTCCGTTTTTTACGATGTTTCGCCATAGTTTTTTACTCCAATTCCGCCAGATCAATCCGATCAATCCGATCGGACTGATCCGACTGATCTGGCTCACCCACCCCTTCCGGCACGGCGTGTTCGCCGATAATGAACACCACCGGCAGGGGCAATTCGCGCTCCCGAATTTGCCGAACAATCGTGCCGAGCGTGGCCGCGACCACCGCCTGATCGCTTCGCGAGACTCGCGAGACCGCGCACGCCGGAAGCTCTGGCGGCAAGCCAGAGTCGATGAAGCGCTCGACGATCTTGTCGAGCTGCTCAAAGCCCATGTACATCACCAGCGGCGCGCCCGCCTTCATCAACTCGATCACCGCCGCGAAGTGTGAAAGCGAATAGTCCGCCGTGTGACCGGTACAAAAGAGCGCCGAGCTGCTTCGGTGGCGCTCGGTGAGCGGAATGCGGCAGAGGTCGGCGGCGGCGATGCCCGCCGTAATGGCCGGCACCACCTCGCACGGCACACCAACCTCGGCAAGCGCCCGAACCTCCTCAATGCCGCGTCCGAACATAAAAGGGTCACCAGCTTTGAGCCGCACGACGCATTTTCCCTCGTGGGCGTATCGGGCGAGCAAGTCATTGATCCGCAACTGGCGCTCAGTCTGATCCTTGCCGTCACCGATGCGCTTGCCAACGCTAATCCGCTCCGCGCTGGGCGACAGAAGCGCAAGGATTTCCGAGCTGATGAGCGCGTCGTGCAGCACCACATCGGCAGCTTGCATCAGCTTGTGCGCCCGCACAGTCAGCAACTCTGGATCACCCGGCCCGGCCCCGACCAGCCAAACCTTGCCACTATGCTCCATTGCTCTCCCACTTCTCCTTCATCGATTTCAAAATCTTTCTGGCTCCGCTGATCGTCATCGCCGTACCGGGCAGCGTGAAGCCATCTTTTGTCACCAGAATCTCCAGCAAATGAGCGATGCGCGGCAGCCGCAGTCCAGCCTGTCGAACGAGATCGCGCTGCTCAACCATCACCGAAATCTCGTCCTCGAAAAGCACCCGCCCCCGATCCATCACGCAGGCACGGTCGCAGAAAAGCGGAGCCATCTCGATGTCGTGCGTCGCAACCACCACCGTCATACCGCGGGAGCGTTGCAGATCGCGGATAAAGCGCATGACTTCGTCCGCGCCTTTCGGATCGAGTCCGGCGGTCGGCTCGTCGAGCAGGAGCACCGACGGCTCCATCGCGAGCACCCCGGCCAGCGCCACCCGCTTCTTCTGCCCAAAGCTGAGATGGTGCACCGGCTTTCGCGCCAGCTCCTCGACACTGACGAGCTCCATCGCCGCCTCGACCCTGCGGCGCACATCAGGCTCCGGCAGGCCGAGGTTGCAGAGTCCGAACGAAATGTCTTCGTACACGCTCGACGCGAAGAGCTGCGCATCGGGGTTCTGGAAGACGATGCCGACCTCCTGCCGCAGCTCTTTCAGGCCACGCGCCGAGTAGTCGAGCGACTCATCGCGCAGCAGCACCCGGCCCGCGCGAGGCCTGAAGATGCCGTTGAAACTGAGCAAAAGCGAAGACTTGCCCGCGCCGTTGCCACCGAGCAGCGCCGTCACCTCGCCGGCGCGTATCGAAAGATCAACGCCATCGAGCGCCACCGTACCGTCCGGCCAGACGCACCTGAGCCCATTAGTTTTAAGCATGCTCGACGACGACATCAGAAAAGCCTCCCGAAATGCGTTGCGATGGCGATGCAAAGCAACGCTGCCTCAACCAGCGCAATGCCTGCAAGCGATGGCTGCCGTGCCTCGCTCGACGGAGTTAGCACGCGAATCGCGCCATCGTAGCCCCGACACTCCATCGCCACATACACATCCTCCGCGCGGCGGACAGAAAAGAGCAAAAGGTTCGAGGCAAGCGCGGCGAGGGAGCGGAAAGAGGCCGCCGTGCCCGCATAGCCGAGCCGCGAACGCTGCGCGGTCGCCATCCCCGAAGCGGTCTCAAAGAGCAGGAAAACAAAACGATAGACGAGCAAGGTCATCTCGGTGAGCAGCGGCGGAAGACCGACCGAAGCCATCGAGCGACCGAGGTCGGCCACTGGCGTCGTGAAAGCGATGAAGTAGAGGCACGAAACCGCCGCCAACGCCTTGAACACCAGATGAATCGCTGTCAAAAAGCCGGCTGAAGTTACGCCGATAAAAACGCTACCAACTGGAATCGAGAAAAGAAATGGCTCTGGATGCACGGCAATATCGAATGCAACGGCTGCCGTTCCGGTCACGAGAAACGTCACCGGCAGCAGCAGCCAGCGAAAATAGTCGGCGAGACGGACGCCGCCCTTCATGACGACCGAGCCACTCATCAACCCGAAAACCAGCACTGAAAACAGCGCGGAGTCTACCCAAAGCACCATTGCGATGGGAGGAAGCGCATAAAGCAACTTGTAGCCCGGCGCGACATCGCGCAGCCGGGATCGGGCAGCATGTTCGTCGAGCGTTATCATGGCTGCTCCAAACCGGAAGTATCATGCTTGCCCCGGAGAAAGCCGAGACCGTAGCCCAGCACGCCCGCGCCTAGCGCCGCCTGCAAGGCAAACAGCAGGCTCTCGACCTCACCGCCCGGCGGCTCCCAGAAGGGTGCGAACCAAGGCTTGTACTCCGGATGCAATTGCGTGATGGCCTGTTCGGCCTGGTCATCCGAACCGCCGAACTCGGCGTGCTTAAGGGTCATGAGCGGCACGGCAGCCAGCGCGATCACCAGCACGCCAGCCAGCAGATTTTTCACGAGCAGATTGCTCTTTGTCGAAGCGTTTTTCATCATTTCACCTCCCCTGAAAGTGGCTGCGCGCCAAAAAGCGATTCACCCGTGTAGGCCATAATGGCGTTATAAACCATCACCGTCAGGATACCCTCGCTGATGGCAAGCGGCACCTGGGTTATGGCGAAAATGCCGAGAAACTTGACCGCCGAAGCGACCACGCCGCCAGTGACGGAAGGAAACGCAAATGCCAGCTGGAAAGAGGTAACAAAGTAGGTAGCCAGATCACCAATCGAGGCAGCCACAAAAACCGACAGCCAGCGGGGAGAGCGCAAACTCTCGAAAAGCTTGTACAGGCCCCACGAAACAAACGGGCCGGTTATCGCCATCGAAAATGCGTTCGCACCAAGCGTGGTCAGGCCTCCGTGAGCAAGCAGCAACGCCTGAAAAAGCAGCACGATCGCGCCAAGCACGCTCATCACCGACGGTCCGAACAGGATCGCCCCAAGCCCCACGCCGGTCGGGTGCGAGCAACTGCCGGTCACAGAAGGAATCTTGAGCGACGAAAGGACGAAGGCAAACGCCCCGACCATCGCGAGCAGCAGCTTCATGCGCGGATTGTCAGCCACGATCCGGCGCATCGACCGGAAGCCGAACACGAAAAATGGCAGCGAAACCAGCCACCAGAACAGGCTCCACGAAGGTGGCAGAAACCCCTCCATGATGTGCATCGCCCAAGCTTCGCCGCCACCAAGCAGCATGAAGGCCGCAACCATCGTAGCCACGGCAAAAAAGCGGAATTTCAGATTGGTCATGGTTATCCTCCTTTAATTGAATCGTGCGGCCACGCCCAGCAACGCGGCCGTATCGGGTTCGGCATCGTTCAAACCACTCTTGATGCCAAGATCGAAATCGAAATCCTCGGTGACGCTGTAAATCAGTCCACCAACAAGAAATGCAGGATGTGTGCGTGACCCCTTCTCTTCGGCGGTTTCGAGACCGATATCGGCAACCGCCCTGAGCTTTTCCGAAAACGCATATTCACCCGCAAAGGATGCGTTCCAGATGTCCTTGTTGCAGGTGGCTGCATCCTCGTCAAGCTCATAGGCATTGCGATGGTAACCCGCATTGGCATGAAGCGTCAGTGGCCCGAACTCTTTTGTGGCGATCAACACCGCGCCACCGGTCACTCGACCAGTACCGAGGCCTTTGTAGGCATCGCCAGTTGGCAGAGAAATGCCAGGTTTCAGGGCAAGGCTGAAGCCACTCTTTTCATTTTCAAAAAACCGCCACTTGAGTTCGACGGTCATATCACCGATACCGCTTTCATCGGCGGTAACCAGTTGATTTTCCTTCACCTGATACCACAGATACGGCAATCCGGCAACGATGTCGATGTCTTCCGATAGACCGTAGGAAACCGCCACCGCTGCTTCGCATTCCCTCTCTTTGATCCTAGTTCCGCCATCAGTCTCACTGTTGGAGGAAAATCCGGTCGTGCACTCGATCTGCCAGCCGCCGGTGCCCTGGGTGCCGGTATCGTCGGTAACAAGAGGATGGGCCGCATACGCCGGTACAGCGCAGCACAGCAGCGCTGCCGCCATAAGATTTTTTTTCATAGTCACGTGTTTTATTGTTTCAGTTCAATTGCCAGCACGGAATGACGGTCAGCGGATGACCGGCGACGGAAAAACTGTCATAGCCCGAACGGCACTGACAACAAGTGACGGTGAACGGGTCAGCTCCCTGAGAAGCAGGCGGAGCGGCTTGCAGCGGAAAAGGCGGAACATGGCCGATGAGATGAGTGCTGCAGGAGCGATGGGGATCGATGGCGAACAGCACGGATCGCGCCGGGACGCCGAACGGCGAGCGGAACAGATCGTGATAGACGGCAGGGACGAATCGATTGAGAAGCGAGTGGAACAGCCGGTTGCGCATCGAACGGATGGACGCCCAAACCCGACCTGTCCCGAAAAGCGGAACGGAGGTGTGTTTCATGGTATATGTTTTGCTTTATTCCCGAAGCGTTAAAGAAATGAGGCAGGTCTTCTGACTTTCCCGGGTTTTACCAGCCTTCCCATCCCAAAACCGGGACAGTGGCATTGTTGGCGAACCTTTTCACCAGCCTTGCGACCAGTGCGGAATTACAGCAGCGGGTACTGTTCCGGACTTTCACCGGATTCCCTTTTAAGCCTGTCATCTCGCGATGACAGACGCCACATGTTCGGATGAAGTATAAGAAAAAGTGCGCGAGAAGCAAATCTCTTGATGAAGAATTTTTTCGAGCGGGAAGGGAGGCGCCCGGAAGAAAGAACTATTCATCTTGCCTCCGGACTGTCAGCCCTTCAGATCAATCCTCAAAAAAAAGCGTTTGCGAGACTTGTCTATGGTTCTCTGTTCTAAAGTCTTCAGAGCACCTCTAAAACTGTTTCAGTCGCCTTGTCCCAACCCTCTTCGAGGAAATCGTCCGCTACGCCGTCAGCTATTTTGCGCATCGCGTAACGAACCTGCTCCTCGTACAGCTCGCAGAAGGCGCCGGGGCTTCGCATCGTACCGTGCAAGCTCCACGCTTCGGCAGGGCATGGCGAACCGCAAAAATGACGAATCGCGCAACTCCGGCAAGGATCGATTTCCTCTGCCCGGCGCTCCGTGACCAGCTTGAACGAAGGTTTTGAGAGAATATCGTCAATATCGTTGCAGAACACATTGCCTCCGTTGAACTCCTCCAACCCAACGAACTCGCTGCACGGGAAAATATCCCCCTTGGCCGACAAGGCCACGAAGCAGCGGCCACCGCCGCAAGGCGAAATATCGCACATCAGCTTTCGGGCCGTCGGAGCCAGAATCGAGAGCATGATGTTGGCGAAGTTGGCCACCACCATCTTCCGCCCGGTTTCGTGGTACAATTCATGCGTCCGCTCCAGCGCTTGCAGGTAATAACCAGACATCACCTCGTCATCCGGCTTTTCCGCCTCGCCCCCTGGTTGCGTGCAGCGAACGGGATTGAGCATGCACACCGGAACTTCAGCAGCATGAAAAAACTCGACAATCTCGACCAGTGATTGCATGTTTTGCTTTGTCACCGTACAGATCACACTGTAGCTCTCGTAACCACGGAGCAGCCCCATAGCCTGAAGCACCGAATCATAGACCCCTTCACCTGACCAGCTCTTACGCGTCCGGGCGGCCAGCGCCGCCTGATGGCCATCGAGCGACAAACCGATCCCAACACCGCGCGACATGAGAAATTCCGCCGCCTCGCGGTCGAGCAAGGTACCGTTAGTCTGTACGCCGAACCGGAACGCATCGCCGAAATGCTCGATTGCTGCGAACACAGCTTTGCGGTTCATCAGCGGTTCGGAACCGTGAAAGATCACCTCCGGCCTGAACCCTTCGGGCACATGTCGCCTGAAGTAGTCCAGCATCCGCTCCAGAGCATCGATCAGCTCTCCGGCAGGCATATCCACTCCATCCCGCCGCATCTCGCCCGGAATGTAGCAGTAGCTGCAATCGAGGTTACAGCGCTCCGTCGGGTTCACATAGACCGCCGACGGTTTCAGGCTACACCGCAATGCCGTCATCTCCGACCCGAACTCCGCCGCTTTCTGCCGGTACTCCTGGCAGAGCGGATGGCTGGAAGAGAAAACCTCCGCCAGCTCATGCTTGCCCACCAGCGCCCAGAAAGCCGTGTCCGGCGACACGACTGCCATGTAGTCATCATGGCCAATGTCGATCGGCAACAGCGATATGCCGTTGCCCGAATTTACCCACAGGCCCCTCGAAGAGGCCTGTTTTCCCGTTACGTTTCCCCGCATCACTCAGTTCACCTCCCTCTTCACGGCAGGTTTTTCAATGAGGATGTAGTGCGAAAGACCTGTGCCACTGGCATCCTTGCGCTTCCTCACCGCGATGATCGCTTTGGGCTTTGTCACTGTTGCTGGCTGATTGTTCATGGTGCTATCTCCATTTTAGTTGAAAAAGAAAAAGGGCTTCGTCCCACCTTTTTCAAGATGGAGCGAAGCCCTTTACCATCGGGATTCTGCCCGGACGACGCACACCGTTTCCGAAAAGCTTTCAGCCTTCCATTCCGAACGGTTCATCGTCCATGCTATGTTCTCAACACAACAGGTCTTCTGGCTCTCGGATCAACCCTCCCCTGCAAGCCTTCCCACCCCGGTAAGCCAGAGCAGTGACCACCCCCGAAGGGATCCAGTACAGGTTCAGTCCCCGAATACAGCGGCGGGACCGCCACGGATTCAAACCGTGTTCCGGGATGTTGCATCAACAGCCATAATCTACAATTCTCCCTCGAGTTAAGCAAAAACAGCAGACAATCAAATCCCCATTGGCGCTATACAGCATATCGAAATCGAAGATGTCAACAAATCACATCTGCTGCTCCCGGCTCAGAAGGCTACGGTGTATTTCATGCCGTACGAGCGCCCGGGCATGTTGTAGCCATCCTTCTCGGTGTAGTTTTCATCGAGCAGGTTTTTGACCGTCAGGGCGACGCTGTTCTGATCGTTGATCTTTACGCCAACGGTTGCATCGAATACCAGCGAAGGTTCATGCTCAAGCACAGCATCCGTGAGCGTCCGTCCGTAATAGGTGAACCAGTTATCCTCATACCTTGAGCCAAGATAACGGGCACTGAGCCGCGCACTGAGAAGCCTGAAATCGTCGTACTCGATGCCGAAAGAACCAAGCCCGTTGCGAACGTATTTCATCGGGCTCTCCGTACCGTTCCGGCTCACCTCTGCCTCAAGCTGATGGGTGTAGCTCCCAAAGACGCGCAGTGAATAACGGTAATTGACCAACGCTCCGAAGTCGTAGGAAAGCTCGAACTCGAGTCCCCGAAGCTTTGCGCTTGCTGCATTGACGTAGGTCTTGTAGGTCAGCGAGCCATCGGTTCTGGTCTCCTGCGTGATGAAGTCTTCCCATTTCGTATCGAAATAGGTCACATCGGCCCGCAATCCGTTCTTTTCGTCACTCCAGCTCAGACCGGCATCCCAGGTTCGGCTGCTTTCCGGATCCAGATCCGGATTACCCCTGACCGTCATTCCATAGGAATTGACATATTCACCAGCTTTCTGAAGCCCCGACGGCGCTACAAACGCACGACCGATACTGGCATAAACCTTGAACTCAGGAACAAAAGAGTACTGGAAAGCCAGCGATGGGCTGAAAAACCCGTCATGCTCTTCTTCGGTGTTCACGTTGGGAACAAGCGGTGTATCAAGCAAACCGAATGTCGTCGCGTCGAATCGGACTCCGGGAGTGACAATCAGGCGATTATCAAGAAAAGAGAACGCGGCTTGGGTGAACAGGCCAACATTACTATTTCTGCTGTCAGCGCTATACGGACTTGCGGCAACATCCGGTGCACTGTACTGCCTGGTTTTGTACGTCTGGTTATTATAATCCAAACCAGCTGTTACACGGTGGTTGCCCAAAGCAATAACATCCTGCAACTGAAAGCCATACTCCTCAAAATCTCCCAGGTAATACGGGTAGATTTTATTCGGTGTGGTTGCAGTTTGCTTGAGATATTTCATTTCGTCTTTTGACCAGTACGGCATGAATTTGATGCTGTGACGTCCTGTCGTACCGGTAAGCGAAAGATCTGCAGTTTTTCGATACACATCTTTTATACGATTACCATAATAGCCCCAGATAGAGCCGGGGGTATGTACGGATGGGGCATTGAAAAACGCACCGCGCAGATCAACTCTGAAGTTGTCGTTCAACCGATAACCGACACGCATCATGCCCGAATTGGTCGAGTAGATACTGTTGTGCATCGTATCAATGTCCCTTTCGAGAATCTCCGGATCGGGATTCGATATGAGCGTATTTTTCCCAACCTTGTAGTCTTCTCCCTGATTGAAGTAGCGAAAACCAAGATCGAAGTCCATCCGGTCGTTAATCGAACCACCAACCGTAGCACTGCCTTCATAGGTACCAAAACTGCCATAACCAGCCGACACTTTTCCCTTGATCGGCCCCCGCGATTTTTTTGTAATAAAGTTAATGGTGCCTGCCATACCCTTCGAACCGTACAATGCCGATGACGGGCCTTTGATCACCTCGACATGATCAATCATGTTCATGTCAACTGTCGAAAGGTTATTCGTTCCAAGCGGACGGCCATCGAGCAGATAGGTCACGTACTGGGCGCTGTAATACGATCCGTAATTCGGCTTGAAACCTCTCATCGATACGCCGGAAAGCAGGCCCGGGTACTCGATCACATCGACGCCTGCCGTCTTTTTCAGAAGCTCGGTGGCATCAGCGGGATTGAGCGCCTCAATATCCTTGCTCGTAATAACCTCCACTTTGCGCGGGATGTTCTTGAGTTTTTCATCCGTTCTGGTCGAGCTGACGACGATTTCGCCGGCTACGTAGCCAGCAGCATCGGCCTTTGCGATTTCTTCTGCAACAGCATTCGGCTGAAAGACTGATGAGAGCAGGGCAAGAAGGCCCGCCATGCGGAAAAGGAATTTGAGTGGTTTGCTATATTGATTGTTCATAAGAGCTTGTTGTGTAATGTGTTGCATTGTGTTCGCTTAACTGTAAGTTTATGCGCATAAATATCTGTCGGAAGCAGCAGGGCCATCTCGAATGTTGCAGCCTGACGAGCACTTGCCACGCTGTTTCTGCGGCAGCCTTTGGGGTGACCGGACGCATGGCGTGAAGCCCGAACGGCTGGCCGAAGCTCCCGCCGGACTGCAAGCGGCAGTTGGTATATGTTTTTTCATGGTCTCGTTCGCTCTCTTCCCGGAGCATTTACTGCATTACGGCAGGTCTTCTGACTCTCCCCTCGCTCCCGGCCTTCCCGGTTCGCGGGCGCGAACCAGTGGCGTCATCAGAAGCGATCGTCCGCCGGCCCGATTGTGGCCGGCGAGAGGATCACAGCAGCGGGTACTGTCCCGGATTTTCACCGGGTTCCCTTTTCATTCCGGTGCCTTGCCAGACACCGGAACCCGTAACGGATTTATTAAGCGTTAGTTAAAAGATTTCACCATTAAAAGCCACAGTTCACAATGGACTTGGTGGACTTGGTAGACGAAATTCATCATTCATCATTCTTTTATTATCCTCCACTCGCGTTTCCAGCGTTCGACGTCGTCGCCGGTGAAGACGTCGATGCTACCACCCTGGAACGACTCTTCGACGTCGCCGATGCTCTCTTCGAGATCGCCTTCGATGGAGAGGGCGGCCTGCTTCACGGCGTCGAGCAGCTCAGGTTTGGCGTCCCAGAGGCCGCGCGCTTCGGCTTCGAGCAGGCGGCGGGTGATCTCTTCGAGCGCCCAGGGATTCTGCTTGCGGATCCATTCGCGGTTTTCGTCGTTCTGCACGAAGGTCTCGACGACGCGCTCGAACACCCAGGTCTCGATCTCGCCTGTCGTGGCGCTCCATTTGAACAGGTTGTTGATGCGCGATGCGAACCCCTGCGCGCCCTGGAAGCCATGCTCTTTCATCGATTCGATCCACGACTCGTTGCAGAGTTTGGCCCGCACGGCGCGTTCAGCCTCTTCGCGGAAATCGCGGATGTCGGGATTGCCGAGGCGGGTTGCGTCGGCCCACCAGGTTTTGGCGGGCTTGCCGGAGAGCGCCTGCGCGGCGGCGGCCATGCCTCCGGCGCTGGAGGCGTAGCAGCCGCAGTCGAGCGCGTCGTACTCCTCGGAGGTCTGCTTGATGTACGACACCTCGATGTTGGCCAACTGCCGGCTGAACACCTCGCAGGCCTTGACGCCCTGGTCGAGCTGCTCACCGCCGTAGGCGTAGCCCGAATGGTTGATGTAGGTTTCGGCCAGATCGCGCCGGTCGTTCCAGGCCGAGGCGTCGAGCGCGAGCGCCACGCCGTTGGCGTAGGTGCCGGGGGGCGCTGAAAAGACGCGGTAGAGCGAGAGGCGCTGCATGAGCGAAGCCTCCATCTGTTCGGCGTGAGACTCCCGCAACGCGTCGAGCTGCTCCAGCGTGTGCTTGCGCACGAAGTTGGACTCCGGCGACTCGTCGAGCGCGCTGACGGCGGCAACCGCCTTGTCGATCAGCGCGAGAAAGTGCGGTACCATGTCACGAACGATGCTGCTGGTCTCGATGGCGACGTCGATCCTCGGCCTCGGTATCGAAACGCCGTCGATACTCACCTTCAGCTCGTCGATCGGTATCACCTCGATGCCGTTCACCCTGCCGGTCGATTGCCGCACCGGCCTGACACCCATGAGGGCAAAGATCTGCGAAAGCAGTTCGCCGTCCGATTTGAAGGCGTCCGAACTCCAGAGGCTCATGCCGATGCTTTCGGGAAAGCGCCCCTCCTCGCGGTGGAATTTTTGCAACACCATGTTGGCCATGCCTGATCCGATTGACCATGCAGCCTCGGTCGGCATGGTCATGATATCGGCAGCGTAGAAGTTCCTGCCGGAGGGCAGCACGTCGAGCTTGGCCGACGACGGAGCATCGCCGAGACCGGCATCGATGTATCTGCCGGAGAGCGCCCGGATGACGCTGGTCTGCTCGTCACCTGCCCGCCCGATCCCCTCGGCGGTCTTCAGGCACCACACTTTTAGCGTTTCCGGCAAGGTCTTGGCAGCAGTGCGGATGGCCTGTTCGCCCTGAGAAGGATCGAGTAGTATCGCGAACAGTTCGACGGCTTTCCTGAAGTCGTCGCCGCCAAACCCGGGATGCAGGCCGGCAACCTCGGCGACGGAAGGATACTCGTCGCCAAGGCGAGGCAGGGCGGCCGTTAGCATGGAGGCGACGCCCTCGACCGACGGAGGCTGGCCAAACCGGTGCATCCCGTCGGGCACCATCGATTGCTTCACCAGACCGATCCTGCGTGAGAGACTCTCGGCTTCGTCGAGCAAGTGGGCAGCAGTCGCATCTTCCGGCAAAAAGCGCAGACTGACGGCCAGTTCGAGCAGGTCATCCTGCAGGGCCGCGATACGCGCATTCTCATTGCCATCGACGGCGCGACGATACTCGTTGAGCAGCTCGTCGAAACGCTGCAACTCCGGCGTCAGGGCTGCGAGGCGATAGACCGGCGTGAGGTGGTCGATGATGACTGCCCGGCCCCGGCGCTTGGCGGTCATCCCCTCGCCGGGCACATCCATGATGTAGGGATAGATATTCGGCAGGTCGCCGAGCGAGATGTCGCTGAAGCAATTGCCGGAGAGCACGGCCCGCTTGCCGGGCAGATACTCCAGTGCTCCGCTCGTGCCGAAATGAATGACCGCGTCGCTCTGTTGCTGAATCCAGAAATAGGTGGCCAGCCAATGGTGCGGTGGCGTGATGTCGGGATCGTGCAGAATGCGGCACACCTCACCGTCGCAGCGCGTGCCGTAGCAGCCGCGCTTCGGCTGCGGCATCACGAGCACCTTGCCGAAGCGCAGGCCGGTGATGAGCAGCGCCGGTTTGCCATCGACTTCGAGCGCCATCCCCTCGCCCGGGAACGCGCCCCAGTCGCCATCCACCCGCTTGCGCACGCCGGCGTCGAGCCGGTCAAACCACGCCCGGTACTCCTCCTCGTGCATTGCGTGCAGTACGCCGCCCTTGCGCATGATTTCGTCGGCGGTCGTCCAGCGGAACTCCAGCAGCGCTTTGCGATCCTGAATCAGCTCCAGCAGCGCTTTGCCCGACTCCGGCAATTCGCCCGTGTCGTACCCCTCATCACGCATCCGCCGGAGCAGCCCGAGAAGGCTCTCGAAGGTGTCGAGGCCGGCGGCCATGCCGATGGTGCTCTCGACCCCCTTGCAGGGGTTGTTGTGCAGCATGATGGCGACCCGCTTTTCGGCGTTCGGCGCACGGCGAAGGTGCGCCCAACGCCTGACACGCCGGGTCAGCATGGCAATGCGTTCGGGGATCGGCACGGAGGTGCGCACCATCATCGGATCGCCCGGATTGCGATGTGTTCCTGACACCATGACCGGATCGATGGCCCCGAACATCTCCGGCTGCACCAGCGAATGGGTCAGGGTCATGGCGCTGATGCCGACCGGATCGGCGAGCCACTCGTCGGGCGAGAGCATGAAGTTGCGGATAAGCTGGATGACCGGAACGTCGAGGTCTTGCAGGATATGGCGCTCTTCGGGCGTCGCGATCAGCCGCCCGAGCAGGAAGTTCAGCACCACGTCCGGGCGCAGTTCGCCGGAGGTGAAGAGACGGTGCCAGGGGTAGCGATTCTCCTGCATCATGGCCGCCTCGCTGTCGAAAAAGACGCAGAACGGCACGATGCCCGATTCCGAAAGCGCTTTGATAAGCGCATCGACATCGGCGTGGTTGGCCTCGGCCAGAAGGTTGTAGTGCATGATGATCCCTGCCACGGGAGCGTTTTCACTCCACCGCTCTGTTTGCCGTAACCATGAAGCGTACTCGTCGGCGCTCTCGAAGAAGCGATCGCTTCCGGGATGAAAAATGCCAGTCGTGCTCACCGCGTGGCAAGGCTCGTGGTCGAGGCCGGCAAGGCGGCGCAAGCCGTTCAGGTAGTTCTCTTTTGAGAGCACGCCGAAATAGTCGCGGAGCGTCCGGAGTTCCGCGTCGTCAACCGTGGAGAAGCTCTCCGGCAATCCCGGATGCAGAGCGACCCTTGCCGAAACCTGCATCATCTTCGGAAGCAGCCCCTGCAAACCGGGCGCTTCCGGCGGAACGTTAGCCAGCAGCAGGTCGATGGAGCCGTTATCGAGGCGCTCGACAAAAGCCTGCTCGCCGCCAAAACCGAAAGAGAGCAGCTCGATGCCTTCGTCACGAACCACGCTCGCCAACTGATGCCAGATGGCCGAACTGTGGATATTGTTGTAATATGCGATAGTGATCACGTTGGTACGGATTTGACGGTTAGTTGGTTGCGCATCGTGCTCCGAGCATCGATCCCACATCCATCACCATGTCCTGCAACGGCTGGCGGCGGACACGGTGGGGCAGCGCAAGGGCGACGGCGCGGTCGATGTCGTCGCTGCCGACGCTTTGTCGGCCCTCCCAGGCGGCGATGGTTTTGGCGGTCTTCATGATGATGATGTCGCCGCGATGGCCGTCAACGCCCACTTCGAGGCAGCTTTTGGCGATGTCGAGCAGGTGCTCCCGGCTGATCGTGACGGAGGGATAGCGTGCACGCGCAGCGACGATCCGCTCGGCAAGGCTTTTCGATTCTGTCTGCCACTCCATGCTGAATCGCTCCTGATCCTCCTCGAAAGCGAAGCGCCGTTCCATGACCGTCACCCGCTCCTGCGGGTCGGTGATGCCGCCGACATGCACGCAAAGGCCGAAGCGGTCGAGCAACTGCGGGCGCAGTTCGCCCTCCTCCGGGTTCATGGTGCCGACCAGCGTGAAGCGGGCCGGGTGGGAGAACGAGACCCCTTCGCGCTCGATGGTATTCACGCCCATCGCCGCCGAGTCGAGCAGCACATCGACCACGTGGTCATCGAGCAGGTTCACCTCATCGACATACAGAATGCCGCGATGCGCGGCGGCCAGAAGGCCCGGCTCGATGCGCTTTTCGCCCGCCTTGAGGGCGTGTTCGAGATCGAGCGTGCCGACGACGCGATCCTCGGTCGCGCCCACCGGCAGCTCAACCACCTGCACCTTGTGCATGGCGACTTCGAGGTCGTCCGGATCGGGCATGGCATGGCCCGTCACCGTAAAGCATTCGCGAATCGTTTCGTCATCCTCGACGGGCGAAAGGTTGAAGGGAATTCCGGCGATCACCTCGATCTCCGGCAGAATATTGGCCAGCGCCCGGACGGCGGTCGATTTGGCCGTTCCCTTTTCGCCGCGGATGAGCACGCCGGAGATGGCCGGATTGATGATGTTGAGAATCAGCGCGAGCTTCATCTCCTCCTGACCGACAATGGCTGTAAAGGGATAGGTGTCGTTCTTTTTCATGGCGTCATGGTTTTTACGATGGAAACAAGGGTGTCTGCACGCAAGTCGTCGATGCGGTAGTACCACGCATCGAGCAGACCCGCGATCTTTTTTGCAAGGCCGAAATTGACCAGGCCCGGCTCTTCGGTATCGACCACCAGAAAGCGGATACGCTCCTCGTGCGAAATCTTTTCGGAGATGGTGAAAGCCTCGTCGAGCGGCTTGCCCTGTCCGATGGCGCGGTTCGCCTTGCCGTCGGTGACGAGGATGATGAGCGGCCGTCCGCCCGGCTCTTTGCGGAGATAGTTTCTGGCGATCTCGTAGCCTTTGAGCAGCCCGGCGGAAAAGGGGGTACGACCGCCCACAGGCATCTCCTTGAGCAGGCTGGCCGCGAGTTCGACCGAGGAAGTGACCGGCAGGTTGACCACCGCCCCGTCGCGCCGGAACGAGACCAGTGCCAGTTTGTCGCGCTTCTGGTAGGCGTCGAGCAACAGCGACATCACCGCGCCTTTCGAGGCGGCCATGCGGCCCCGCGCGCCCATCGAACCGCTCGCATCGACCACGAAAATCAGGAGATTGCCGAGACGCTTCTCCCTGATCTTTTCACGTATGTCTTCGTTCTGCAACACCACCGCCATGCCGTTAGGGTTCTCGCGGTGGCGCTGAAAGGGTGCGGCGGCCCTGAGCGTGGCGTCAAGCGCGATGTCGTTGTTGCCGCGCGGCGTAGTACTTTTGATGTAGCGCCCCTGCTTCTGCGAAACGCGCGAACGCGACCGCTTGCCGGAGCCTCGCCGCATCTTGCGGTCTTTCGGGGTGGCGATGCTGCGCACACGGAACGACTGGCCGATGCTGAACACCTCGTCCTTTCCCGGCTCTTCGGGCTGTCCGGAAGGCTCTTCCGGC
>DRSQ01000052.1 GCA_011372505.1 Chlorobaculum parvum | reverse complement strand
CACGCTTTCCGGATTGTTCACGGAATCTCCCGCGTCGGCCAGCTCGCGCATCTTTTCAGCAAACAGTTCACCGAACTGCCCGACAGCCTGTCGGGCGGTTTCCGCCGGGTCGAGCCATGAGCCGATCATGCCGGCCATCGCCTCTTGCACTCGCGACACGAATCCGGCGGGGCACCCTTCTCTCTGCTTCGCCTCCGGCAGCGCGGCGAGCCAGGCGTTCCATGCCGCCGCGAAGCGATCGTAGAAGTACCAGCGGTCATCCTCGACGATGCCTGCGAAGTGCTCCGCCATCATGCCGTAAATGGTCGGGCCGATAACGTCGTAGTTGCTGACGCCGCTGTAGATGTCCGAGAGCGGATCGAGCTCGGCGACGAAAAGTTCGCGGAGCACCGTCTGTCGGTTGTCATCGGCAACTTTTCGGAACTCTCCTTGTTCCATCCACACAATGAACGATTCGAGGGCGGCGTTGTGCAGTTTGTCCGCGCCGCTTTGCGCGTTGCTCACCGACGGGCGGGCGTTTCCGGCGTTGCGGCCCTCTTCGCGCAGGTAGTCGGCCAGCGGAACGGTCAGTTCTTTGCGGTAAGCCGAGTTGAAATCGTGATTGCCGGCCCAGCAGATTTTGCCGAGGAGGTGGGCGGGTAGCTCCTGCCGAATGGTGTTTTCGATGAAGCGGCGCAGTTCGATGCCGGTGTCGAATGGCGCGATCCAGCCGGGCATCACCACGGTGAGCTGGAACAAGTACGGGTCGCTCTCGCCGCACGCGCTGCAAGGTAGCTTGCCGAGGCACGCCTCCATCAGGGCGTCGCCGGGGAAGCGCGGCCTGAGCAGCAGATGCTCCACGACGAGGATTTTTTCCGCCGTTTCGGGCGCGAGACCGGCCAGCAGCGAAATCCGTTTTTTCAGCACCGCCTCGTCGTCTGGCGTCATCGTCGAGGTTGCCGTGTTCAAGCCTTTGGCGCGATCCCGGCTCAACTCCGGAAGCGCGGAGAGGAAGGTGAGCCTGTTTTCGATCAGCGTCTCGGCTGGTTTTTTCTTGCCGTTGTGATCGGTGATCTGCAAGGCATAGTCGCTGAAGCGTTCGCCGAAACGGGCTATCAGATGATCGAGGAAAAGCCCGCGTCGCTCCAACCGGGTCGAGGTGGTTTCGGCCATCTCGCGCAGTGCCGCTTCGTCGAGTTCCGCTTTCAGAATGTCCGTCACCCCGCGGATAAGCTCTTCGTGGTTCAGATCCTTGACGAACAGGGTTTGCTCTACGTCCGGGTCGAGCGAAAAGAGGTGCCGCGCATTCGCCAGCTGTGAGTAGGCGTTGGCCAGAAGCTGTTCGAAGACCATCAGGTAGCCCTTGAGCTGCTTGACCTGCGCCCTCCGTTCCTCCGTTGCCGGTTCGCGAACCCCTTCGGGGCCGGTGCCATAGATCGCAGGTAGCTCGTACTGCACGGGGCTGTAGTCGCCTGGATTGCGCCAGGTGCCCTCTGGAGCAGCAAGGTCGAGCGAACCGGAATTTTGCGTCTTCAGCTGCTCCGCCTGGCCCCGGAGCTGGTTGAGCGTGTCGCTCATCTCCGCGAAGTCGGCCACGAACGGCAGCTCGTTCTTGAAGAACAGGATGGCCGAGTTATCGATTGAAAGCAGCGGCAGACAGTTTTCGCTGATTTCAAGCGTCCATTCGGCGCTGAGCCTGTTTTCGTCAACGCCCCGTCCGATGTCGGCCACGCCGCCGAACGGATTGCCGGTGCTGTCGTACCGGGTTAGTCGAAGGCTTCTGACCGCAACGACCCCTTCGATCTCCACGATTTCGTTGATGATGTCGGAGGTGCGGAGCGTCTTGCGGAGCCGCGCTTTTTCCAGCTCCTCCTGCTTGAGGAAGCCATGCTTGAGCCTCGGGCCTTCAAAAATATCTTCGACCGCCATCTTTTCCTTCAGCAACTCGTCTAACGAGTGGAAGGGGAGTGGCGGATTGAAGTAGTTTTCGATGCTAAAGAGTATCGTGGCGAACACCTGCTCGATGTCGGCCTCTGGTTCGAGGAGGATGTCTGCGCAGATCGCTACCTCTTCGGTTTGCACCGGCTCGATGCAGCAGAACTCTTCGCACAGGTTTCGGTGCTTTCGGAGCAGCGCGGTGGCTTCGGCGGTGATGCGCTGCACGGCGGCGGATTTCAGCAGGAACGGCTCGGCCACGACTTTCGCCAGCTCGGCGCTGTCGAAGCTGGAAAAATCCCAGGCGTCGCCGTAGCCTTTCAGCTTCGACGTGGAGCCGTAGAGCTTGACCGGCACGGTCGGGAGATCGAGGGAGATAATCGTCGCCTCTTCGGCTTCATCGTCGGCATCATTAGCCGCGTTATCCACTGGGTCAGGCGTAAAAAAAATCTCGATGTCGGCCAGATAGCGGCCTTTCTGCTGTTCATCGGCGATGTTTGTCAGCGTCACGTCGGTCACGTGCCCCTTCAGTTTGCCTTCGTCATCGACGTAATTCGATATCTCACCAAGCTCGGCGGTTGACCACGCGGGCATCCGGAACTCTGCAGTAACCTCCAAGGCATTGCCGTTAGCATCCAGAATCGCGAAGGCATGGCGGATTTTGCGGTCGTTCAGGTCGCCGAGTTCCGGATCATTCTCGAATTGCAGGAACACATCGCGGATGCCGCGCGGCGACACGGCATCCAGCTCGAAGGTCTGCGCGCCCGACGGCATGAAGTTCAGCCGGTCATGCTTGCAGTCGGCGTACCAGGCGCTTTCGCATGCCCCCTGCCGGGTGGCGATCCACGCTTTGCTGATTCCTTCGTGATCGATGAGTAGTCGCCGGAAATCGTCCGCCGAGAGTGGATTGACCGTTAACGTTTGCCTTGCTGTGAAAAAGGCTTGGGTCGATTTCACAGCATCCTTTCCTGGCGGATCAGCAAGAAGATCCTGCACATTCCAGCCGATGCGATAGCCGAGGTCGGTGATGGCGTAACAGAGCGCTTCGAGCATGGTGACGCCCGGATCGTGACTGTTGTAGTCCGTCCACCACCGGCTGCTCATCTCTTCGATCAGCTCAATGCCCTTGCGGCGCAGGGCGGTGAACTCCTGATCCGGTTCGCGCTGCGGCTCTTTCTGTATGGTTCCTGTTGTTACAGCCATGTCGAAAGTTCTTTTTTCGTAACGGTTTATCGTTGATTATTCGTCAAGCTCTCCGGAGATTGGCGTGATCGCGTGCCCCGAAGTCTGCGCTGATACGAGGATCGAGAGCGGCAGGGCGGCGGCAGCCTGGTCGAGGTCGCCGCTCTTCTTGCCGTTGCCGTCGGTATGGTACATTTTGAAATTGGTGACGTAGTCCACGTAGCCTCGCTCTTCGACAAAATCGATCAGCGTCGATTTGTGGATGCTGCCGCCGAACGCAATGTCCATGCCCTCCTCGAAGGCCCAGGGCGAGAGGAACTTCACGAGTTCCTGCTGTAACTGCCCGATATAAAAAGCTTCATCGACACCCTGCCGGAAGCGAACGCTGAACTCGGTGCTGATCGTTTCGAAGACCGGATTTTCAACGTGCAAGGTCACCAGCTCTGAGGTGTGTTGTTCGAGCCGGGCTTTAATCAGATCGAGTTCGCCGAGGCTGGTGTAAGGCCGCAGCGGATCGATGGCGTTGTTGTTCAGCAGGTTCGGTACCGCCACGATGGTGACATGTCCGGGCGCGAGTTCGCGATAGATGCCGATACCGGTTTCGTTTGGCTCGTAGCGGGTGTGGTTCAGGCACTTGACTTTGTAGATCTGCGGGAACGCTTCGAGCACGAGCCGTTCGTAATCCCACATCGTAATGGCGCGGTTTCGGTGGCGAAGCCGTTCGCTGACTCTCGTGCGGAACTCGGTTTCATTTTCGGCCTTCCGTCCGCCGAAGCTGGCATAGGGCTGGGTGATCTTTTTGATCGACGCATCGGGTGTGACCGCTTTTTTGATGCTCTGTGCCGCGAGCTGACCGGCGGACTCTCCGGCGGCGTCGCTGCCAGTGACGCGCGTGGCTCTAGCGGCCTGCGTCTCGATGCCGATGATCTTGCAGACCGCCTCCGGCGTCTGCTTGACCACCGCGCGCAGCCAGTGCAGCTCTTCGCCGCCGAGAAGCGAGTCGCCGCTCGTGGCCGACGACGGCACGGCAAAGCGGATGATGCCAGAGCGGGTGAGCTGCGCGGTGTCATCCGAGAGTTCGGATGTTTCGAAATCGACCCATTCGTTCGACCGTAGCCAGCTCCAGACGACATGCTCCTCCGGTTTTGAGACCGTCGGTGAGGCGCTCCCATCGGCGAGCTGGAAGAGCACCGAGAGGTTCTGGCCTGGCCTGAAGCTGTCGATGCCGATGTAGAGTTCGCCCTCGTTGTCGAACGGATAGAGCAGGCTCGATTTTTTGCCCGGCCTCACTGCTTTGCAGCCGAACGGCGTGAGCTGGTAGAGAGCCGCGTCCGAAAGCGAAACGGAGGCGGTGTAGCTCAGCGTCAGCGATTCGATCACCGGCGTGTAGGGTTCGACCGGCATACACTTCGAGAAGGTTTCGACAAACTCTTGGGTGAAGTTCTTCGGATTTTTCGGTTCTTTGCGCCCATTTTTCCAGACATAGAGATCATGGCGCACCTTTTTCCAGAGGCTCATGCAGTCATCGACCAGCTCTTCGTCCTTTGCCGCCACGCGCATCATGTAGCGGCTGAGGGTGAGCGGGTAGAGCTTGTGGCCGAAATCGCCGTT
>DRSQ01000051.1 GCA_011372505.1 Chlorobaculum parvum | reverse complement strand
TTGATGGTGAGGTTGACGGGGAGCTGAAAGCGGTATGCTTAGATATAGAAAAGCGTTATCAGATGAATTTTCTTGAAATTGGCAGTGATAAAGATCATGTGCATTTTCTGATTCAGTCAGTTCCGACATACAGTGTGACGAAAATTGTGACGATAATAAAGAGTATTTCAGCGCGAGAAGTGTTTCGACGTTGTCCGCAGGTGAAAAAACAACTTTGGGGTGGTGAACTGTGGACGGATGGCTATTATGCAAGCTCGGTGAGCAAACATGGTAATGAGGAAGTAATAAGCAAATATGTGAAAGAGCGGGGGAGTGAATATCAGAAAATATACAGTAATTATCAATTATCTCTGTTCTGACATGGAGAGATCTTCAATACCCCGCTGCTTGCGGCGGGGTTCTTTATTTCCAAAGATTTCGATTCCCTGAATTTTCTGCCTTGCAGCGGGGCAAAGTTACTGACTTTATTTTCATCCCACACATGTAGGGCCCGCCATTAAACGAGGCTGCCTTCTTCCATTGCCCTCTTTTCCGTACGGGTGGTTAGCGAGCCGCCCGCATTCGCAGGGATCTCCGCATGGAGGGGGGGAGGTGCTTTTGTGCGTGCTTTCGTTTTTGTTACCCAGTTACTTACGTCCCCCCTTTTTGCGTTTTTGTTTTATAGTTGTTTTTACGGACATTTTATGAGCGCCTCGATAGCGTGAAGCCTAACTCAGTTAGTCTGCTTTCTGAAACAACATCAAAGGGACTTGTTCATGAATGGGCAAACACATAAACAGATAGCCGGTTTTATCTGGAGCATCTGCAACCTGCTTCGAGGGCCGTACAAACGCAATGAGTATCGCAAGGTGATTCTGCCACTTACGGTTCTGCGCCGGTTCGAGTGCCTGCTTCAGCCGACCCGCAAGGCGGTACTGGACGAGTTCCAGTCAATAAAGACCCAGTCGCCGCGTATCCAGCAGGCGCGCTTGCAGGCGGTTTCCGGCTATCGGTTTTATAACCTCTCGAAGTTGCAGTTCACCCCTTCGGGCGAGGGTATTCACTCCCTGCTCGATGATCCGAACAACCTCGCGCCCAACCTGAACAGCTATATCAATGCTTTTTCTGCCAATGTTCGGGCTATCATGGAGAAGTTCAAGTTCAGCGACCAGATCGCCCACATGGCGGAGAAGAACATTTTGTTCGAGGTCATCAAGGCGTTTTCCAAAGTCGATCTTTCTCCCCGGCGGGTTGACCAGATGCAGATGGGCTATGTATTCGAAGAGTTGATCCGGATCGGCGCGGAGCAGTCCAACGAAGAGGCTGGAGAGCACTTTACGCCGCGTGAGGTCATCAAGCTGATGGTCAATCTGTTGCTTGCGCCTGAAGATGACCTCAGCAAAAGCCATGTGGTCAAG
This sequence comes from Chlorobaculum parvum, assembly GCA_011372505.1. Lineage (GTDB taxonomy): Bacteria > Bacteroidota > Chlorobiia > Chlorobiales > Chlorobiaceae > Chlorobaculum > Chlorobaculum parvum_B. The sequence continues at coordinate 1,324 of DRSQ01000051.1, read as the reverse complement.
ACCATCTACGATCCCGCCTGCGGTACCGGTGGTATGCTTTCGGTGGCCGAAGAGTACATTCGCAAGCTCAATTGTGAGGCCAGTCCGCTTCTCTACGGGCAGGACTGGAACGACGAGGCGTGGGCTGTCTGCAAGTCCGATATGCTCATCAAGGGCGAGGAGGCCGATAACATCATTCTTGGCGACATCTTCACCCGCGACGGCTTTAATCGGGATGAGGAGGGGAACAAATGGAGATTTGACTACATGCTGGCCAATCCCCCCTTTGGGGTTGAGTGGAAGCAGCAGCAGAAATACATTCAGAACGAGGCCGACAATCTCGGCTTTTCCGGTCGCTTCGGCGCGGGCACGCCGCGCATCAACGATGGCGCACTGCTTTTTCTCCAGCACATGATTTCCAAAATGCGCTCGGTGGAGATGGGCGGCAGCCGCATCGGCATTGTCTTCAACGGTTCGCCGCTCTTTACGGGTGATGCGGGAAGCGGTGAGAGCGAAATCCGCCGCTGGATCATCGAGAACGACTGGCTTGAGGCTATCGTCGCCCTGCCGGAGCAGCTCTTCTACAACACGGGAATCGCTACTTACATCTGGGTGATTACCAACCGCAAGGCCGAAGAACGCAAGGGGAAGGTGCAACTGATCGACGCCCGAAACTTCTGGGTGCAGATGGAGAAATCCCTCGGCAACAAGCGCCGTCGCATCGGTGATCCGCAAGACAAGGAGAAAGACCCGGATCATATTGCCGACATTACCCGCATCTACGGGAACTTCACCGACGGCGAGATGCGCACCTTTACTATCGATAGCAGCGAGAAGGAGCTGGTGGTCAGCAAGGTGTTCGACAATGATGATTTCGGGTACCACAAGATTACCGTTGAACGCCCCTTGCGGCGTAATTTCCAGGCGACGACCGAGCGTATCGATCGGCTGGAGGAGCAGACTGCGTTCAAAAATCTTGCAAGCAGCAACAAGAAGAACGAAACCGTTCGCCAGCAGGAGATCGAGGCGGGCAAGGCGCGCCAACAGGTTATTCGAGATTTACTGGCTGCGTTTGCTGAAGAGCATGGCGCAATGCTGTTCAAAGATCGCAAGGAGTTCCTGCTCGCCTTGCGTGAACTCGATCGCCGCCGTAGCGTGAAGCTCACGGCCTCCGAGCTGAAAGCGGTGCTGGCCGCACTCGGTGAACGCGACGAAACGGCGGAGATTTGCCGCGACCGGAAGGGTGCGCAGGAACCTGACGCCGACATGCGCGACACCGAGACCGTGCCGCTGAAAGAGAGCATCGAGGAGTACTTCAAGCGCGAGGTACTGCCGCACGTGCCAG
>DRSQ01000050.1 GCA_011372505.1 Chlorobaculum parvum | reverse complement strand
GTCACAATTTTCGTCACACTGTATATCGGAACTGACTGAATCAGAAAATGCACATGATCTTTATCACTGCCAATTTCAAGAAAATTCATCTGATAACGCTTTTCTATATCTAAGCATACCGCTTTCAGCTCCCCGTCAACCTCACCATCAAATATGACTTTTCTGTATTTTGCTGGAAACACCATATGGTACATCAGCACGGTAACATTATGACTCTTATGAAGATACTCGCTCATCAATCGCTATTTTACGCCGCAAGCGGCGGGGTATTTACCCTCAGGGAATAAAAACAGAGTAATCTAACAAGTAACATCTTGTAATATTGACTGAACAAGTCGGACAACCGCTCCTGCCTCAACCCCTAACCTACCGTTTTCATCCAGGGCACTTTTCAAGAACAATCCCGACCCAATAGAGCGTTGCAGTATATCTTCTGATGCCAACGAAATCGGAGTAAAGCCGCCTGCAATGACTATATGAAGGAGGGAATATAGCAAAATCCGGATACCCTGAAAAACAGTGGAAATCTGAAATTACAGGCTCTGCGACAAACTATTATCACGCCAATTCCATCAGGGGATTAAACGAATATTTTGCTAAATTTGTATAGCTTTGTCCAGGCCGATTACATGTTGGATATCTACCATCATGCAAAACAGGCCAGACCTGCATGTCCTGAAACGTTTTTTATCCCGATGAAATCTTCTGCTCCTGAAACCTCCTGTTTGCAGCAAATTCTGCTTTTTCACCTGCAAGATGGCTGAAGACCGCGACAGGAAAAACACTCTCGATCACGCCATGCGTCTTCTGACCGCACGAGATCACGGAAGAACGGAGCTCGAAACCAAACTCCAAAAGAAAGGATTCGATCCGGTGGCAGTCGCCTCGGCACTGGAGCGGCTCGATCAGCTCGACCTGCTCGACGACCACGCCTTCGCCAAAAACTGCGTAACCGGCATGGCTCGCCGCCGTCCCGAGGGAAAGTTCAAGACCCGCTCCCGCCTCAGGCAGAAGGGGCTGAGCGACGAGGTGATCGAAGAGGCCCTCGCAAAATGCGACCAGTCAGAACTCTGCCGGAACGCCGCCGAACGCAAACTCCGCACCCTCAAAGGCCCACCTGAAACCGTCAGGAAAAAGCTCACCACCTTTTTAAGAAACCGCGGCTTCGACTGGGAGACCATTCGAGATACCGTGGAGCTGGTGCCGGGCGGGGAAGATGAAATGGACCGTATGGGCTGAGTGAAAATGTAAGAAATGGACTTAATGGACAATGTAAGAGAAGAGCACGATTCGTCCACTGAGTCCATTTTCTTATTCCTGCCCACAACGCAAAAGGGCAAACCTTCCAGCTCGCCCCCTCTTGAAATTCACAATTCATTCATAATTCATAATTTCCTACTCTTCCCCGACGTGCACGAGCGTACCGATCGGCTCACCCTTGAGCAAACGGGTGAAATTGCTTTTTGTGTTCATGTTCATCACCACAATCGGCAGGGTGTTTTCGCGGCAAAGCGTGATGGCGGTCATGTCCATCACACGGAGATTTTTTCTGATTACATCGAAATAGGAGATTTTCGGGAAGAACTCCGCATCAGGGTTTTTCTCGGGATCAGAATCATACACGCCTTCGACCCTAGTGCCCTTGATGATAACATCAGCTTCGATTTCAATGGCTCGCAATGAGGCTGCGGTGTCGGTGGTAAAGTAGGGGTTACCCGTACCTGCTCCGAAAATAACCACCCGTCTTTTTTCAAGATGCCTCACCGCCCTGCGCCGAATGAAGGGTTCGGCGATCTGTTCCATCTTGATCGCACTCAACAAACGAGTGTAAACTCCTTGTCGTTCAAGCGCATCCTGAAGGGCAAGAGAGTTGATGACGGTAGCAAGCATCCCCATATAATCGGCCTGAACCCGGTCCATCGAAGCTGCAGCTTTCGACAACCCTCTGAAGATATTGCCGCCGCCGATCACTAGCGCGATTTCAGCACCAAGATCGCTAGCTTCCTTGATCTCTTCGGCAAACTTTTCAAGTACACCGGCATCGATGCCGTATCCACTCTCTCCGGCAAGCGACTCGCCACTGATCTTGAACAGGATTCTCCTGTACTTTAGCATACCTGCTTCTCCTTCTACTGGTTGGCTAAGCGACAAACTTGACTGCTCTTATTAAATAATAAGCAAAAAAAAAGCCTCGTATCAACGAGGCTTTTTTCAGTTTCAGGCTCCTAACTGATACCTGAAAAAGGATTTGATTTTGACCTTCGCCTGGTTGTTCTTCATGAACTCCTTGAGCACCGCGGAAACGCGGGCATTTTGATCTTTGATGAAGGTCTGCTCGGACAGCACCACCTCTTGGTAGTACTTGTTGGTACGGCCCATGACAATTTTGTCAACGAACTCCTCTTTCTTGCCCTCGGCAAGAGCCTGCTGACGGTAAATCTCTTTCTCCTTTTCAACAAGCTCCGACGGCACAGCATCCCGATCGACAACGATCGGGGCTGCGGCGGCAACCTGCATAGCGAGGTCTCTGGCCAGCTCTTTGGTCTCTTCCGGCTTGTCAGTTTCGACAGAGATCAGAGCACCAAGCTGTGAGCCCGGATGAATGTAGCTTTCAAGCACGCCATCTTCTGCTTTGAGCATCGCCAGACGCTTGAGTTCGAGTTTCTCACCGACTTTACCGGTCATCGACTTGAGGGCCTCTTCAACCTTCTCGTTACCGTAAGCCTCGCCAAGATTGATGCCAAACAAATCCTCTCTGGACTGGCAATTATTCGCAAGAGCCAGCGCGGCAAGCTCATTGGCAAAACCTGTGAACACCTCACCGCGAGCCACGAAATCGGTTTCGCAGTTAAGCTCGAGAATGACACCGGTTTTCTGGTCGTCGCTCATCAGGATGCAGATCGCACCTTCTGAAGCTTCACGGTCAGCACGCTTGGCTGCCATGGCAGCACCCTTTTTACGAAGGTACTCGACCGCTTTCTGCATATCTCCCCCGGTCTCTTCGAGGGCTTTCTTGCACTCCATCATGCCGACGCCGGTGCTGTCCCTGAGGTTCTTGACGTCCTTGGCAGAAATCTGGCTCATAATATTTTTTATAGGAATTATATCGTGAATGTTGTGAAAAACGAGACTAAAAACGCTTGTTCCAGCCTCGTTCCGATAGCGTTGAGATCAGCCGTTAGAGGCTTCCTCTGCGCCCTCGGCAGCCTTCTCGTCCATTTCGGCAATCGCTTCCTGCTCTTCCTGGAGCGTACGAGCTTCAATGATGGTGTCGGCAACAGCCTTGACCATCAGCTCGATGGAGCGAATAGCATCGTCGTTGGCCGGAATGATGTAATCGACCTCGTCAGGATCGCAGTTGGTATCGACCATTGCGAAGATCGGGATGCCGAGCGAACGGGCTTCCTTGATGGCGATATGCTCTTTCTTGATGTCGACAACGAACAGCGCTGCGGGCAGGCGGTTCATATTGGAAATACCACCGAGAATGCGAACGAGCTTGTCCTTTTCACGCATCAGCATGAGACGCTCTTTCTTGGTGATCATGTCGAAAGTACCGTCGGTCTCCATGCGATCGATAGCATTCATGCGACGGATGCTCTGGCGAATGGTCGAGAAGTTGGTCAGCATACCGCCGAGCCAGCGCTCGCAGACGTACGGCATACCGGCGCGCTCTGCCTGTTCGGCGATGATAACCTTGGCCTGTTTCTTGGTGCCGACCAGCATAATCTCACGGCCAGTCGAAGCGATAGCCTCGATAGCTTTAAGCGCCTCGTCAGCCATGACGAGGGTCTTTTTGAGGTCGATGATGTGAACGCCGTTCTTCTCCATGAAGATATACGGCTTCATTTTCGGACTCCAGCGGCGGGCGAGGTGACCGAAGTGCACGCCTGCGCGAAGCATCTCTTCGAGCTGGAATTTTGACATGATTGTCTCCATTGTTTAGTTGAGCCTCTACCCTGCCGTCACGAGGGATCCCGAAAAAATTCGGGACACTTCCCCGTAGCTTTATCCGGCGAACCGGAATGGCAGGATATGTGGGTTGTTTGGTACTGCTAAAAAATCAGCGTTTCGAGAACTGGAAGGATTTACGAGCCTTTTTCTGACCATATTTCTTCCTCTCGACCATACGTGGGTCACGGGTAAGCAGGCGCTCAGTCCTGAGCGTCGGGCGAATCGACTCGTCGAATTCAACCAGCGCTCGAGCAATAGCGAGGCAAACTGCGCCAGACTGGCCGGTAAGGCCACCGCCCTGCACATTGACCTTGATATCGAACTCTTCCAGCTTTTCGACAAGAGCCAGAGCCCTCAAAGCCTTGCTACGCTTGAACTCATCCTTGAAATACTCTTCGACCGGCAGCTTGTTGACAACGATCTTGCCTTTACCCGGTGCCATAAATACTCTTGCTACCGAAGTTTTGCGACGGCCTACGGTATCGATAACCTCTTTCATCAGTATTCGTTATTGTTATTGATTGACTTTCATTTCCACAGGCATCTGTGCAGCGTGCGGATGCTCCGGACCAGCATAGACTTTCAACTTCTTGAAAAGCTGGCGTCCAAGGTTGTTGTGCGGAAGCATGCCCCACACAGCGTGCTCGATCACCTTTTCAGGCTTTTTCTGGAGCACATCCTTAACCTGGTCGAACTTGGCGCCGCCGGGATAATGAGAGTGAGAGAAGTAGGACTTGTCGTCGTGTTTTTTACCGCTCAGCGCAACTTTGCCAGCATTGGTCACGACCACGAAATCGCCGGTATCGACATGCGGGGTGAACTGCGGTTTGTGTTTTCCTCTCAGGACAGTTGCAACCTGCGTTGCCAGCCTGCCGAGCACCTGGTTCTCCGCGTCGATGACATACCATGTCCTTCCCACCTCGCCCGGTTTGGCTGAGTATGTTTTAAAACTTAACGTCTTGCTCATGCTTCTCAATGATTATCTGGTCCCGAAAAATAATGTCGAACAATGTAATTTATTCCGATTAATTCTACAAACTATTACCTTGTTCTCCTTGGAGAATATTCAGGGCGCTGCTCCACCTTTTTCTGATAGCGCTCTCTAATTAAATCGCGAACACGCAGTAAACGCTCCCTCGCAGTTTAGACATGAAACCATTGATCACTCTGGTTGGCCGGCCCAACGTCGGGAAATCGACCCTGTTCAACCGCATCCTGAGGCAAAAAAGCGCCATCGTCGATCCCACGCCGGGGGTGACCAGAGACCGGCACATTAACCCCGGAGAGTGGCAGGGCAAGCACTTCCTGCTCATGGACACCGGCGGCTACGCACCGGAAAACGATACGCTCAGCGTAGCCATGCTTGAACAGACCATGCGCGCTATCGCAGATGCCAATGCAATCATCTTCATGGTTGAAGCACGTTCAGGTTTAACCTACCTGGATCTCGACATTGCCAAAATCCTGAAAAAAACGTTCAGCGACAAGAAGATTTTCTTTGCCATCAACAAGGTTGACAATCCGCAGCTCGCGCTCGAAGCGGCGGCGATGGTCAGAAGCGGCTTCACCGAACCGTACCTCATCTCGGCCCGTGACGGCAGCGGCGTCGCCGACATGCTCGACGACATTCTGGATGCCCTGCCCTGCCCGGAGAGCGAAGACGAAGAGGACGACGATGATTCGATCAAACTTGCCGTGCTTGGCCGTCCGAACGTTGGAAAATCGAGCTTGGTCAATGCCCTGCTCGGCAGCGACCGGCAGATCGTCTCGGACGTACCCGGCACCACGCGCGACGCCATCGACTCGGTACTGAAACGCAACGGGCAGGAGTACATACTCATCGACACAGCCGGTCTCCGCAAGCGCACCAAAATCGATCCGGGTATCGAATATTACAGTTCACTCCGCACGGAGCGGGCTATCGAGCGATGCCAGGTCACCCTTGTGCTGCTCGACGCCCGACTCGGGCTCGAAAGCCAGGATATGAAAATCATCCACATGGCGATCGAGCGCAAGAAAGGAGTTGTCATTCTGGTCAACAAGTGGGATCTGATCGAAAAGGATTTCAAGACCAGCAAGAAGTTTACCGACAAGCTGCGCATGCAGCTCGGCAACATCGGCTACATTCCGATCATCTTCACCTCGGCGCTGACCAAAAAAAACTGCTACCGTGCCATCGACACGGCAGCTCAGATCGCCCTGAACCGGCGCCAGAAGATCAGCACAAGCAATCTGAACCGCTTCCTGCAGGAGGCGCTCGCCATGCGCCACCCGGCAACCAAATCGGGCAAGGAGCTGAAGATCAAGTACATGACGCAGATCGAGTCTTCACATCCGGTGTTCGCGTTTTTCTGCAACGACCCGCAACTGCTCGAAAACAACTTCAAACGCTTCCTCGAAAAACGCCTGCGCGAGAGCTTTGACTTCGAGGGCCTTCCGATCACCATGCGCTTTTTGCGAAAATAGAGCATCGGGCAGTGGGAACCAGAAAGTAAGCCAAGCCGTTGGTTTGGGGAGATTGTTAAAAATGAGGCTCGTGAGACAAGTGGCAGCATTTCAAGGCCGCCTCTCCCGGCCAAGTATCAATTGTCAACTATCAATTATCAACTATTATATATGTCAATACAGAAATCACAGATCGAAGCAGCACTCGGTACGGTTATGGAACCCGATCTCGGCAAAGACCTCATGACCCTCGGCATGGTTCAGGACATCGCCATCGATGAATCTGGCAACGTCTCGTTTTCGGTAGTGCTGACCACGCCCGCCTGCCCGATGAAGGAGTCGATCAAGCAATCCTGCATCGATGCCATCAAACAGGCTGTGCCCGAAGTCGGCGCGATCAACGCCAACATGACCTCGAAGGTCACCTCATCATGCAGCCATGGCGGGCACGGAGGTCACAGTGGGCATGGCGGCAACGAAGCGCACAGCGGACACGGTGCGCCGCAGAAGATCGACCTTCCGAACGTCAAAAACATCATCGCTGTCGCTTCGGGCAAAGGCGGCGTCGGCAAGTCCACAGTCTCGGTGAACCTCGCTGTGAGCCTTGCCGCTTCAGGCGCAAAGGTCGGCCTGATCGACGCCGACCTGTACGGCCCGAGCATTCCGACCCTCTTCGGCCTTCAGAACGTAAAGCCAGAGGTCAAAGACAACAAAATCATGCCGATTGAAAAGTTCGGCGTCAAGCTGATGTCGATCGGCTTCCTGGTCGATCCCGAAACTGCGCTGATCTGGCGTGGCCCGATGGCCTCCAGCGCCATTCGCCAGCTCATCAGCGACGTGGACTGGCAGGAGCTCGACTACCTGATCTTTGATCTGCCGCCCGGCACCGGCGACATCCAGCTCACGCTTGTGCAGGCGCTGCCGCTTACCGGCGCAGTGGTCGTCACCACGCCGCAGGACGTAGCGCTGGCAGACGTTTCCAAGGCTGTCACCATGTTCCGGAAAGTCGATGTCTCGATCCTCGGCGTTGTGGAGAACATGAGCTGGTACGAGCTGCCCGACGGCACGAAAGATTACATCTTCGGAAAAGCGGGTGGAGAGAAGTTCGCGAAGATCAACGCCCTCACCTTCCTCGGCTCGATCCCGATCAGCAGCAAGGTGCGCGAAGGTGGTGACACCGGCACACCGTCGATCATTGCCAATCCGGATGCACCGACCTCCGTAGCAGCCAGCAAAGTCGCAGGTGAAGTCGCCCGGCAGGTCTCGATTCACAACGCAGCCTGCGCGACAGGGTGAAATAACGTAACGAAGGATAGCCCGTAAACTTTTCAGGGTTATCCTTCCGTTCCATATATTCCAGATTAGTTCAGGGAGGCTCCGTCGCCCCCTCTCTTTTCAACGCACCAACAAGTTCAAGTATCATGAAGGATTATCTGCCAAACAGCGACCCGATTTACGACAAAGTCATCAGCGCTCTTGAAACTGTCCGTCCCTACCTCCAGAACGATGGTGGAGACTGCCAGCTTATCGGCATCACCAAGGACATGGTTGTGGACGTCAAGCTCCTCGGCGCATGCGGCTCCTGCCCGATGAGTACCCTCACCCTCCGCGCCGGCGTGGAACAGGCCATCAAAAAAGCCATCCCCGAAATCGCCCGCGTCGAACAGGTCTGAGCAAAACAGCACAGAAAAGCAAAAAGGCTACCCGGAAGTTTCCGCGGCAGCCTTTTTGTTTTTATCGCTAAAGCCGTTTTTATCGCTAAAGCCGAAAAAAACAAACTTGATTTACATGATCAAGTCCACCCTCAATCCAAATTCCGCAGAAGCAGCTCCAGAGATTCGTCATCTTTGAGAAGCACTTCGCGGGGTTTGCTACCGTCGGCGGGGCTTACAATTCCGTTTTGTTCGAGCTGGTCCATCACCCGTCCGGCTCGGCTGAAGCCGAGGCGCAGGCGGCGCTGCAAAAGCGAGACGCTGGCCTGCTGGTGCATCACCACAAGCCGGGCGGCCTCCTCGAACATGGCGTCGCGTTTCTCCTGACCCTTTCCATTGCCGGACGCTGAGCCGCTACTGCTGGGCGGAGGTTCGGGAAGCTCGCACACCTCTTTCTGCGAAGACTGCTCGCCGATGAAGGAGGTGATCGCCTCGACCTCCTGCGTGGAGACGAAGGGACACTGGATGCGGATCGGTTTGGGCAGATTGGCGGGCTGGAAGAGCATGTCACCGTTGCCGAGCAGCTGCTCCGCGCCCGAGACGTCGAGAATGGTGCGCGAATCGACCTTGCTGGCCACCTGGAAGGCGATGCGTGACGGGAAGTTGGCCTTGATGATGCCGGTAATGATGTCCACCGACGGACGCTGCGTGGCAACAATCAGGTGGATGCCCACCGCGCGGGCAAGCTGAGCCAGCCGGATGATCGGCTCCTCGACCTCGCGACCAGCGGTGATCATCAGGTCAGCAAGCTCGTCGATAACCACCACGAGGTAGCAGAGCGGTTCGGAACTCTTTTTGTTATAATCGCCGATGTTGCGCACACCGCACTGCTCGAGCAAGCTGTAGCGGTGCTCCATCTCGCGCACCACCGACTTGAGCGCCATCACTGCCTTCTCGGGATCGGTGACGATCTGCTCGTCGAAGCCGGGGAATTTGGCCAGAAAGTGGTTCTTCAGGTGCTGGTACTGGAACAGCTCGACGCGCTTCGGATCGATCAGCACGAACTTCACCTCGTCGGGACGCTTGGAGTAGAGCAAGCTGGTGAGCAGTACGTTGATCGCCACAGACTTGCCCGCGCCGGTCGCGCCCGCGATCAACAGGTGCGGCATGGTGGTGAGGTCATCGACGACGACCTCGTTGGCGATGCTCTTGCCAAGCACGATCGGCAGCTTCATGGTGCTGTTCTTGAACTTCTCGACCGACAGCACCGGACGCATCAGCACCGGCTTCGGCTTGCGAACCGGAATCTCCACGCCGACCGCGTTCTTGCCGGGAATAGGCGCGATGATCCTGATGCCGCGTGCGGCCATCGCCATCGCCAGGTCGTTTTCAAGCGACTTGATACGGCTGATCTTCACCTCCGGCGCCAGCTCAAGCTCGAAAAGCGCCACGCGCGGGCCGACGGTGGTCGAGATGCGGACGACATCGATCTTGTAGATCTTCAGCTTTTCAAGCAGCCGATCCTTGGTTTCGGCCAGGTGGCGCTCGTCGAAACTCTCGTCGTCATCTTTCGGGCGCTGCAACAGGTCGATGGAGGGAAAGCGGTACTTGACGTGGTCGTGCGTCCTGACCTTCAGCTTCCGCTCGTCGAGGTCAGCCTCTCGCTCCTTGACCCCCTTGTTGATGGTCATCTCGGGGCCATCCCCCGATTCCGGTAGAACTGACGAGCCTGCCTGCTCAGGTTCATCCTGCGGCTCGGGTTCGGGCAAGATCGCGGAATATGGCTCGGCTTCCGGTTCTGGCGGCGGGCTCACGGGCGTTTCCGGCTCGGGCATCGCCGCGACGGGCGAGGCCTTGGGGGTGCCCGCCGTGCCCTCTTTCTTCTGCTTCTTCCCGGCCTTTTTGCGCTCCTTTTCAAGCGACGCGGCCATTCGATCCGCCTTGTTTCTGGCCTGCGCCTCCTCCTTCTCCCGTTGCTTTCTCGCCTTCTCGTCGCGGCGCCCCTGCACGGTGGACGACACCTTCGAGCTAACCGCATTCACCCGGTCGAACACGCCGGTGATGAATTTCCAACCCATGTAATAAACAAGCGCCGCGCCGATCACCCCGGTCAGCGCCCACGCGCCCGCATAGCCGATGACTGTCGAGAGGAACGAGGCCATCATCCGTCCGGTCGTGCCGGACATGACGTCGGCAAACGAGGCGGTGACGAGGCCGAACATAGCCGACAGGTCGAGAGACATCAGAAGGGTGAACAGCAGAAACAGCAGCGCCGGTTTGAGCGGGTTCCTCAGGAACAGGCGCCACCCCAGAACAATGGTGGCAATCAGAGGCAGGACGGAGAGATAGCCGAGCAGAACGCGGATGAAAAAGACCGACACCCTCGCGCCGAACAGTCCGAAGGGGTTATCGATAACATCGGCAGCCGTCCGGGCATTGTCAGAGAAGAGCTCGTACCAGGGCAGCGACGCTATAGCGGATTCGTCCCCGGCATGAAAACCGAACACCGAGGCAGCGCAGAAGAGCGCCACAAGCATGAGAACGAAGCCCACAATCGGACCGCCAAAGCCCTGCCTGCGAGCGGGCTTCACCTTTGGCCTGTTTTTGGATACAGCCATCTCAGGGTCGCCGGATCAGGGTCGGTCGGTGTGAACAAACGGCAGACGCCTGACCGCACCAGGTTGCATCTTGCCGCGGATTTCAACGAACACCGGCGTGCCGGGCTTTGCGTAGTCGCGCAGGATGCTCGCCGTGCCGATCGGCTCCTGAAGCGTCGGCGACACCGTACCGCTGCACACCTCACCGATCTCCTGCTCGTCGGAATTATACAGATTGAAGTGCTGGCGCGGAATGGCGCGCCCTTCGAGGCTGAAGCCGACCACGCTCTTGCGAAGATCGATCTCGACCTGCTCGCACGCCTGCTTGCCGATAAAGTTCGGCTTGTCGAGCTTCACCACCCATTTGAGCCGCGCTTCAAGCGGATTGATCGTCCGATCGATTTCGTGGCCGTAGAGCGAATAACCCATTTCGAGACGAAGCGTGTCACGAGCGCCGAGGCCGATCGGCTTGATGCCATCATCCTTTCCCGCCTCGATCAACGCCTTCCAGAGCGCTTCGGCCCTGTCGTTCGGCAGGCAGATTTCCACGCCTGCCTCGCCGGTATAGCCGGTGCGAGCCACCATCGCCTCCGCACCATCGAACGGCACGGTCGCGAAATGGAACGAACCGAGCTTGTCGAGGCCTACATCCGGGAAGACCCGACCGAGCACCTCGAACGCTTTCGGCCCCTGCAGGGCGATGAGCGACAACTCGCTGGTGCGGTTTTCGAGCGTGACGTCTTCGAACTGGCCGACATGGTCGCTGAGCCAGGCGAAATCTTTCTCGCAGTTGCTTGCATTAACGATCAGGAAAAAGGTGTCACCGCTGATGCGGTAGATGATCAGGTCATCGACGATGCCGCCATCGGGATAGAGCATCAGCGTGTATTGCGCCTGCCCGTCCACGATCTTGCCGAGATCGTTGGTGGTGACGTACTGGAGAAACTCCAGCGCTCGCTCGCCTCTGACGTAAAAATTCCCCATGTGCGAAACGTCGAACAGTCCGGCCGCTTCGCGCACCGCCTTGTGTTCGGCGATGATACCGGAGTACTGCACCGGCATCAGAAAGCCGCCGAAGTCGATCATTTT
>DRSQ01000049.1 GCA_011372505.1 Chlorobaculum parvum | reverse complement strand
GAACCGCACCAACGGTGAGCTGGCCGACACGCTCGGCAACTTCATCAAGCGATCGATCGATTTTACGAATGCGCGCTTCGGCGGCGAGGTGCCGTGCGACATCGATCTCGAAGCGTGGGACAGCCTCGGCATCGACTGGCTGGCGAGCTTCGGCAAGCTCGAAGCGGCCTTCGATGGCTTCCACTTCCGCGAAGCCGCGACGCAGGCGATGGAGATTGCCCGCTTTGCTAACCGCTTTCTAACCGAGAGCGAGCCGTGGAAAGTCATCAAAGTCGATCCCGAAGCGGCGGGGCGCACAATGGCCGTGTCGCTGAATCTTTGCCACACGCTCGCGTTGCTTTTTTGGCCGATCATTCCTGAAACGTCGAACCGCATCTGGACGATGCTTGGCTTCGAGGGCACGATTGACGAACTTGTCGAACCCGGCAACCCGGTCTGGCGCAAGGCGCTTGAGCCGGGGCTGAAGAAGGGGCATAAGCTTCTAGGCTCGTCGGAAATTCTCTTCTCGAAGATCGAGGACAAAGACCTGGACCCGGAGCTGAAGAAGATCAAAGCGCTGCTCGCCGAAGCAGAGCGGCGCGAGGCTGCCGAAAAGTCGGAGCCGATGAGCTTCAAGCCGGAGATCACCTTCGACGATTTCCAGAAGATCGATCTGCGCGTGGCAAGAGTGATTGCCTGCGAGCCGGTCAAGAAGGCCAACAAGCTGCTCAGGCTGAAGCTTCAGGTCGGCACCGAACAGCGCCAAGTGCTTTCGGGCATCGCGCAGCACTACAAGCCCGAGGAGCTGGTGGGCAAGAACGTTGTGCTGGTGGCCAACCTCGCCGACCGCACCATTCGGGGTGAATTGTCACAGGGCATGATTCTTGCCGTGGAGGCCGATGACGGGAGTCTGTTCTTGCTCGAACCGCAGGGCGAGGGAATAAATGGGAACTCTGTCAGTTAATTGTTTGTTAATTACGATGAAAGTTGTACATTAAGGCACTTTACATCGTGGGGTGGAGCAATTGGTAGCTCGTCGGGCTCATAACCCGAAGGTTGCGGGTTCAAGTCCTGTCCCCACCACCAGCCAAAGGCCGCGCCATGTTGTGCGGTCTTTTTTTGTTTAGGGGTCACTTTTGCTCAGGAGTGGGGTATATTGTTATTATTGTTTTGTGGACTACTGATCCGAACGATCAGTAGTCCACAACATTCCCCGCAAAACTCCAGGGCTGTTTTCTCATGGGCCGCATTGCCTCTTTTTTGTCGCTTCTGATTGTTCTTGCCACCTCCGCAGCTCAGGCCGAAGTTTTTCGCTATGGCCTCGATGTGCTCGATGCTGAGCAGTGCACTGCGCTGCAAGGCAGGCGGGTCGGCATGATTACCAATGCCGCTGCGGTTTCGCGCTCCGGCGAGCCCGGTTATTGTGTGTTGCTGCGCGATGGCGTTGACTTGAAGTTCCTTATGGCTCCGGAGCATGGTTTCGCGCTTGAGCGGCAGGCGGGCGAGGTGGTCGGCAATAGTGAGGTAGTCGGCAAGATCGCGGTCTATTCGCTCTACGGCAAGTCGCGGCGGCCTGATCCCGAGCTGCTGAAAACCATCGATGTGCTGGTGTTCGACTTGCAGGATGCCGGCGTGCGCTGCTACACCTACATCTCCACCATGAAGCTCGCGATGGAGGTATGTCGCGAGGTGGGCATTACCTTCATGGTGCTCGACCGGCCCAATCCCATCGCGCCGCTT
>DRSQ01000048.1 GCA_011372505.1 Chlorobaculum parvum | reverse complement strand
GGTGGACTTGGTGGACTTGGTGGACTTGGTGGACTTGGTGGACAGCGAATGAAATGCGTGCGCCACCTCTCTTCAATTATCCATTATCAATTACTGTCCGGTTCGAAGTCCAGTGAGATCGAGTTCATGCAGAAGCGTTTGCCGGTGGGCGGGGGGCCGTCGTCGAACACGTGGCCGAGGTGGGCGTCGCAACGGCCGCAGAGCACTTCGGTGCGGTTCATGCCGTAGAAGTTGTCTTCCCGATATTCGACGCTGCCCGGCCTGACCGGTTCGAAAAAGCTCGGCCAGCCGCAGGTACTGGCGAACTTGGCGTCGGAGCGGAACAGCGCGTTGCCGCAGGCGGCGCAGTAGTAGGTGCCGAGCCCCTCGTAGTTCCAGTACTTGCCGGTGAAGGCCCGCTCGGTCTCGCCCTTGCGCGCGACGGCGTAGAGTTCGGGCGAGAGCACCTTTTTCCAGACTGAATCAGGCAGATCGAGACGGGTGGTGTCGGTGCGGGAGTAGTAAGGATTCTGCGGATGGCTGCTGCTCATGGCGGCTTCAGGTTGGGTTGCGTTCGACCCCATCGGCGAAGCCTGGCAGGCCGCAAGCGCGAAGAGGATCAGCGGAACAAGTGGAGAGATACGTTTCATGGCGGTCTGTTTCACACCATAACAGGCGCGCCAGCCCTTACGTTCCAATTGATGCCTTGTACTGCTCCCAAGCCCGTAAAATCTCCTTGCGTTTCATGAAGAGCACGATGGCGGCGAGCATCGAGATCAGTGCACCGCCCCGTAGCGTGAGCGCGGTGCCGAGGTGCTCGGAGACGAAGCCCATCATGAGGTTGCCGAAGGGCATCAGGCCGAGCAGCACCATCAGGTAGATGCTCATCACGCGCCCGCGGAAGCGGTCTTCGACGAGGCGCTGTACGGTGCCAGTCATGGTGGCGAAGGCGGTCAGCATTCCGAGGCCGGAGATGAAGAGAAACGAGAGCGCCACCGGCAGCACAGTGGTAAAGGTGAAGGCGAGCAGCCCCGAGGCGAAGGTGAGGATGCCGCCGACCACCAGCTTGCCGCTGTGCACCCGTCCGCTCGACGCCGATACCACCACCGTGCCGCAGAGCGAGCCGAAGCCGAAAGCCGAGTAGAGGTAGCCCATGCCGTCCGCGCCGATGCCGAAAATGCGCTTGGCCACCACCGGCAGCATCGCCATGAACGACCAGCCAAAGATCGAAACCACCGCCACGAAGATCACGATTGTCCGAATCAGCGGATGCCGCCACGCATAAGCAATGCCGTCCCGAATCGACTGGATCGGATGTTCGGTGTTTTTCGGTCGTGGGGCCACATCGCGCAGCTTGATGGCGAGCAGCGCGGCGATCACGGCGATGAAGCTCGCGCCATTGGCCAGGTACGCGCCGCCGGTGCCGATCCAGGTAATCATCAGGCCAGCCAGCACCGGGCCGATCACGCGCGAGGCGTTGAAGATCGAGGAGTTCAGCGCCACCGCCGAAGCGAGGTGCTTGCGCTCGACGATCTCGCTGATGAAGGCCTGGATCGCCGGAGTGGCCACCGCGGTGCCGCAACCAATCAGGAACGCGAGGAAGAGGATGACCGGAATCGTGGCCAGTCCGGCGAGGATGATTGCGCCGAACGCAAACGCGAGCAGCATCAGAAACACCTGCGACCAGAGCAGCACCGCCTTGCGCGGATAGCGATCCACGAGCATTCCGCCGAAGAGCGACAAGAACAGCGTCGGCACCATCGAAGCCGCCGCCGCCACGCCCACCCAGAACGCCGAGCCGGTAATCTCGAACACCAGCCACCCCTGCGCCACGATCTCGATCCAGGTGCCGATCATCGAAATGATCTGCCCCACGAAGTAAAGCCGGAAGTCCCGCCCCGCGAACGCCGGAAACGCCTCAAGCAACCGCGCCTTCAGCCCGCTGGGCTGGTCGGTAACGCTCTGTTCGGGAGAAGCATTTTCGGCAGCAGTGGGCATGGGTTGGCTGGTGTGCGCGTGGCTGGAAATCAACTGAGGCGAAAGGTAGGAAAATCCTCAGTTATTCCCCGATTGGTTTTACTCGTGGATTTCCTACATTGAATAAAACCCTTACGCATGAGCAAGCTTTATACAACAGAAGAGGCCGCAACATACCTTGGGGTGTCCTCAGCAAGAATCCGACAATTTATTCAGGAAGATCGACTGGTTTCGGAAAAATCCGGAAGGGATCATCTGATTCAAGAGAGCATCCTTGCAGAATTTGCGCTGCGAGGAAGAAAAAAAACAGGGCGTCCGCTCAACGGAAAAGCTCCGGTGCACGAAAACGGATCAGCGTCTGTTCACTGCCAAGGCCTCCGGATTCTGCATGGCGATACGCGTGATATTATCCGCACTCTGCCTGACAACACCTTCCGGTGTGTCGTCACTTCACCTCCATACTGGGGCGTCCGTGATTACGGAATTGAAAACCAGATCGGAGCCGAACCAGACCTCAATGAGTATATCAATGCGCTTGTCAAAATTTTTTCTGAAGTTCGACGGGTGCTCAAGCCTGACGGGACATTCTGGCTCAATATCGGAAACACTTACACTTCCGGTGGCAGAAAATGGAGACAGGATGATGCCAAAAACAAGGGTCGGGCGATGTCTTACAGGCCGCCAACGCCGAAAGGGTTAAAGAAAAAAGATCTCATCGGCGTTGCATGGATGGTCGCCATGGCCTGTCAGCTTGACGGTTGGTACCTACGCAACGATATTATCTGGCACAAACCCAATTGTCAGCCGGAGAGCGTCAAGGACCGATTGACCGTAGCGCATGAATACCTTTTCATGTTCTCGAAATCAGAACGCTATTTCTTTAATCAGGATGCCATAAAGGAATCATTCAAGAACGGAAGCGGCTTGAAAAACAAGCGCACAGTATGGTCGATCAATACCGAACCTTGTGCTGAAGCTCATTTCGCAATATTTCCGAAAAACCTTGTCAAGCCATGCATCCTTGCAGGAACAGAGGAGGGCGATATGGTGCTCGACCCCTTTTACGGAGCCGGAACAGTCGGTATCGTCTCGCAGGAGCTGAACAGGAAGTGCGTCGGTATAGAAATCAATACGGAGTACATCGATATAGCACGAAAAAGAAATCAACGTGTACAGGGCAAACTTATGCTTCAGGAATCGTAAACTCCCAACGGGCATGAACGATGCATTGGCTTTTGAGAAGGTTCTTCACCTGAAGTTTTCGCTCACTGCCCCCATCAAAATAGAGCTGATACAGATCAACATCGCCTTTGCGCACATAACAGTAACCGGGCTTGGGATACTGAGCGCTTGACGTTTTCATTTCAAGAATTCCATTTCTGGCTTGAAGGAGAAGTGCTTTCGGAATCTCGACCAACTCGTACACCCAATCCGGCGCTTTGTTGAGCGCTCTGAGCATGAGCACTTTTTCGTAACCATGTAGATGCCTGAGAAACATCTCAAGCAATCTATCCAGATCGGATGGATCGTCACCCCAACTCCCCCGGCCAAGCTCCATGAATTTGCTGATCCACAGCCGGTCGTCCTTTATTGCTTTATCTGCCTGCGTTTTCAGAGATACAGGAATCCCGTCGATTGTAATATCATGACCTCGATTTCCTTTCGGAGCGAGCTTTGCTCTTGAAGATTCCATATTGACGACACGCTCAAGCACATACTCGAATTTATCTTTTGAGAAGGGCTCGGCGGAAAACCCGTGATGAATCCTCAAGGCATCACCAAAATTTTCGAGCGTCTTTTCGTCAAAAAACTCTGTCTGGTATATCCTGAAATTCCGGGGTGCTCGAAAAATCTGAATTGATCGCTCAAGCCAAGCAAATTGACCGGGAGAAAGCTCTTGAACGGATGCAACTAATGCTTCTACTCTTCGACGATCGATCTCATTCATCGGGAAATAATGGTTTCGGAGCTTTTGAGTCGGTATGGGCCAGCTTTCCGGAAGGTACAAAAGAAAACCCGATCAGTGTACGGCTCAAAACCAGCTACGCGACACCTCACCACGCGAAAGGGGGCGCGGCGGGGCAATGGCAGGATGTGGTCAGGCGAGCTTACTCGCTGTCGCTGCGTCCGGTGCTCGATCCTCTCTCGGGCAGGTCGGAGGAGTCGTGGCGGTCGCAGGCGTTTCCGCTCTCGTCGGAGCAGGTGCTCTTGCCGGAGGTGTACGTGCGGGCGCATTCAGCTCCGGTGTCCGTTTCGTTGCGCGACGCTCTGGCGCGGCAGCAGTAGAAGAATGGCGAAGTGTTATCAGGTTCCATGATTCAGTTGGTTGGTTAAGTCATTATTTATCGACCGGCTGCCACGATACCGCTGGCAGCAACCACAAGCACAAGAAACTGCCCGAGGGCGATGGTAAAAAACAGCGGCTTCTTTTCCCTGAGATAGACGACTACGGCCACCGCAAGGCAGAACAGCGTGGCCAGCGCAAGTAAAATGACCGACATGTAGCTCACGATGTCACCCTGCAGCACTCCGCCCGGTGCAGTCACGAAACTCCAGCCCTTGGGGTGATGCAACGTGGCCTGCATCTCCGCCGCGCTCAGATGCCAGTTTCCAGCAATCGCGCCAATGGGAATCGAGAGCGGCAGCAAGCCCGTCAGGTAGAGCACGTAACCAATAACCATCGCAACGATGACCGCATGCGAGACAAAATCGAGGGTTTTGGCATAGAAAATGTGCACGCGATCTGCGTATTCCCTCTCCTGTTTCGCGCCTCCCGGCTGTCCTTCCGTAGCCTTCATATCCCAAATCCTTTAAGCAGTGAGCGAATGCCAGACAGTGCGAGAATGGCGATGACCGTCACCCTGATGGTTTTGGTATTGACCTTAGGCAGTAGCTTCGCTCCGATTTTCGAGCCGATCATCATGCCAGCAATCGACGGCACGGTAATCAAAGGGAGCACCGCTCCGTTGAAAATGTAGACCCATGCCGCCGCTGAGCCGTTGATGGAGAGCACCAAGCCGCTGGTCGCAACAGAAACCTTGAGCGGAACTCCCATGAGCAGATTATAGACCGGCACGTTGGCAAACCCCGCTCCGAGGCCGAACATGCCGCCGATGAAGCCGATCACGAAAAAGAGCAGCATGGCCACCGGCGTGCGATGGGCCTGCCACGAGACCTCCTGCTTGCTGAACTCTTCGTAGTACAGCCCGGAAAGTTGCAGCACGCGCGACAGGCCATCCTGTTTGCGAACTTCCGGATAGCCGGACTTGCCGGAGGTGATCATAATGACCGTCACGCCAAGCACCACGATGCCGAGCATCAGCTGAATCTGCTGCGCGGGAAGCATCAGGCCGACAATCGCGCCCGCAATCGAACTGACCGAGCCGATGAGCGCCATAGGCAACCCGAGCTCCAGGTCGGCAAGCCCTTTGCGCAAGAGCGGCGGCCCGGCGGCAAGCGATCCCGCGAGCGCTACCAGCAGCCCCGCGCCACGCACATAGTCGAGGTGAAACGGGAAAAAGCTGCTCACGATGGGCACGAACAGCACACCGCCTCCAACGCCGCCCAGCACGGCCACAATGCCGAGAATGAACGAGAAGACAAACAGGCCCAGCACCCATATCCACCACGGAGCGCCCGCAGACGCAGGAGCGGCAGCGCAGAACGCCTCTGCAGGCGCCAGGAAAAGCGCAACCAAGCCAAGCACAATCAACGCTGGAAGCATCTGGGAAACAATGGAAATGCCATGCTTCATACCACGAAATCCGGTAGTTGAAGAGTTAAGGCCTGGGCATCACACAATACCACAAAAAGCGCAATATATAACAATTCAGTTAATCAGTTATATTATAAACCGAGATTATCAAACTCCCAATGAAGAACCCCGCCGCAAGCAGCGGGGTATCTTGAGGACAACACCTGAATACTTTACGCCGTAAACGGCGGGGTATTCACCCTTAGGGAATAAAATCGAGCGGCCTTTTGCACCTAAAGAATCCACTTTTCCACAAAAAAAGCGTCAGAAGGAATTATTTTCGTGCCGAGAACCCTATTTTCAAGAATGGTTGCTTTCAATTACCCGGAAAGTCAATCGTTAGCATCACCTAACCTCCTAATTTCGCAGCACTATGAGCGCACACATCTATAAGAAACTCGAAATTGTCGGCTCCTCGCCCAGCAGCATCGAAGAGGCCGTGAACAACGCCATGGCCAAAGCCGCCGAGTCGATCAGGAACATCCGCTGGGTCGAAGTCGCTGAAACCCGTTGCCACGTCGAAGACCAAAAAATCGCTTACTGGCAGGTCACCTGCAAGATCGGTTTCACTCTCGACGACAACTGATCTGTCGCAGACGGAAACGCACATCGCTAGCAGAAGAGGCTGCTCCGGCTACAATGCCAGGGCAGCCTTTGGCGTTTATGCTCAAAACAGCTTAACTCACGCTGTCCGGGATTGATTACAACTCGTGCACCAGGTTTAACGCCCAGTTGGTCTGGCTATGCGAAATCACCGTCTGATCGCCGTTGGTCGCCTCGACCTTTGGAGCCCAGCTGAGCGCTGCACCAATCCGGGTGGCGTCGTTCACACGATAGCCGAGCCCAAAGGTGTAGTGGTTGGTGGTGATGGCTGGAAAAAGCGGGTTGAGGAATTCATCCGGAACAGGGTTGTTGGCAAAGCTGGCGCCTGCGCGCAAGGCAAGCTTTTCGGTTGCCTTGTACTGCACACCGACAGACCAGACGGTCTGGTCGCTCCAATCCTGATCCAGACTGACATCGAGCGTCTGCCCGCCGAAGTAAGGATCGGATGCATCCGCCGTGAAGGTGGTTGAGAACGAGTCCATTACCGCAGACCAGTCGATGAACTTGACATCGGCAGCGATCAGCAGCCGGTCGTTGGCCTGAAAAGCAAAGCCGGTGGCAATCGTGGCCGGCCACTCGAAGTTATGGATTTTGATCTTGCCGTTCACGGAAACCGCCCCGCCGGCAAATGCCGGGCCCTCACCGTCAAACGAGAGCTTCGCCTGGTTGGTTTCGAGGTCGGAAAGACGCGTCTGCGTGTGATAGCTCGCACCAAAGGTCAGCTGTTTGCTGAACTTGTGCGTGATGCCGAATTTCAGGCCAGTACCAAAGCCCCTGGCCTTGCCGGTGAACGGGTTGTCGTTGGAGAAATCAAACCGGGTGTAATTGATGTCGGAAACCATGGTGGGCATCATGCTGCTTAACGTCCCGGCCATCGATCCACCAACCGATCCACCAACCCCGCCCATCATTTGCGCAAAATGCGCGCCGTCCATATCCATCTGCAAGTCCATGTTGGCGACCACAACGTCGAACGATGCGCCGATGGTCGTGTCATCGGTCAGATGGTAGGCCACCGGAAACATGATGCGCCCGACGCCGACCTCGCTCCTGATATCCTTGCCGCTCAGGGCAACGCTGGGAGTGCCCATCATCGAGGTGCCGAAAGCGAACATTGGCGAATCGTCCCCGTACTCGGTGCCCATGCCGCCCTGGGCAAGCATGGCCGCGCCCCAACTGATGCGCCCGTCGCGGCGCATGTAGGAAATAGAGGGCATGAAAAAGGAGGTGGCATCAGACTTTTCGGAAACGCCTCCGTTCTCGATTTCGATGGAGGGGTGCAGGCCGCGCAGACCGAGGCCGAGCCTTGCCGTGCCCTCTTTCATGAAGCCGAGCGTGGCCGGATTGTTCATGACGGCGGAGTTGCCCGTATCGAAAGCCATGCCGGCACCGCCCAGCGCCATCGATTTAGCGCCATAGCCTTCGAGGTTCATGCCGTTGGTGGCAAAAGCGGGTGTAGCTCCGGCAAGCACGAGCAGTGCCGCAACCGAACATGCGGATTTACGAATCATGTCGTCAAATGGATTGAGGTTGGTTGATGCGTACGGCGCACCGCGACCCTGAGGCGACAGCGCCATGCCGGAGCAGACGCAGGCCACCTAAAAAGGAAACGGGGAGAGCCAATACCGATTAATCCGGAAGGTTCCAATCCCGCCAGAAAAATTATGGACTCAATTCAGCAGGTACCGACAAGGCAGGCCCACAGAAAGAGGTACAACATCTATTCCGGCATCAGTACCGGCTCAAACAAAGGAAGGGGAAGGGAGCGAAATCGTCAATCAAACCATGTGAACCTGAAAGCCTGTCATGCATCTGGTATCGCCTTCAGCCATCTCGCCAAAATCTATCGATACAGTTATATAGCCAACAAAACATACAGCAATATTAACGATTGTGCAACAGCAAAATCAATCGAGCAAAAAAAAGAGGCTGCCCCGGCGTGATTTCGGGACAGCCTCCTGGACTTCCATCTGTAAGACGCAGGACTGTTTACTGGTAGATCGCGTAGCGCTCAGGAGCCATCTCCCAGTGCTCGGGAGACATCCAGAGCGTTGAAAGCATCAGCTCGCGGATGTGGGTAAACTCTTTTGGCAGTTTATCATAAAGCTTCTCAAGCAGCTCCTCGTGCGAGAAGAGTTCCTGCTTCCAGGCTTCACGGTCAACCGACATGAGTTTGGTGAACTTTTCGATGGTGAAATCGTCAAGCCCGCGCCAGTCGATCGATTCGTAGCGAGGCATCCAGCCAAGCGGGCTCTCCACGGCGGCGGCACGGCCGTGAACGCGGCCGATTATCCACTTGAGCACGCGCATGTTCTCGCCGAATCCGGGCCAGAGGAACTTGCCGTTTTCATCCTTGCGGAACCAGTTGACGCCGAAAATTCTTGGCGGATCGGTAAGCGTGCGGCCGACGTGCAGCCAGTGGTTGAAGTAGTCGCCCATGTGATAGCCGCAGAAGGGCAGCATGGCGAAAGGATCGCGGCGCACGTCGCCGATCTTGCCTGCGGCGGCAGCGGTCTTCTCCGAACCCATCGTGGCGGCAAGATAGACGCCGTAGTACCAGTTGGCCGACTGGTAGACCAGCGGAATGGTATCGCCACGCCGTCCGCCGAAAATGAAGGCTGAAATCGGCACGCCGTCCGGGTTTTCCCAGTTCTCGTCGATGACCGGGCACTGGCTGGCCGGAGCAGTGAAGCGGGCGTTCGGGTGAGCCGCCGGGCGGTCGCAACCGGGAACCCAGGGCTTGCCCTGCCAGTCGGTGAGGTACTCGGGCGGGGTGTCGGTCATCCCCTCCCACCAGACGTCACCATCGGGCGTCATTGCTACGTTGGTAAAAATGCAGTTTGCATGGAGGGAGGCCATCGCGTTCGGATTGCTCTTTTCCGAGGTGCCCGGCGCAACGCCGAAGAAGCCGTACTCGGGATTGATGGCGTGCAACTTGCCATCCTTGCCCTGCTTGATCCAGGCGATATCGTCGCCGATGGTGGTGATCTTCCACCCCTCGATGGCGTCCGGCGGAATCATCATGGCGAAGTTGGTTTTGCCGCACGCGCTCGGGAAAGCTGCTGCGACGTAATCCTTCTCGCCCTCCGGCGATTCGACGCCGAGAATCAGCATGTGCTCCGCAAGCCACCCTTCGTCACGCGCCATCGATGAGGCGATGCGCAGGGCGAAGCACTTTTTGCCGAGCAGGGCGTTGCCGCCATAGCCGCTGCCGAAAGAGACGATGGAGCGCTCCTCCGGGAAATGGACGATGTACTTGGTATCGTTGCAGGGCCACGGCACATCCTGCTGGCCCGGTTCGAGCGGCGCGCCGACCGAGTGCAGGCACGGCACGAATTCATCCTCTGCGCCGAGCAGTTCGAGCACCTTGCGACCCATGCGGGTCATGATGCGCATGTTGGTCACCACGTAGGGCGAGTCGGTAATCTCCACACCGATATGGGCGATATGCGAACCGAGCGGCCCCATGCTGAAGGGAATGACGTACATGGTGCGCCCCTTCATGCAGCCGGTGAACAGCTTGTTCAGCGTCGCCTTCATCTCCTTCGGCGCAACCCAG
The DNA here is from genome assembly GCA_011372505.1 of Chlorobaculum parvum. Taxonomy (GTDB): domain Bacteria; phylum Bacteroidota; class Chlorobiia; order Chlorobiales; family Chlorobiaceae; genus Chlorobaculum; species Chlorobaculum parvum_B. The sequence continues at coordinate 6,225 of DRSQ01000048.1, read as the reverse complement.
TTGTTGGTCGGGCCGGCGTCCTGGCGGCGGATGCTGCAAATGAAGGTGCGATCCTCGACGCGGGCCACGTCGCTGGGGTCGGAGCGGCAGAGGAAGCTGTTCGGGCGTTTCTCTTCGGAGAGCCTGATGAAGGTGCCGCTTTCGACCATTTCATTGCACAGGCGGTCGTACTCTTCGGTGGAACCGTCACACCAGTAAACCGAATCGGGCTGGCACAGCTCGACGGTCTCTTTGACCCATTGGAGAAGTTTCAGGTTTCTGGCATACTCCGGTGCATTGATTAGGATAGGCTCCATAATGACTGATGTATCAATTGAAAAAAGTGTAGAAAAATCATGGCAAACAGCGCGCCCCGGCAGGAACACTCCCCCGGGGCTGGCACAATGAAGAAATCTTACATAGCAGGGCGAACACCCTGGCCACGCAGCATGGCGTCAAATCCGGTCATCATTTGCTGGCGCTCGATTTGACCGCCTTGGAGTTAAGCGCTGCATTGACAATCTGCTCGAACTGCTCCAGACTCCTCGGGCCGACGATCACCCCAATCAGCTGGCCGGAAACATCGACGACAAACGAAGTCGGAATACCGGAAATCCCCCCGACTTTGTACCCATTGAAGGTTTGGATTAACTCTTGGGTAGCCATGAGCACCGGGTAATTAATGCCTTTGCTCTTTATAAAGCTCTGGACCTTGGGCCCGGTTTCGTTCACCGCCATACCTACAAAAGTGAATCCTTGCTTCTCATACTTTTTCTGAATCTCGACCATGTCGGGAATCTCAGCCCGACAGGGCGGGCACCAAGTAGCGAAAAAGTTGACAATGTACCCCTTGCCTTTCAGGGACGAAGAGGAGAAGGGCTTGCCATCAATGGTTTTACCTGAAAACGAAGGAGCCGGCACCGATGCAGCCTTGGCTGTTTCGGTAACTGTGGACTGCACAGCAAAAAGCACAAGCGCCAGAAAAAGCGCAGCAAACGGTAAGGTGTTTCTTTTCATAACAATCCTTTTGATAACGGTAATCTTACTGAAGTCATGATCATAAACCGCCGACCCGCACAAACCGATCCGCAGAAATCTAAATATAGGAAACCTCGATTTTTTCCCCTCAGGTACGCCTAGGATAATTCTTTGTGTTTTGAAAACAAATAAACTATATTTACGCTTGAATTTTCCAGCCTTTAGGCATGGAGAGCCTGTTCAAGCCACCTTAGCTCAGTTGGTAGAGCAACTGTTTCGTAAATAGTAGGTCGTGGGTTCAAGTCCCTCAGGTGGCTCGCTTACCGCGCGAACCCGAGCAGGGTACCCGGAACAGAGCCTGAATGCGGAGTCGAGCGACTTCTACTCCAAAATTTGATTGCAACTAAAATCCTATCCATACCGTAACAATGCAAGAAGGTAAGATTTCTCAGATCATCGGCCCTGTCGTTGACGTTGATTTTCCTGAAGGACAACTTCCGTCCATTCTCGATGCCCTTACAGTCACCCGCCAGGACGGCTCGAAGCTGGTTCTCGAAACCCAGCAGCACCTTGGCGAGGAGCGCGTCAGAACGATCTCCATGGAAGGTACCGACGGTCTCGTCAGAGGCATGGGCGTAGCCAACACCGGCAGGCCGATCCAGGCTCCGGTCGGTGCCGAAGTGCTCGGCAGAATGCTCAACGTCGTCGGCGAACCGATCGACGGCAAAGGCCCGGTCCCCGCGAAGAAATCCTACCCGATTCACCGTTCCGCTCCGAAGTTCGACGAACTTTCGACCAAAGCCGAGATGTTCGAAACCGGTATCAAGGTTATCGACCTTCTCGAACCTTACTCCCGCGGTGGTAAAACCGGTTTGTTCGGCGGCGCAGGCGTCGGCAAGACCGTGCTTATCATGGAGCTGATCAACAATATCGCAAAAGAGCAGTCCGGTTTCTCCGTGTTTGCCGGCGTCGGCGAGCGTACCCGCGAGGGTAACGACCTCTGGCACGAGATGATGGAGTCGGGCGTTATCGACAAGACCGCTCTTGTATTCGGCCAGATGAACGAGCCTCCGGGCGCCCGCGCACGTGTGGCGCTGACCGGCCTCAGCATCGCAGAGTACTTCCGTGATGAAGAGGGCCGCGACGTGCTCTTGTTCATCGACAACATCTTCCGCTTTACCCAGGCGGGTGCTGAAGTGTCCGCACTTCTCGGTCGTATGCCGAGCGCTGTGGGTTACCAGCCGACCCTCGGTACTGAAATGGGTGAGCTTCAGGATAGAATCGTTTCGACCAAGAAAGGGTCGGTCACCTCGGTGCAGGCTATCTATGTGCCTGCTGATGACCTTACCGACCCGGCTCCGGCCACCGCGTTCACCCACCTCGATGCAACGACCGTGCTTTCGCGTCAGATTGCGGAGCTGGGCATCTACCCCGCTGTTGACCCGCTCGACTCGACCTCGCGAATTCTCGACCCGAACGTCATCGGCAACGATCACTACAACACCGCCCAGGAGGTCAAGCAGATTCTCCAGCGCTACAAGGATCTTCAGGACATCATCGCCATTCTCGGTATGGACGAGCTGAGCGACGAGGACAAGCTCGTGGTTGCCCGCGCCCGCAAGGTACAGCGCTTCCTGTCGCAGCCGTTCTTCGTGGCTGAGGCCTTTACCGGTCTTCAGGGCAAGTATGTCAAGCTCGAAGACACCATCAAGGGCTTCAAGGAGATCATCGCAGGTAAGCATGACAGCCTCCCCGAGAACGCATTCTATCTGGTCGGCACCATCGAAGAGGCGATCGAAAAAGCAAAAACGCTCTAAACCAACATGGCAAGTTCCGATAACTTTACGCTCGACATCGTCACGCCGCAGAAGCTCTTCTTTTCCGGCGAGATCAACAGCGTCATCGCTCCCGGACTGGACGGCCTGTTTCAGGTGCTCAAGGGCCACGCGCCTTTGGTGGCAGCCCTGAAAAGCGGGAAAGTGCGCCTGTCCCTGCCTGACAGGTCGGAGAATACGTTCCAGATTTCGGACGGCTTCTTTGAAGTGAGCAACAACAAGGCAATCCTGCTGACCGAGAACGTCTCCTGACGTTCTGGCGGCATAACACCGTTGAAAACCATCAGCAGTGCCCCGTGTAGTGCTGATGGTTTTTGCATTCATGAAGATTCTGATCCCGAAGGCCCTGCGCAAAGGGGATGTCATCGGCCTGATCTCCCCCTCGTCAACCTGCGCCGAGTCCGACAAGATCGAGCAGGCCGTCACCTACCTTGAGCGCAACGGCTACAGGGTCAAGCCCTCCCGTTACCTCAACCGCTCGGAGCACGACCCCGAGCACACCGACCGCTACAAGCTCCACGACTTTCACGAGATGTTCGCCAACCAGTCGGTCAGCGCCATCTTCTGCCTGCGCGGCGGAGCCGGAGCCACGCGCATTCTCGACCGCATCGATTACAAGCTGATCGCCGACAACCCGAAAATTCTCGTCGGCTATTCGGACATCACGGCGCTCTCGCTGGCCGCGTTCAGAAAAAGCGGACTGGTGAACTTCTCCGGCCCGATGGCCGCCACGGAGCTGTACGCGCCCACCCCATACACCGAGGAGCACTTCTGGGGCATCCTCACCGACCCGGCCTATGCGACGATGCTACGCAATTTCGAAGGGCATCAAATCACCTGCGTGAAACCGGGTACGGTCACCGGGCGACTGATCGGTGGCAACCTCTCGGTGCTCTCCTCGCTGGTCGGCACTCCCTACCTGCCGCCTTTTGAAGGCGGCATTCTTTTCACCGAGGATGTCAACGAACCGGCCTACCGCATCGACCGCATGCTCTCGCACCTGTTCAATGCCGGATTGACCAAACAGGCTTGTGGACTGATGTTCGGCCAGTTCAGCAAAAATCCCGTCGATGAAAACCGCGAATACCGATTCGACAAGATGTTCACCTACTACGCCAACCGTATGCACGAAGGCTCACCGGTAATGACCGGCCTCTCCTACGGACACATCAAGGAGCTGATGACCCTCCCGGTAGGCGCCAGATGCCGACTGGAGATCACGCTGGAACACTACGCTTTCGGGGTTGCCGAACCGGCGGTCTCACGCTGAAACACGATTTGCCAAAAATGGATCGGCGCCCTACATTTCAAAGGAGACGGCACAGAACATGAATCCAATGACCATGATCCGGCTTGACGCAGGCGACACTCCCGAAACCAGAACCGAAGAGCTTGTTGCCGACATCGACACCATCGATGCGTGGCGTGTGGTGCTCTTCAACGACGACGAGCACACCTTCGACGAAGTGATCTTCCAGATCATCAAGGCGGTTCGCTGCCCACGCGCCATCGCAGAAAAAAAGACCTGGGAAGTCCACACCAAAGGCCGCTCCATCGTCTATGCGGGCCCGATGGCCAACTGCATCCAGGTCAGCGCCGTGCTGGAGGAGATAGCTCTGAAGACTGAAATTCAGACGGGATGACGGCAAGCATCATTCCCTGCCAGGCCCCCTAAATCCCCCCCTTTTTTCTTCATCCTGAAACCACCGATCTTCCATCCATATCGAACAGCACAAAGGTCAGTGGCTCATCGGAAATCCATTGTGCACAGGCCTTCCGGCAGGCTTTGGCGATAGCCGGATAAAGCGGCTCGTCGCTTCCGAAAGGGAGAAGTTCCGTCATGTTCCGGACGAGGCGGAGGTCGGCGAACTGGCTGGCAAGTTCTTCGCTGTAGCCGAGGTCGGCGGCGAGGTTGGCGAGCCACTGGCGATTGAGGTGGACGACGCGGCTGGAAAGGTCGGCTTCGCCTTGGGCGAGTTTGGTGGCCTTGGCGAGCATGACGCCGACGATGACGCGGCTGAAGCCGCCGTGCTCGCTTGCGAGTTCGAGCGTACGCCCGATGAAGTTGCCGTAGTGGATGCAGGCCAGCTCAGGGAGGCCGGGGTAGAACGCGCGGAGGTGGCGCTCACTCCGAAGCCCGGAGGTGAGGGCGAGGGTGGTGCAGCCGTTGGCTGCAGCGACGGCGATGGACTGGCGAATGCTGGCGAGCCAAGCCTCCATCGAGTAGGGCACAACCTCCCCGCTGGTGCCGAGAATCGAGATACCGCCGGTGATGCCGAGCCGCTCGTTCATGGTTTTTCGGGCAACCGCTTCTCCACTTGGCACCGAAATCGTGACCGCGACGCCGTGGCGCAACCCGTGCTGGCGCAGCTCGGCGGCGACGCACTCCCGGATCATCCGGCGCGGCACGGGGTTGATCGCCGGTTCGCCGGGCGGAATCTCCAGCCCCGGCAGCGTCACCCTGCCGACCCCCTCGCCTTGCAGGAATCGCACCTCACCCGGCTCGCCGTCCGGCACGAGCGAGACCTCGCTGACAATCAGCAGTCCGTGCGTCACATCGGGATCGTCGCCCGCGAACTTCCGCACGCCGCACCGGGCAGAGCCTTGCTCCGCGCGGTACGAGACGATCCCGAAGCTGGCGACTTTGCCGGACGGCAGCGTAAGCGTGACCGACTCAGGCGCAGCGCCTTCAAGCAGCGCAATCATGGCGGCTTTCGTGGCGGCGGCGGCGCAAGCTCCGGTGGTGTAGCCCGTCCGGAGCGGCTTGAGCGTAGCGGCGGCCGGCAGCAGTGCTTCAAGCTCCTCAACCGATGTTGCAACCAGCTCATACGCCGCCGCGGGGGGACGCCGGATGACGATCAGCGGAAGGGCGCACCGCTCGGCAACCCGCAGCTTCGAGGAGAAAAAGCCGGACTCGCCGCTCTCCTTCGCGAGAAGGCAATCGACGCCGTGCTCCCGCACCAATGCTTCGAGCGCCTCGTCGGAACCATCGGGATTCATAGGCAGCAGCTGCGCTTCGGGAATCCCCTCGCGCCGCGAAAGCTCCATCGAGGCTTGCGTCGGCAGGATGCGCAGAAGCATGTCGTGCCGTTCCCACCACGGGCGTAACGGAGCGGTGGATTGTACTCCGGTCAGAGCGAGCAGCTTCGCCGGATTGAGGCGGTCGAGCAGCGCAAGAGCTTCGGTGAAATCGGCGACGGAGTGGAGTCCTTCAAAATCTGGAAAAGGTACCGGAGGTCTGTCGAAGCGGATCAGGCGGACGGCGAGACGCTCACAAACCTCGAAAACCGAGCGGTGAAGTTGAGCGGCGAAGGGGTGGGCTGCGTCGATGACGAGCCGGACGCCGCGCGACGAAATGAGTTCGGACAGCGCCGCCTCGTCGAGCGCTCCGTGGCGGAACTCGCCGCAGGTGGTCGCGAACGGCTCGACGCAG
>DRSQ01000047.1 GCA_011372505.1 Chlorobaculum parvum | reverse complement strand
TGAACCGCGAGTACCGCATCGTGCCGTGGCAGACGCTCATCCTTGCCATCACGGCCATTGTCTATTTCATCAATCCCTTCGACATGGTGGCTGATTTCCTACCGCTGATCGGCTTTATCGACGACGCCGCCGTACTCACCGCCGTACTCGCCTCGATCAACCACGACCTCAACACCTTCCTCGAATGGGAAAAGGGCAATTCCACCGGAGAAGATGAACCGATGCCCAAAGTGGTCGATGCGGACTACGAAGAGGTAAAGGAAGAGCAGGACAGCGCTGCGGAAACAGCCGAGGTGACACCAGACGACTCGACCGATAAAGCGTAAAACGCACCAACCCGCGGCGCTTCGAGACCAACCAACCCAGTCGCCATGTGGCAATCCGCTCTGATCCATGCCATCAAAGCCGACATCACCACGCTGAAGGTCGAGGCCATCGTCAACGCGGCCAATTCGAGTCTACTCGGTGGTGGCGGAGTGGATGGAGCAATCCATCGCGCCGAAGGCCCGGAGCTGCTCGAAGCGTGCAGAACACTCGGCGGCTGCCCGGCCCGGCGAGGCGAAAATCACGAAGGGCTTCCGGCTACCCGCCAGCTACGTCATACACACCATCGGCCCGGTCTGGCATGGCGGCAGCGATAACGAAGCCGAGCTGCTCGCCTCGTGCTACCGCAACTCCCTGAAGCTCGCCATCGAGCACCAATGCCACACCATAGCCGTCCCCTCTATCAGCACCGGAACATACGGCTTCCCGATCGAGCAGGCCGCTACCATCGCCACGACCACCGTGCGTGAAGTTCTGGCGGATGAAACCACCATCGATGAGGTGCTCTTCTGCTGCTTTTCCGACCACGATCTGGCTGTTTATCGCACAGCACTCGCAGAGGAGTAAGCACCCGTCAAGAGCAGAAAAACAAAACCCCCGGCTTGAATCGAGGGAATTAATGCTTTGCTGTATTTCGCTACTCATTAAGGAGTATTCGGGCCATTGGGGGAGTCCAGACCACTGCCATCGGAAATACCGTCGCCAGACTGAGGTGCAGAACCGAAGGGCCCGCTGGGGTCGGAAGCAGGATCGCCGGGCGGATCATCATTCTGATCTCCGATGGTCACCACCTCGCCCGTATTCGGATTCGGAATTGCGATCCCGCCGCCAGCCATCGCCGACGAAACTCCGGCAAGGCTAAACAGCGCGACAATACCGACCGCGATGAATCGTTTCATGACTTTCTCCTTTTTGTTGGGTTACCGATACCGAGTGCTTCTCAGGCATTCAGTACAGGTAAGTGAGGCAATGAAAACGATTGGGAGAAGAGGGGAATTATATACGCTGATAATCGCATCACAACACTTTTCTTGCGCTAAAAACGCAAGAGTTCTGACCCGTTTTTAGCGCTATAAAACCCCCATATTTCTTGGGAAATACTGATCGCGAAGCTGCCAGAGCGCTTTTATTCATTGCTGATTAATCAGTGAACGAGCAGAAAAATCAAGAATAAGTCGACCACAACCTTCACTCCACCCGTTCAAAACAGGCTACCGTCTCGATGTGATTCGTCTGCGGGAACATGTCAACCGGTTGGGCTGACGTCATCCGGTAGCCTCGGGCGGCGATCTCTTTGCCGTCGCGGGCGAGGTTGTCGGGGTTGCAGCTGACGTAGACGATGCGGTCGGGCTGGAGTTTGAGCATGGTATCGAGCGCTTTGGGGTGCATTCCGGCGCGCGGGGGATCGGTGACGATGATGCGGGGTTTGGCGTAGGGGGCGAGCGCTTCCTGCATGGCGTGGAAGTTTTTGAGGTCGGCCTGGAAAAAGACGGTGTTCGAGAGGCCGTTGAGTTCGGCGTTCATCTCGGCGTCCTTGACGGCGCTTTCGACCACCTCGATGCCGACCGCCTGACGGCAGTGGCGGGCGAGGTAGAGCGTGATGGTACCGGTGCCGCAGTAGAGGTCGTAAACCGTATCCTCCGGCGTGATGCCGCCGACGGCGATGATCTGGTCGTAGAGCGTTTCGGCCTGGCAGGTGTTGGTCTGGAAGAAGGAGTTGGCTGAAATCCGGAAGTCGAGGTCACCGAGGCGTTCGGTGACGTAGCCGTCGCCGCTGATGAGGTACTCCTGCTCGCCGGTGGCGACGGTGTTTTTGCGCGTGGTGACGTTGTTCAGAATGGTCATCTGCTGTTCCGGCATGGCCGTTTCGAGCCGCTCTTTCAGCGCCTGCATGAGCGCCTTGTCGTACCACGAGGTAACAATGTTGACCATGAGCTGGTCGTAGCGCTCGCTGTAGCGGAGCATGAGGTTACGCAGGCCCCCTTCGTGCGCTTTGGCGGCGTAGGGCGCGAGGCCGCGTTCGAGGGCGAAGTCGCGCACGACATTCAGCACGTTGTTCATGCACTCCTGGGCGAGGTAGCAGGTGTCGAGGTCGAGCACCTTCTCGAAGTTGCCCGGCGCGTGGAAGCCGAGGGCGAAGGTTTTGGATTTGGTGAGCTGGTCGTTGTCGATCTCACTCTGGAGCAGGTAGCGCATGTTGGAGCAGGAGAACTCCACCTTGTTGCGGTAGTGCAGCGCATCAGGCGCGGCGAGCACCGGCAGGACGTCGGGGTTCTCGAAGCCACCGATGTGCACCAGCGAGTCCATCACCTTTTTGTGCTTGTAGCGGAGCTGCGCCTCATAGCTGACGTGCATCCACTTGCATCCGCCGCACGCGCCGAAGTAGGGACAGACCGGTTCGACACGATCCGACGACGGCGTGAGCAGCTCGACGAGGCGGGCCAAGAGATAGCGCTGCTTGACCTTGTAAACCTGCGCCGAGATGCGGTCGCCGGGAGCAAGAATGCCGGAGACCATCACGCCCATCCCCTCGGCGGTTTTGCCAAAGCACTGGTTTTTCTCGGCGGGGTCGATGATCGTCAGTTCGATGAGGTCGCCTTTTCTATAGCGGATTTCCTGTTGTTCCAATGGAGTGTGCGTTGATACGATTATCGTGAATGCAAGGGCGGCCCCGCGAGCAGCGCCGCCCCGAAGACCCCTGCGCTGTCGCCAAGCAAGGGCGGCAGGAGCGGAATATCGAACGAATGGTTGAAGACGTTTTTGGCAATGGCCTCCCGCGCCTCCGGAGTGTAGAGCTGGCGAATGTTACCCACGCCACCACCGATGATGACGATATCCGGGTCGAGAATGTTGATGACCGCCGCCAGCACCACGCCGAATTTTTCGACCAGCCGGTCAATGGTCTGCCGCGCGAAGCCGTCGCGGCCCATCGAGGCGGCGATCTGTTTCAGCGACGCCTTTCGCCCGCTGAGAGCCGCGTAGTAACGTTCGAGCGCCGGGCCGGAGATCACCGTCTCGACGCAGCCACACCGTCCGCAGTAGCATTTCGCATTTTCACCCGGCACTGGGTTGTGCCCCCACTCACCGGCGATGCCATGCGCGCCGCGAATGAGCCGACCGTCGCGGACGATGCCGCCGCCAACGCCGGTACCGAGAATAATGCCGAAGGCCGTCGCGCCGCTCCACGCCATCTCGTCGCGGCCCGCACCGAGCATTGATTCGGCAAGCGCGAAGCAGTTAGCGTCATTGTCGATCAGAACCTCCATCCGCAGCACCTCCCGCAGATCGCGCAACAGCGGCATTCCGTTCAGGCAGGCGCTGTTCGAGTTGCTAATAACCCCGTCGCCGCCGTCAGCGCGTCCGGGGGTGCCGATACCAATCTGCTCCGGTAGGTCGAACCCCGACTTGTCGGCCATCGTTTCAACGAGGCTTTTGATCTGCATCAGAATGTGGCCGTACCCCTCTTCCTGCTCCGTCGGAATGCGGTGGCGGATGACGGGGCGTAGCTCGCTGTCGAGGATCACCCCCTCGATCTTGGTACCGCCGAGATCGACTCCCCAGCGATTCATTCCGCCCCTCCCTTCTGCATCGCCCGCCGGTGCACCACGTTCTTGACGATCCAGGCGAATGCCGTGTAGATCAGAGACGCGCTGACGAGACCGATCACAATGCCGCCAAGTACGTCACCCGGATAGTGCACGCCGACGTAAATGCGCGAAAAAGAGACCATAACAGCGTACGCTATCATCGTCACGACGAAAAGCTTGTCGATCAGTTCACCGCGCCAGAAGAAAATCCAGATGAGCGTTGCGATAGCCGTCGAGTTGGCCACGTGGGAAGAGGCGAACGAGAATGAGTGGGACTGGTCGATCAGCAGGCGCACGCCGTCGAGGGCGAAGCAGGGGCGCACGCGATGGAACAGGGGCTTGAAAATACCGGAGGCGGTGTAGTCGGCGATGCCGACCGACAGCAGGAGAAGGAGCACGATCCAGAGACCGTCCCGCCCTCTCCTGAGCGCGACAAAGAGCGCCGTCAGCCAGAGAATATGGCCGGAAAGCTTCGGCTTGGTCAGAAACAGCATCAGGTCGTCCAGCGCCGGGTGCGCCAGGCTGTGATTCAGGAGCTGGAAAAGCCGCGCATCCACCTGTTCGAGACCAACCATTGCCGGTTACTTTTTCTTGCCGACCTTCTTCGGACCCTTCGACGGTTTGGCCGAACTCGACACCTGCATGGCCGCAATCGCTTTCTCCTCGTCGGAAATCGTCGCGTTGATGTAGGCCTGCTGGGCAACGCTGAAGACGTTGAACATCAGGTAGTACAGCGCCAGACCAGACGGCATGTTGTTGAAGAACAGCAGCATCATAGCCGGGAACATCCACATCATGATCTTCATCTGGTCATTACTCTGCGTGCTCGGCGTAATCTTCTGCTGGAAAAACACGGTCACAGCCATCAGAATCGGCATGATGGCGATATGGTCGCCGTACAGCGGCAGATTGAAGCCGAAGTTGTAGATCGAGTCCGGCACGGAGAGATCCTTGACCCAGAGGAAGCCGTGCTGGCGAAGCTGGATAGACGAACGGAACACATAGAACATGGCGAACAAGAGCGGCATCTGGATGACCGTCGGCAGGCAGCCGCCGAGCGGGTTGACGCCCGCCTCCTTGTAGATGCGTCCGAGCTCGCTTTGCAGCTTGGCGGGATTGTCCTTGTATTTCTCCTGAATCTCCTTCATCAGCGGCTGAAGGGCCGACATCTTCTTCATCGACTTGGTCGAAGCGATAGAAAGCGGCCAGGTGACCAGTTTGATGAGGAAAGCAAAAATAATGATGATGAGACCGTAGTTGGTCACATACTTGTTCATCCAGTTGAAGATCGGCAGAATGAGGTATGCGGCAAACGGCCTGGTCAGCCAGTCCCAGCCAAAGTCCATGATCTTTTCAAGCCCCACGTGCAGCGAGCGCACGGTGTTGTAGTCGAGCGGCCCGACATAGAGGCGGTAGTGATCCGACACGGTCTGGCTACCCACCGGAATCATCATCTTCAGGGCAGCCGTATAGTTCTCGAAATCGCTGCCGTTCTTTTTGGTGCC
>DRSQ01000046.1 GCA_011372505.1 Chlorobaculum parvum | reverse complement strand
TTGAAGCTTTTTCTGCTGCTGTTCGGCGACTTTGAGTTCTGTGATTTCGGTTACGACGACCACCACGCAGGGCTCATTCCCGATGATTGTCCGCTTGCCACGGAGCATGGCCCATTTGTATGGCGGCCCGTTTTTGTGGAACATTCTGAACTCGGCACTCTCCTCGGTATCGAAGTGGAGAACGTTGTGCATTTTCCGTTTGATTTCCGGCTGATCGTCAGGATGCACACGCTTCAGGGGATTGACGTCTGGCATCTCGTTGTCGCTCAGTCTGTTGATTGTGTCGCGTGAAAAGCGGTTCCAGCCGACCAGCTGCATTCGCGCATCGATGATGATGATCGAGGCGGGGATCGCATCGTACAGTTCGGAGGCGGCTGCAAGGCTATTTGTTTCTCCTGATTGGGGTTCCTGTAGGATGGTGCTTTCACTGACGGTCAGGAGAAGGTTGTCGATGTCGCCCTCGAACGAGTGGAGCGGAGAGAGAGTGTAGCTGTGAACGATGCCTTCCTGAACGCTGTCAAATCGTTTCGGTTGAGCGGTGCGTAGTACCTCGCTGGTCATCGCCTTTCTGGTGTCGATGTCTAGGATCGGCTTTGGCTGGTTTTCGTTGGGCAACAGTTTTTGGCGGTCGGTCGGGAGCTGGTCCCTGAATATGCCGTCAGCGCAGAGAAACTTGCCTTTCCGATCCAGAATGAACAGTGGTTTCGGAAAGTTGCATGGAGCCGAAGCGAGCAACTCGTCGAGTGGCAGGCCCGGCAAGAGCGGTTCATGCAGATTTTCAGGCATTGGAGTCGATTGCTAGCAGCTGAACGTTACCGGCTCAGGTTTGTTGGTGTTTTACACATGAGCGTCATCTGACTTTTAATCTATGCATTTTTTGGAATAATAATACACGGCGTTAATAGGGGCGACGTCCTTTCAGCTCAGAAACGGAGCATCGGTTATCGGCAATTGCAAGCCTTTGTTGTTGACGATCCGGTGGGTTTTAGCTGCGGTTATATCCCGGAAAAAAATTGTATTATCATTGTCGTTTGATTGTCAATTGTTTTATCCCTTCTCCCCATGCAGGACTCATCTCACGCTAGCATTCGCGACGTTTTCAGTCTTCCGGTCATTGTGGCCGCTCTCGGTTATTTCGTGGATATTTATGACCTCGTGCTCTTCAGCATCGTACGCGTGCCGAGCCTCAGGGCGTTGGGACTCCAGGGCCAGGAGCTGATCGATTACGGCGTCTATTTGCTCAATATGCAGATGATCGGTATGCTGGTCGGCGGTGTGCTGTGGGGATGGCTGGGCGATGTGAAAGGGCGCCTGAAAATCATGTTCGGCTCAATTCTGATCTACTCGCTGGCCAACATTGCCAACGGCTTCGCCGGATCGGTGGAGGCCTATGCCGTGCTGCGCTTCATCGCGGGCGTGGGTCTTGCGGGCGAACTTGGCGCAGGCATTACGTTGGTCTCCGAGATTCTGCACACGAAAATTCGCGGCTACGGTACCATGCTGGTGGCTTCGATCGGCGTGACCGGCGCGATCCTGGCCAATGCGGTGGCGACGCACTACGATTGGCGAACAGCGTTTTTTATCGGCGGTGCGCTGGGGCTGGTGTTGCTTGTGGCGCGGTTCAAAGTTTCGGAGTCGGGCATGTTCCAGAAGATTGAATCCAAAGCGGCGGTTAGCAAGGGGAATCTGCTGGCGCTCTTCACCAGCCGTGATCGCTTTTTCCGTTACCTGAACTCGATTCTTATCGGCGTGCCGATCTGGTTTGTGGTAGGTGTACTCATCACCTTCTCGCCCGAATTCGCCAGGGCGCTCGGTATCAAGGGAGCAGTGTCAGCGGGCAACGCTGTGATGTACTGCTATCTCGGTCTGGTGTTCGGTGACCTTTCGAGCGGGCTATTGAGCCAGGTGCTGCAAAGCCGAAAAAAGGCAGTGCTGGTCTTCCTCGTGTTGAATATCGTTTCCATCACGGTCTACTTTATGCAGCGTGGAGCCACGCCGACAACTTTCTACTGGGTATCGTTCGCACTCGGCTTTTCGGGTGGATACTGGGCCATTTTCGTGACTGTCGCCGCCGAGCAGTTTGGCACCAACCTCCGCGCTACGGTCGCTACCACCGTCCCGAATCTGGTGCGCGGCATGGTGGTGCCGATCACGATGATGTTTCAGTTCACCCGCGGTCAGTTCGGTCTCGAAGGTGGCGCGATCATTGTCGGTGTGATCTGCATGGTTGCAGCCTTTGCTTCGCTTGCTGCGCTGGAGGAGACCTTTCACAAGAATCTCGATTATTTCGAGGAGTTTATGTAAGGGTTAAACGAAACAGGACGAATAGGCTGTAAACCTTATTCGTCCCATCTTTTTCTTTTTGCCTTCCGCGTTTGGCCCTGTCAAATCAGAGCTAACTGAATTTTAGCCAGCGTATCCACTGCGTTGAAACTGGTTGATTGCTGGTCAGTCGGTTCCGGTCAGAAGGTCGCCAGCGTCGAGCTTTAGGTAGTGGCCCGTGTGCGTGTCGGATCTGCGCACGATCTGTTCCGGCGTGCCCGTGGCGACGATTATGCCGCCGCCGTTGCCGCCTTCTGGGCCAAGGTCGATGATCCAGTCGCTGTTGCGCACGATGTCGAGGTTGTGCTCGATGACGATGACCGTGTTGCCCTTTTCGACGAGCTTGCGCAGCACGGCGAGCAGGTGCTGGATGTCTTGGAAGTGCAGGCCGGTGGTGGGTTCGTCGAGGATGTAGAGGGTCTTGCCGGTCTGGATTTTGGCCAGCTCCGCCGAGAGCTTGATGCGCTGTGCTTCGCCGCCAGAGAGCAAGGGCGAGGGCTGGCCAAGCTTGAGGTAGCCGAGGCCGACGCTCTGCATCGTGTCGAGAATCCGGCGGATGCGCGGGAAGTCTTCGAAGAAACTTGCTGCTTCTTCGATGGGCATTTCGAGCACGTCGGCAATGGATTTACCCTTGTACTTCACCTGCAAGGTTTCACGGTTGTAGCGCATCCCTTTGCAGTGCTCGCACTGGACGTACACGTCCGGCAGGAAGTTCATCTCGATCTTGCGGGTGCCCGCGCCCTGGCACGCCTCGCAGCGTCCGCCCTTGACGTTGAAGCTGAAGCGGCCCGCCTTGTAGCCGCGAATTTGCGCTTCGGGCAGTCGGGTGAAGAAGTCGCGGATGAAGGTGAACGCGCCGGTGTAGGTGGCCGGGTTGGAGCGCGGCGTGCGGCCGATTGGCGACTGATCGACGTTGACCACCTTGTCGATCAGCTCGATGCCGCTGATGCCGTCGCAGGGGAGCGCGAGCAGCTTGGAGCGGTAGAAGTGGCGCGCCAGCAGCGGGTAGAGCGTTTCGTTGACAAGCGTCGATTTGCCGGAGCCGCTCACGCCGGTGACGCTGATGAGCGAGCCGAGCGGGAATTCAGCATCGATCTGTTTCAGGTTGTTGCCCCGGCACCCTTTCAGCATCAGGTGGCGCTGCTTGTTTTTCTCGTCCTCCTCCGATGGCTCTGAAGGCGGGAACGAGACCGAGAGCGAACCGTTGAGGTAGCCCGCCGTTACCGAGTCGGGGCCGAGCGTTGCGGCGGTGCCCTGCGCCACGACGAGGCCGCCGTGCTCGCCCGCGCCGGGGCCGAGGTCGATGATCTCGTCCGCCTGGAGCATCGTGTCCTTGTCGTGCTCGACGACGAGCACGGTGTTGCCGAGGTCGCGCAGGCGGTGCAGCGAGTCGATGAGCTTGTGGTTGTCGCGTTGGTGCAGGCCGATGCTCGGTTCATCGAGCACGTAGAGCACGCCCGAGAGCTGCGAGCCGAGCTGCGAGGCGAGCCGGATGCGCTGCGCCTCGCCGCCGGAAAGGGTCTGCGAGTTGCGGTCGAGCGAGAGGTAGCCGAGGCCGACGTTGAGCAAAAAGTCGATGCGCTTGGTGATTTCGTGCAGCACCGGTGCGGCCACGAGCTTCTCCTTGGCGGAGAGCTTCGGTGGCAGAAGGCGGAAAAACTCCAGCGCTTCGGGCAGTGGCAGCGCCTCTACCTCGGCGATGTTCAGGCCGTCCACCTTCACGTGCAGGCTCTCCTGCTTCAGCCGCGCTCCGCCGCACACCGGGCAGGTCTGGCGGATCATGAAGCTTTCGGCCCACTCCCGCAGTTTCGGCGTGCTGGCGTTCGCCCGCACCTCCTCGACGTACGGCACCGCGCCCTGGAAGGTCTGCGGATAGAGATGCTCCTTGCCCGCATAGCTGTAGCCGACGTCGAAAGTGCGCTTCCCGGAGCCGTAGAGCAGGATGTCGAACGCTTCGGTGGGAATCTTCGTCAACGGCGTGGTGAGGCTGAAATCGAACTCCTTGGCGATGGCGCGGATCACCTGCCAGACGTTGCGCTTGCCGGGCTTGCCGAACGGCTCGAGGCCCCCGTCCTGAAGCGAGCGGCTGGTGTCGGGCACCATCAGCTCCGCCGAGAGCTGCATGATGTTTCCCAGACCGTTGCACTTAGGGCAGGCGCCATAAGGCGAGTTGAAGCTGAACTGGTTCGGTGCGAGCACATCGACCGGTACCGTGCCGTCCGCGTAGGCGTACTGCGTGCTGAAGTAGCGTTCGCTGTCCTCCGTATCGCAGATCACCGAGGACTTGTGCTCGGACATCGACACCGCCAGCTTGACTGCCTGCCGGAGTCGCTCGGCCATCTCCGACCCGGCTACCAGCCGGTCAACCACCAGCTCGATGTTGTGGCTCTTGTACCGTTCGAGCTGCATTCCAGCGCTCATCTCCACATACTCGCCATCGACGCGCACCCGCAGGAATCCTTTCTTGACCAGCCGCTCGAACAGCTCGCGGTAGTGGCCTTTTCGCCCCGCCACCAGCGGCGAGAGAATCTGAAGCTTCGTCCCCTTCGGCAGCGCCATGATCGTCTTGCAGATGCTCTCTTCGCTCTGCTTCTGGAGCATCTGGCCCGTCACCGGATCGTAGCGCCGCCCGGCCTTTGCGTACAGAAGTCGCACAAAATCGTGAATTTCGGTCACGGTGCCGACCGTCGAACGTGGCGACCGGCTGGTGCTTTTCTGGTCAATGGAGATCACCGGCGACAGCCCCTCGATGAAATCGACATCGGGCCGCTCGATGTTGCCGATGAATTGCCGCGCGTAGGGCGAGAGCGTCTCCATGAAGCGCCGCTGCCCCTCGGCGTAGATCGTATCGAACGCCAGGCTCGACTTGCCCGACCCCGAAATGCCGGTAATCACGACCAGTTTGTTGCGGGGAATGTCGAGCGAGATGTCCCTGAGATTGTGAACCCTTGCGCCTCTTATACTGATGTGGCTGAAATCCATTCGCTGTATGGTGAACCTCTGAAAATTTCCGTCTTTCAATCTATCAATGTTCTCCGAAACATCAACTTTCAAAAACCGTTATCCCGCTTCAAACAGTCGTGCCTACGATAAGGTTTCATGAGCGTTATCAACGCTTTAAACATGCATGGGGACGCGTATATTCTCCGCTTGTCCGTCAATAGAGGCTCAAATATTCTACAACCCGATAATGTTGCATGACGATTATGGAGATCATGTACAAACAGAAGGAGGAGTCCGGCAAGCAGTGCCAGGAGTGCCAGAGCTTTACCGTCAATTCCGAAAATCCGTCCGTCGGCACCTGTTTCGGAAAGGAAGTTGTCGCTGAAGGCGGCTGCATGTTTTTCAAGCCGAAGGAGGAGAATTCCAAAGCGTGATAAACTGAACGGTTCTTTCAGTTAAGAACGGAGATAGAACTTTTTTCGATGATTCTGGAGGCTTGAGCTTCTCAATCGAAAGAGGTGCAGCTCTTTTACGCAGGGCTTCCGGATGGGTGTTTTTGAAAAAACATCGAGCCGGAAACCTTTTTATTTTACAGTCGCACTCAACCGTATGATGCTCTTGACTTTACATGCGCTCTTTTTTCCATGATTGCGCGCCTCCTGTTTTATGTATGTTGCCGTTAGTTTTCAGTAATATCTTGTTAACAGCGTATAAGTTTTTTATGTTTATAACAATACTAACCTGTTAAGCTGATTTCAATTGCGCAGATCATACCAGATCCTTTCCGTAATCCGTCATGGCTCTACGTTGTGGATCAACAGGTCAAACGCTTTTCTGGGAAAAGAGTAAAAGCCATGCACGTTATTGAAAACCATTCCTCTTATCTGTGTGTCAACTTTAAAGGCTTCGTTGACCAAGAGCAACTTTTTAAGGCATTGAGAGGAATATTTCTTCATCCGGAATATCCCCACAAAAACTCCATTTGGATGTTTGAAGGGTGTGAGTGCGATTTCTCGAATATCAGCCTGTACGATCTGTTTGAGATGATCAAAGCCTATTATCCTCGCGAGGCGACAAGAACAAAGACCGCGATTGTAACCTCGACTCGCACGCATCTTGCGATGGCGCAGCTTTTCTGTGAGGAAGCGGGGCATCAGCCCCTCTTTTTTTCAATGCGCGCCTTTATTGATCGAGCTAAAGCCGAATCTTGGGTAATAGAAAAGTGAGGTCAGATTTGGGGACGGTCAGCTCCTGGTTTTGCAGCTCCAATGCTTCCAATGCTTCCAATGCTTTCAAGCCCTGCTCATCATGATCGGTAAGTGGTGGACAGCTGGTGGCTGGCGTTGACCGATCTTTTTGTATATTTGATGAACTGTCTGTAATGAAAGCAGTTACCTGCGGACATACTGAAAAACAGTTGCTTGCAATTTCATTGCGGAGGCTTTACGTTTTTTTTGGTATGTTTTGCCGAAATCTATAATTCTGATCATAAACCTTGACGGAGCAACCATGAAGAAAAATATGGGGCAAAAAGATCGTACCGTTCGTGCAATCCTTGGCGTGGTCATGCTGGTCTATGCTGTTGTATTTCAGAATCTTGTCGGAATCATCGGTGTGATTCCCCTAGCGACGGCCATCATTGGCTACTGCCCTCTTTATGAAGTGCTCGATGTAACTTCTAACAAGTACGCTGAGTAGCGCAACCCGTAGATACCTTCCTTATTTTGTTTTGGTTCAGCGTGAATTGGAGAATTGATCCGTTTGAGTTAGAGTGCAAAAACGGAGGAATTCATCATGCGAAAATCGAGAAAAAACTACACCCCTCAAGAAAAGGTTGCTATCCTGAAACGGCATCTGGTTGATCGTGTTCTGGTCTCCGACCTGTGCGATCAATACGGCTTGCAACCCAACGTCATCTACCGATGGCAGAAGGAGTTTTTTGAGAACGGCTCTGCCGCATTCGAAAAGCAGCAGTCAGTCCTGAACAAGGCCGAACAGAAAAAGATCGAGCAGCTTGAAACCAAGCTGCGCAACAAGAACGAAGTG
>DRSQ01000045.1 GCA_011372505.1 Chlorobaculum parvum | reverse complement strand
TTTTTCTGTTCGGCCTTGTTCAGGACTGACTGCTGCTTTTCGAATGCGGCAGAGCCGTTCTCAAAAAACTCCTTCTGCCATCGGTAGAAGACGTTGGGTTGCAAGCCGTATTGATCGCACAGGTCGGAGACCAGAACACGATCAACCAGATGCCGTTTC
Organism: Chlorobaculum parvum; assembly: GCA_011372505.1. Taxonomy (GTDB): domain Bacteria; phylum Bacteroidota; class Chlorobiia; order Chlorobiales; family Chlorobiaceae; genus Chlorobaculum; species Chlorobaculum parvum_B. The sequence goes on along the minus strand of DRSQ01000045.1, from coordinate 3,793 downwards.
AGGATAGCATCCTTTTCTTGAGGGGTGTAGTTTTTTCTCGATTTTCGCATGATGAATTCCTCCGTTTTTGCACTCTAACTCAAACGGATCAATTCTCCAATTCACGCTGAACCAAAACAGGATCGTCTCGTCATGATTTTGCGCGACGAGCGGAATATCTGTGAAGTCATCGCCTTTTCGATGAATCAGTCTGCTCAATATTTCATGATGGCTGCCCCCTTCGAAGTCACTGCCCAGCAGCTTGAAGAGTTGCACATCAAGGTGGAGATGCCGGAAGAGGAGGAGTGACGGCTGGCTGATCGGCAGAGTCGGTTGTAAATGAAAACTCCCGCAAATTGTAAAGGCTTGCGGGAGTTTTCTGTTTATCCGTCGAAATTGAAATCGGAACGCTTGTCAGGCCAGTTCTGTTTCACGCAAACAGCAGCAAACTCACCGCCATAACTACCATTCCCGCAATCAGGGCGCCAATGGCGAGGTGGTGTTCGCCGTACTCTTCGGCGGTGGGGAGAAGCTCGTCGAGGGAGATGTAAACCATGATTCCGGCGACGCTGGCGAAGACCAGACCGAAGGTGAGGTCGGTGAAGAGCGAGCGCAGGAGGAAAAAGCCGATGATGGCGCCGACCGGTTCGGCCAAGCCGGAAAGGAAGGAGAGCACGAACGCTTTCCGTCGGCTTTTGGTGGCGAAGTAGATCGGGGCCGAGACGGCGAGACCCTCGGGGATGTTGTGGATCGCGATGGCCACCGCGATGCCGATACCGAGCGTCGGGTTCGACAGGCCGCTCATGAAGGTTGCCAGCCCTTCGGGGAAGTTGTGGATGCCGATAGCGAGCGCGGAAAAAAGGCCCATCCGCATCAGTTTGGCTTTGTCTTTTGCTGAAGACTCCTCGATGATTTTCTCGGTGTTCATCTCGTGCGGATTCTCGTAAGCCGGTACGAGCTTGTCGATCAACGCTATTACGAAAATGCCTGCGAAGAAGGCGACCACCGTCCAGATATATCCCGTTTTGTCTCCCAGCTCGATCGATAGGGCATCCTTTGCCTTGACGAAGATTTCGATCATCGAAACATAGAGCATCACTCCCGCCGAAAAGCCGAGGGAGATGGTCAGCATTTTGGGGTTGACCTCTTTGGACAGAAAGCCGATCAGGCTGCCGATGCCGGTTGCCAGGCCGGCAAACAGGGTGAGCGAAAAGGCGAAAAGGATGCTGTCTGACATGGGTTCAGGGCTTGATTGTCAGCTTAAAAAAATAGGACCTATAGGTTTTATAAGTCCTATAGGCCCTATAAAATTGCTGATTCTCACTTGGCCTCAGAGGTAAATCTCCGGCGTGAGCTTCCGGGTGAATCGGTTCATGAGGAAGTTGACGAACCAGACCCAGTTGACAGGTTTGCCCTGCATTCGCTTCATGATGGCGCTGCCTTTATAGACTTCGCGCTGGAGCTTGATGAAGTTTTCGAGCAGCTTTTCACCGCCGAGCGTTTTTGGCTCGAACATGTAGTGGTAGGTGTCGTACTTGTCCCAGTCGAAATGGCGCACTCGCGACTTCATCTCCTCGAAATAGGGGGTGCCGGGGAAGGGTGTCAACAGCGAGAAAACCGGGAATTCGATGCGGTTTTTCATGATGAAGTCGTAGGTCGCCTGGAAGCTCTTTTCGGTGTCGTCGTCGAAACCAAAAATGAAGTAGCCCTGAATGGCGATATTGTTCTTGTGCAGGTTGCTCACCGCCGTTTCATAGTTCTGCAGGCGGTTGGAGCCTTTGTTCATGCTTTTGAGGATGTCCGGGTTGAGCGACTCGAAGCCGATGCTCATCAGGTCGCAGCCCGAGCGTCCGGCCACTTCGGCAACTTCCGGCTTGTGCAGGAAGTTCATCGAGATGTTGGCGTTCCAGCGCACGCCGAGTTTGGCCATGCCTTCGAGCAACTCCATGAAGTATTTCGGGCGAAAGCTGATGTTGTCGTCCATGAACGAGAAGCGCAGCTTCTGTTTGCCGAGCCGCTCTTGGTGGGAGCGCATTTCGTTGAGCACGAGGTCGATTTCGCGGTAGCGGTAGCTTTTGCCATAGACGGTCGGCGTGGTGCAGAAGCTGCATCCGACCGGGCAGCCCTTGGTGGCGAGAATCGGAATGAGCTGGCTGTACTTTTTTGCGTGCGGCGAGTTCAATGCAAAGCTGAAGTCAGGGGGCGTCATGGTGGTCATTGGACGAAGATCGCTGGACTTGTAGAAGCTCTTCATTTTGCCCTGGAAAATATCGCGGGCAAGCTCGTCCCACACCGATTCGATCTCACCATAAATGACGCTCGTGCAGTGCGATGTGGCTTCGTCATGCAGCATGGTGGGGTGCACGCCGCCGAGCAGCACGATCTTGCCCTGCGCCTTGGCGCGCTCGCCGATCTTGTAGGCGTTCGTGGCGTTGAGCGTGCGCGAGGTGATGGCCACGACGTCGAAGCCCGAGAAGTCCTGTGGGATGGCGTCGCCGGTGCGCTCGTCGAGAAAGGTGATGTCGAAGTACTTGCTGGCCAGCGTGGCGACCATGATGAGGTTCAGGGGCATGCTGACCGTGCCGGAATCGACCATCATGCTGGTCTGGCTCTTGGGCTGAACCAGCAGCCATTTCTTGCGGGTTTTCTGTGCATCGGCGAGTTGTTCGAGGGATGGGCCCGCATTGTGGGAACGGGAAGCGGTCGGTTCGGCGGTCTGAAGATCTTCTGCCAGCATGCCTATACTCAATAAGTGGTAATGATTTCAGGGCAGCGTGAAAAATTGACGTCTGTCGCTCCTATCCGGAAAGCCTTTGGAGAGGAAGCATTCATGACATTTGTTGCTTTTTCAAGGTGCCTTACAGAATGAATTTACAAGGTAGGAAAATTTCCTGAAAAAGCTTGTAACGCCCTGAAAAACAGCGGGTGTCAGGAGCGCTTTTCGAGCACGGCGACGGTGAAGCGGCTGATGCAGACGAGGCGGCCCTTTTTGTCTCGAATCTTGATGTCCCAGACTTGCGAGGTGCGGCCCAGATGGAGCGGTGTGGCGGTGGCGTGTACGGAGCCTTCGCCTTCGCGGACGGCGCGGAGGTGGTTGGCGTTGATCTCCTGGCCGACGATGAACTGCTTGTTACGATCGACGCAGTACGAGGCGGCGATGCTGCCGACCGTTTCGGCCAGCGCGAGCGATGCGCCGCCGTGCAGAATACCGATGCGCTGGATGGTGCGGTGATCGACCGGCATCCGCGCCGTCATCGAATCGGGGCCGACTTCGGTTATTTCGATGCCGAGGTGGCGAGCCATCTGGCCTTCGATGATCTGCGTTTCATTGATCTCCTGAGGGGTCACCGGAACGGTGAAAATCGAGTCCTGTGTCATGGATCAAAGCTGTTGGGCTGGAAGAGAAGCAACGGGAGCCGGGGGAGTGGCGGGAGAGCGGGTGACGAGACTCGAACTCGCGACATTTTGCTTGGGAAGCAAACACTCTACCAACTGAGTTACACCCGCTTTTGAAGTCTCCTGAACGAAGGGCTGATTTTATTAATCCGCTTATGAATGGCGGACAGGAATGTCCGCCCTCCGTTACTTGTGTGGTGGTGAGAGAGGGAGTTGAACCCTCGACCTCAGGGTTATGAATCCTGTGCTCTAACCAACTGAGCTATCTCACCATAAGGGCTGTTAATATACGACGGCGCTTTTCAAAATACAAGCACCGGAGCGCAATTAATTTGCCTGCTTTTTAGCTTTTAATCCGGCAAGAATTGCCTCGCCGACAGGGACGTCCTCGGGCGTAGTGATCTTGATGTTGTGGTAG
>DRSQ01000044.1 GCA_011372505.1 Chlorobaculum parvum | reverse complement strand
GAATCGTCGCCACAACGAGATTCATCAGGACAAGGTTGGTTTCTGGGGCTTTTTCGAGTGTATTGACGATCAGAAAGTGGCCGACGCCCTGTTCGAAGCAGCCGCCATGTGGCTCAAGAGCAAGGGCCTCGATACGATGCGTGGCCCGGTGAGCCCTTCGATGAACGATCAGTGTGGCGTGCTCACCAAAGGCTACGACAGCCCGCCTGTATTCCTGATGCTCTACAATCCTCCGTACTACAACGACCTCTGCCTGAACAGCGGTCACAAGATCGGTCAGGAGCTGCTCGCCTGGTACATCGACCAGAAAATGATCGATATCGGCCGGCTGAGCCGCATTGCGCAGCACGTGCAGAAGCGCGAAGGGTTGACTGTTCGCGATATGGATATGAAAAATTTCGACAGCGAGGTCGAGAAGATCAGGGAGATTTACAACAAGGCCTGGGAGAAAAACTGGGGTTTTGTACCGATGACAGATAAGGAGTTCGACTTCATGGCCAAGAGCATGAAATCGGTCGCCGATCCCCATTTTATCTACTTCGTTGAAGATAAGGATGGCAGGACCATCGGCTTTTCGCTTTCGCTGCCCGACATCAATCAGGCGCTCAAGCATGTCAACGGCAACCCCTTTACGCCGTGGGGGCTGGTTAAATTCCTTTGGTACAAGCGCAACATCTCGATGTTTCGCACCATCACGATGGGGGTGCTGCCCGAGTATCGCAACAAGGGGATCGACAGCATCCTGAATGCGCGTATTTCGGAGTATGGAGGCAAATACGGCCTGTTTGCCAGTGAGATGAGCTGGGTACTCAAGTCCAATGAAGCCATGAGCAAGCTTGCAAAGGTGATTGGCGGTATTCCCTATAAAGAGTATGTGATTTACGAAAAGACGATCTGAGGAAGGTCGGAGTTTCGCTTTGATTTGATGGACGAAGTGGATCGCGTGAAGGAGGGGAAATCGTTTTCAGCACAAAACAAAAAAGGAGCCCTTGGGCTCCTTTTTTGTTAACCTAACAAAAAACGTTTCCACACTTAGAACGAGGCCATGAAGACCAGGTAAGATTCTTCGGTATCCGGGTTGTAGATAGCCGAAGCAGTGTAGCGATCTTTCGACACGGCAATACCGGTGTTAACAATAGCAAGTTTTTTGCCTTCGCCATCACCATAGTAGCATTCGTTACCGAGACCTGCGACTGCGGTGGCGGTGTAGCCATCCTTATCGTAGAACTGGTAGGTGGCTTCGCAGTACCATGCGTTGTCGTAGTCGTTAGCGGCAACGAACACACCAGCCATAAGGCCAATGTTCTCGTAGCTGTAAGCTGCGCTGACTTCGATGGTGTTGTTTCCATCTTCAGCAAAGTCGAAGGTGTCCCCAGCTTCAGGATTTGCATTGTAGTCGGTTACAGCAAGGGTGACAGGACCGACAGGTACGCTGATGGTAACATCCACCTCTTTATAGCGATCACCACCATCAGCACTGAGACCATAAGAACCCCAAAGGCCGAGGCTGATACCATTTTCGAGGGTATACGAAAGATTCGGCTGGACGTTTACAGAATTATCCAGTGAGCTACCTCTCCAGACATAGCTGCTGACGAGGTCTGCACCAAGGCTGAAGCCTTCATCACCAGAACCGTCACCAGCCATTGCGTTGCTTGAGCCGAAACCTGCGAACAGTACTGCCGCGAGGGCAATCAGTTTTGTTGTTTTTTTCATTTACAATAACTCCTTACGTTTAACTGTGGTGTTATGGTTTGTGTGTACAAGTCGGGAGCTTTCGTTAAATGAAAGCTCCCGTAAAGATCAGAATACCGGATTAACCGATGGCGCTGCTGCCTGTTTCTTCGGTTCGGATCCGAATGCATTCCGGAAGGTCAAATATAAAAATTTTTCCGTCACCAATCTCACCTGTTTTTGCCCCTTTTATGATCGCTTTTGTTGTAGTATCGACGTATTCGTCGTTAACGGCGATCTCAAGCTTGAGTTTTTTCAGGAGATTGACCTCACTCGGGACACCACGATAGACCTCGGTGAAACCACCCTGAGCGCCGCATCCGAGAGCATTGGTAACGGTCATTTTACGAACCCCGGCGTCGGCAAGACTTTTTTTCACGTCCGACAGCTTGTGGGGCTGGATCATTGCTACAATGTATTTCATTGCTTTGGCTCCGTTTAAATGCGTTACTGGGTTGTGTAAATATCGAAGCCATAATAAGCTTCTTCCTCATGTTCTGAAATATCGAGGCCTTTCATTTCTTCATCCTTGTGAACGCGCAGGATACCCATAGCTTTCAGGATGAGGAACAGGACCAGCATGGTGCCGAAACCCCAAGCCGGGATCACGAGCGAGCCGGTGATCTGGGCAACCATCGGCTGGCCACCGAAAATCCATGCGGCGATACCACCCCAGATGCCGTTCAGGCCATGTACCGGCCATGCACCGACCGGGTCGTCGATACGGAGCTTGTCAAGCATGATGATGCCGAGCACGACAAGAACACCGCCGACAGCGCCGATAATCAGCGAAGCATTATAGGAAACCACGTCGCAGTTTGCCGTGATGGCGACCAAACCGGCAAGCATACCGTTCAGAGCCATCGTAAGGTCTGGCTTCTTGAAGAGGCCCCAAGCGAAGATCATGGCAACAACCGCGCCAGCGCAGGCGGCAAGGGTGGTGTTGACGGCAATCTTCATGACAGCAGCCGTGTTGTCACCGCCGACAATGGCAAGCTGGCTGCCGGGGTTGAAGCCGTACCAGCCGATAAGAAGAATGAACACACCGAGGGTGCTGAGTGCGAGGTTGTGGCCAGGCATGGCGTTCGGCGAACCATCTTCGTTGAAGCGGCCAAGACGGGGGCCGAGTACGATGGCACCGGCAAGACCGGCAAAACCGCCGAGAGCGTGCACCACAAGCGAACCTGCAAAATCGTGGAAGCCCATGGCGTTCAACCAGCCGCCACCCCACTGCCAGAAGCCACTAATGGGATAGACAAGTCCTGAAATGACTGCTGAATAGATCAGATAAGACCTGAACTGCATCCTTCCAGCAACCGCTCCCGAGACGATCGTTGCAGCTGTTGCGGCAAAAGCGACCTGGAAGAGGAAGTCCACCGCAGGATAGAGGCTGCCAGCTGCAATATCAGGCATGTCAGTAGTGATTCCCCAGCTGCCGAAACCAAAGAAGCCGCCGCTGAAGGCATCACCGGGGTACATCATTCCGTAGCCGATGAAGTAGAAGAGAATAGCGCCGATGGCCATATCCATCAGGTTCTTGAACAGGATGTTCACGGTGTTTTTGGCGGCGTTCAGGCCTGTTTCAACCAAAGCAAATCCCGCCTGCATGAACAGCACCAGCACGGCGCAAATAAACAGGAAGAAGTTGTCGATGGCGAAGGCATTGACAGCGTCCGGTGTCGGCGCGGCTGCGGCCGTTTCCGCCAGGAGCGGAGGGCTCAAGATTGCCGCTGCTACAAGCAGTCCGGCAGCTATTGCCCCGGATTTCGACAGAAATGATTTCATGATTGTTGAACGGTTACGGTTGTGAAAAAAATAAAGCTGAGTGTGCTCTTTTGTGTAGAATTATTAGCTCATCACACAGGCGTAATATAAATTTTAAATAAAAAATTACAAATCGGTAAGAAAAATAAGTTTAAGATTGTTCTGTATCTAAAAAAATAAAGTTTCGTCTTTGTGGGGGCCATTTGTCTCCGTCACCTAGCCAGATTAACTTTATCGATGTTTTTTCAGGTCTCAACGCCAGCAGTTATGAGTTATTACCGACTCGCCTTACCCTCGCAGGTTGAGCAGGTTGCCCGGCTCAGGCGCTGGGTTGCTGCTTTGGCGAATATCGAGGGGTATGGCAAGCGATGCGCTTTGGAGCTGGAGCTCGTCATGCACGAGGCCTTTGTCAATGCGGTTGTGCATGGAAACCTTGGCCCATCAAGGCATCCGGTTGTCACTCTGTTCAATGCTGGCTGGAACGGGACTGCGCGTTTTCTTGACATTCGGATGCGCGATTTCGGCGCTGGATTCGATCCGGCGCCTCATCTCGCCGTAGCTGGCTCTGAAGCTGCCCGGTCGAGAGCCGGTGGAAGAGGTTTGTTGCTGATGAGCCACTATGCCGATAGCCTCAGCGTCGAGCAACTGCCGGACGGATGTGTGGTGCTCATGCGTTATATTCCTGACTAAGCCCCAGCGATTCTGAAATTTTAATCTAATCCTGATCACTATGTACCTTTCCCACAGTGCTGAATGGAGTGCCCTTGTTTCCCATTTTCAGGATATCGGCGATCATGCGATGACCGATCTTTTCAAGGCTGATTCAGGTCGCGCAGAGCGCTTTTCGCTTTCGTTGACCGGTATTCACCTCGACTATTCAAAGAACAGGATCACCGATCGCACCATGGAGCTGCTCATGGATCTGGTGAAGCGGTCGGGTATTGAAACAAGACGTCGCGACATGTTCGATGGGGAACGCATTAATTTTACCGAAAATCGTGCCGTGCTGCACACCGCTCTTCGCCGTTCTCCGGGGTACGAGATCAGCGTCAATGGCGAGGATGTGGCTTCTGAGGTCGCGGATGTGCTTGATCAGATGAAGGCTTTCTGCGGGAAGGTGATTTCAGGGGAGTGGGTTGGCTACACCGGTAAGCGCATCAGTGATGTGGTCAACATCGGCATCGGGGGCTCCGATCTCGGACCTTACATGGTGACCGAGGCGCTGAAGCCCTTCGCGCATGGCAAGCTGAAAGTACACTTCGTCTCGAACGTCGATGGCTCCCATCTGGCCGAAACCGTTCGAGAGTTGAATCCCGAAACGACGCTGTTCATTATTGCTTCGAAAACCTTTACCACGCAGGAGACGCTAGCCAATGCTATCAGCGCAAGGTCGTGGTTTCTGCTCAAGGCGGGCCACAAGACGCATGTGGCCAAGCATTTTGTGGCGGTTTCAACCCATCAGGAAAAGGTCGAGGAGTTCGGCATCGACTCGGCCAACATGTTCCGCCTCTGGGACTGGGTTGGCGGGCGTTACTCTCTCTGGTCGGCGATCGGTCTGTCCATCGCCCTTTATCTGGGATTCGACCGTTTCAGCGAACTGCTTGCCGGCGCGAATGCGATGGATGAACACTTTCTGAGCGCTCCGCCGGAACAGAACATGCCGGTTATTCTGGCCGTGCTTGGCATCTGGTACAACAACTTTTTCGGAGCGCACTCACAGGCGATCATTCCCTACGACCAGTATCTGCACCGATTTCCGGCCTTCTTGCAGCAGCTCGACATGGAGAGCAACGGCAAGCGGGTTGACCGCGAGGGCCGCACCGTTGAGTACGCCACCGGACCGGTGATCTGGGGCGAGCCGGGCACCAACGCGCAGCACGCTTTTTTCCAGCTTTTGCATCAAGGCCCGAACATCATTCCGGTCGATTTCATCATGCCGCTCAAGAGTCAGAATTCTATTGGCAACCATCACGACATGCTCGTGGCCAACTGCTTCGCCCAGTCCGAAGCGCTCATGCGCGGCAAGAGCGAGGCCGAGGCGCGAAAGGAGCTGGAGGCGAGCGGCTTGTCGGGGCTCGATCTCAAAATGCTCTTGCCGCACAAGCTCTTTCCGGGCAACCGGCCAACCAACACCATTTTGCTCGACCAGCTCAATCCCTTTTCGCTGGGCAGCCTGATCGCACTTTATGAACATAAGGTGTTCGTGCAGGGCGTGGTCTGGAACATCAACTCCTTTGATCAGTGGGGCGTCGAGCTTGGCAAACAGCTTGCCAAGGCGATTCTGCCGGAGTTCGAGTCCGAGGATTCAATCGAAGGGCACGATGCCTCGACCAACGCGCTGGTCAACCGTTATCGGAAATTCCGGAAGACGTCACAGGTGCCAGAAGGCGATCAGCTCTCAATGTTCTGAGTGCTGAGGAGACAAAGATCAGAATCAGAAAAGGGCGGCTGATATTGTTGAAATACCAGCCGCCCTTTCGTTTTTCATTCAGTCAGAAGTCAGCTTTCAGAGTCCGTTTCTTTTGAAGATAATATCGACGCTGTTTTTGAGCTTGCCCTGAATCGTCTCCGGGCTGAAGAGTTTGTTGATCTCTTCGGCGGTGATGTGCTCGAGCAGCTCCTTGTCCTGAAGCACCAGCTCTTTGAGCTGAATTTTTTCCTGCCAGCTCTTCATGGCGTTGCGCTGCACGAGACGGTACGCCTCTTCGCGGGTGAGTCCCTTGCCGGTCAGCGCCAGCAAAAGCGTCTGCGAGAGAGTCAGTCCATACGAGGTGTCGAAGTTCTGCTCCATGCGCTCCGGATAGACGAGCAGGGTTTCGACCGAATCGCAGAAAGTGCGCAGCATGTAAACCAGCGCGATGGTCGAGTCGGGCATGATGACACGCTCGACCGATGAGTGCGAAATGTCGCGCTCGTGCCAGAGGGCGACGTTCTCCATCGCGGCGATCGAGTTGGAGCGAACCACGCGAGCCAAGCCGGTGAGGCGCTCGAAGGTGATCGGGTTGCGCTTGTGCGGCATGGCGGAGCTGCCTTTCTGGCCCTTGCTGAAAAACTCCTCGGTTTCGCGAACCTCGGTGCGCTGCAAGTGGCGCAGCTCGACAGAGAACTTCTCGATTGACGAGGCGATGATGGCCATCGTGGTGGCGAACTCGGCGTGGCGGTCGCGCTGCAAAATCTGCGTCGAGATTGACGATGGTTTCAGGCCAAGCTTCTGGCAGACGGCGGCCTCGATGTCCGGCGAAAGGTGCTGGTAGGTGCCGACCGCGCCGGAGATTTTGCCCACCGAAATGGTTTCGAGCGCGCGCTTCATGCGCTCCAGGTTGCGCTTCATCTCCTCGTGCCAGAGCAACAGCTTGAGGCCGAAGGTGGTCGGCTCGGCGTGGATGCCATGCGTGCGGCCCATCTGGAGGGTGTATTTGTACTCGACAGCCTTTTTGCCGAGCACGGCGATGAGTGATTCGATATCTGCGATGATGATCTTGCCCGCGTCGCGCATCTGCATGGCCAGGCAGGTATCGACCACGTCCGAAGAGGTGAGCCCCTCGTGGACGTAACGCGAATCGGGGCCGACGTATCCGGCGACATTGGTCAGGAACGCGATGACGTCGTGCTTGGTCTCGCGCTCGATGGTGAGAATCTCCTCGACGTTGAACTTCGCTTTCTCTTTAATGGTCGCAAGCGCCTCTGCAGGAACGATCCCCGCCTCCATGCGCGCCTCGACGGCAGCGATTTCAAGTTGCAGCCAGCGTTCGAATTTAGCTTCATCGCTCCAGATTGCCGAAATGTCTTTCGGCGAGTAACGTGGTATCACAATGGTTCGGTTTAGGTGTTAAGCTTTCGTAAATAATAATATAGTTCGTACTTCTTCAAAGTAACGGAGAATAGGTCGTATGGGGCCTTTGGGACTTGTGGGACATATGGGAGAAGGCGATAAATATTTCACTTGTTACTCTGTGCCTGTTACGAACGGGCAGGCGCGAGGCCTGCCCCTACAAAGATACTTTCCGCCCCCACTCAGGGGCGCACACCATGCGTCCCAATAAGATTACTTTTTGTCAATTATCCATTATCAACTATCCATTATCAATTGTTCCCTTCTCTTGCATTTCCCGGTACACTTGCTGCACAAAATCGAGTGCGGCTTGGCGATCGTAGGGGATGTCGCCGTCGATGATGGCGTTCTCCATGCGCGATTTGATGATGCCGACGGTTCGTCCCTGCGGGAGGTTGAGCAGCTCCATGATGTCGGTGCCGCTGACTGGTGGGCGCCATTTGGCCAGCAGGTCTTTTTCGCCTACCTCGGCGATCTTTGCCTCAACATTGTTGAAGTTTTTCATGATGCGCTGCACCTTGCGTGGATTCTTGCTGGTGACGTCGGCGCGGCAGAGCATCATCAGATCGTCCAGATCAGGACCCGCGTCGAACATCAGGCGGCGCACTGCCGAATCGGTGATTTCGTCTTTGGAGAGCGGAATCGGGCGGTGGTGCAGCCGCACCATCTTCTGAACGTACTCCATCGGCTCCATTGGCCACTTCATCGCGCGGAAGATACGGCGCACCAGCTTGACGCCCACCGCTTCGTGGCCGTGGAAGGTCCAGCCGGAGCGGGGGTTGAAGCGCTTGGTGATCGGTTTGGCGATGTCGTGAAACAGAGCGCTCACACGAAGCCAGAGCTTTGCTGAATGCTCCGCGAGGTTGTCAACCACCTGAAAGGTGTGAAACAGCGTATCCTTGTGGCCGAGTCCGTCCACCTGTTCGATTCCCGCCATGACGTCCAGTTCCGGGATGATCTCTTTCAGGAGACCAGTCGAGTGCAGGATTTTCAAACCAATCGAGGGCTTTGGGGCCTGCATGATCTTGAGGAACTCGTGGCTGACGCGCTCGCGCGAAACGATCCCGATCCGCCCGCTCATCGCCTTCATCGCGTCGAGCGTCGCCTCGTCGAGCCGGAATTCGAGTTGGCAGGCGAAGCGGGCGGCGCGCATCATGCGGAGCGGATCGTCCGAGAAGGTCTTTTCGGGCTCGAGCGGTGTCTTGAGGAGCTTTTCGCGGATGTGGCGCTGGCCGTCGTACAGATCGACGATCTCACCGCGTTGCTCCCTGTTCAGGCGCAAAGCGAGCGCGTTGATCGTGAAGTCGCGTCGTGACAGATCATCTTCCAACGTACCGATGCTCGTGATCGGTTTGCGAGATTCGGGGTTGTAGCTCTCCTTGCGCGCGCCGACAATTTCAAGCTTGAACGTCCCCGCTTCCG
>DRSQ01000043.1 GCA_011372505.1 Chlorobaculum parvum | reverse complement strand
GGGAACAGCCCCGCCGCCGCACCGAGACCGGCAAGCGCGCCAAGTCCAGCCTTTTTCAGGAACTCTCTGCGATCTTGTTTCATGGTCATTGCGGCACCTCCATAGGCGACAGATGGCAGTCCCAGCAGGTCGGCTTGACGTCGGCGTACTGATGGCACATAAAGCAGAACACCGGATTGTTGTTGTGGCACCCGAGGCAGGTGTTCAGGCTCTTTTCAAAGTGCTCGCCTTCGGGATTGACGTAGACGCGGTTGCCTTCGCGCACCGAATCGTGACGCCACTTGTTGAGAATCTGCATGTGGTGCGCCCGCATCTGCTCGGTCGGCAAAATGCACTTCGAGCTGTCGATGGGTGCGCCGCCCGGCTGGACGGTTGCGGCAGCGACGGCGGGATCTTCGGCGCGAGCCGGGATGGAGCCTCCGTGACCAGCGTGGATGAAAAACCAGGCCGCGATGAACACGACGAGGCCCGCAGCGACAGCGCCGAGGAGTTGACTGAGTTTATTCATCGTCGTCCTCCTCGAATCCAACCATGTCATCCTCCCTCAGGTCTTCGGTTCGTTTCTTCTCCCCCTCCATGATGAGCGCGTTGCCCACCAGTTCATGCAGGCCGTACACCGACACGCCGGGGTTCCAGTAGCGCATCAAGGGCGTCAGACTGGCGCGGTCGATGGCGCAGATGGTGACCAGCGAATCGACCTTGTGCTTCTCCTTGACATGCGCCACAGCGTTGGCTCTCGGGAAGCCTCCGCGCATCCGGATGTCCATGAACTCCTCGGCGTTCAGGCCGCTGCCTGAGCCGCAGCAAAAAGTCTGCTCGCGGATGGTGTTTTCGGGCATTTCATGGAAGGTGTTGCACACCTTGTTCAGGATGTAGCGCGGCTCCTCGAACATGCCCATGCCGCGCGCCACGTTGCACGAATCGTGGAAGGTGGTGCGCAGGTGGTCGTTGCGTTTCGGGTCGAGCTTCAGCTTGTTGTGCTTGATGAGGTCGGCGGTGAACTCGGCGATGTGCACCATCTTGGTCGCCTTCGCGTTGGTGAACTTCGTGCCGGTGATCGGCGAGACCGGCTCCTTGAGAAAGTCCGCCGGGCCGTTCATGGTGCCCATGTACTGATGCACCACGCGCCACATGTGGCCGCACTCGCCGCCGAGAATCCATTTTACCCCGAGCCGCTTGGCTTCGTGGTACATCTTGGCGTTGAGCTTCTTCATCGTCTCGTTCGAGGTGAAAGTGCCGAAGTTGCCCCCCTCGGAAGCGTAGGTGCTGATGGTGTAGTCCAGCCCGATGTGGTGGAACAGCAACAGGTAGCCCATCATCGTGTAGACGCCGGGGTCACCGAACACGTCGCCCGACGGCGTAATGAACAGAATTTCGGCCCCCTTGCGATTGAAGGTCGGGTTGACCTTCACGCCGGTGACATCCTCGATGTCATCGACCAGCGACATGATGTTTTGCTTGAAAGTGTGCGGCTCGATGCCCAAGTGGTTGCCCGTGCGATTGCAGTTGGCCACCGGCGCGAGAATCCAGTTGTTGTTCACGCCGATCAGATTGAGCAGCTCGCGGGCCATCATGGTGATTTCGGCGGTGTCGATGCCCATCGGGCAAAAGACCGAACAGCGGCGGCACTCGGTGCACTGGTTGAAGTACATGTGCCACTCCTTGATGACCTCCGGGGTGAGCTTGCGCGATCCCGAGAACTTCGTCAAGACGCGGGCAAACGCGTTCACATCCTGACGGTAGATCGAGCGCACCAGTTCGGCACGCATCACCGGCATGTTCTTCGGATCGCCCGTGCCGAGGAAAAAGTGGCACTTGTCGGCGCAGGCGCCGCAGCGCACGCAACTGTCCATGAACACCTTGAACGAGCGGAACCGCTTCAGGCGATCCTTCATGCCGTCGCGGATGATCTTTTCCCAGTTGGCGGGAAGCTGCCAGTCCTTGTCGGTGGCGGCCCACTTCCTCGGATTGGGGAAGTGAAGATCCTCGATCACCTCCGGCTTGGCGGCGAAGCACCAGTTGCCGTCGCGGAACTCGACTGGAATATCCCACCAGTCCGTACCGTCGAACTTCCCCTTGAGGAGCCGCGGCTTCTTCTCTTCGAACTCTTTCTCGAGCTCTTCGGTTTTTGGAGCGTATTTGGACATATCAGTTATTGCTTATCGACCGGAATGTCAGCCTTTTTCATTTTCTCGCGGAACTCGTCCTCGTATTCGGCATAGCTGCGGAACTTGATGTCGGGGTTCCACGGATTCTTGTGATGCCGGGCGCGGCTGTTGTTCGGCAGGTTGCGCGTCGGGCTCATGAAGATGCCGCCCATATGCAACAGCTTGCTGAACGGGATGTAAGCCAGCAGCACGCAGACAAGGAACAGGTGGACGTAGAAGAGAGCGCCGATCGGCTCGGGAGCGCCGAAGCCGAAGCTCGCCAGCGTCATGCCGAGCGACTTGACCGGCATGACGTTCACCTTGATGACGTAGCGCATACTGATTCCAGCCAGCGCGATTCCCCCGATCAGGAAGAGCGGGAAGTAGTCGGTCGAGAGCGACAGGAGCCGCATCTTTTCATCCGACAGTCGGCGCAACACCAGAAAGGTGATGGCCGACAGCGCAATGGCGTCAGTGATAAAGAACGCAGGCACGGTGACGTCGAGGAAGCGGTCGAAGGTTTCGATCATCCCGATGGGCACGGGCGTGGTCATAAAGAAAAAGCGCGCGTGACGCAGAACGATGATGAGCAGCGACCAGTGGAACGCCAGCCCGCCCAGCCAGAGCCATTTGTGCGAACCGTACGCCAGCTTTGGCCCGCCGTGCAGTTCAGCCTTCGTATTGCGGAACAGCGAGCGGAACAGGAACACCTCGGAAAGCATCCTCATAGCCGCCATGAAGGGGTTCGAGGGGCTTTCGAGCGGATTGGTCTTGACCCAGTCGAGCGATTTCTCCTGACCGCAGGTGGTCGGAATCGGGAACGGCACCGGGCGGCGGCTCCAGTCGATCAAACGCCAGAGCATCCCGAGCACTAAAATGGCGACCGCAGTGTAGGGAATGATAATGCCGAACAGGTAGTCGAGCTTGCCATAAGTGACACCGACGTACGGAATCAGAGCGAGCAGGAGCACCAGCAGCAGCGGGGGCAGAACTTTTCTCATGCCTCGACCCTCCTGAGCGCCATGTGCATTTTGCGGCGGCCCTCGTCGAATTTGAGCTGGTAGATGGTTTCGCGGTGCTTCATGAAGCTATCGAACGCTTGCAGGGTCAGCTCTTCGAGCCGGTCGCGGCACGGGTGACCGCATTCGGCGGCAAGCTCCTCGATCAGCCCGCGAAGCAGGAAGAGGATCGACAGCGCTTTGGATGGAGCAATCTCCTGCACGGCAAGAATGCGGGTGATGCGCATGATCGGCTCGGCAGCCGGAACGGCGCGATCCATGACCGCATCGAGAAGCCCGTCAAGCTCGGCGGCGATGGCCGACGCGAGCAACGACTCGCGACTCTTCTCGCCAGGCAGCATCGCCACGATGGACGACAACCACCGTTCGAGCACAGCCTCACAGTTCTCATTAACTTTCTGTTCCCACGCTCTGGTCATAAGAGTTTTGAATAAATAGTTTTAGCAGAGCCGCAAACCACCGGTCATCAAAAACCGGCGGCAGAGCAATGATGCCCTCGTGAAGGCTTGAAAAACGGTCGAAGAGGCGAATCAAAATCAAGAACGACTCAGAAAGAATCTCTCCCATATTCAGCAGGGTTTTAACCCTGCGGACATTTGGCACTCTTACATTCATGTTGCCCCGGCTTTCAAGCCGGGGTCGAGATTTCGCTCCCTCCG
>DRSQ01000042.1 GCA_011372505.1 Chlorobaculum parvum | reverse complement strand
GTGACGAAAATTGTGACGATAATAAAGAGTATTTCAGCGCGAGAAGTGTTTCGACGTTGTCCGCAGGTGAAAAAACAACTTTGGGGTGGTGAACTGTGGACGGATGGCTATTATGCAAGCACGGTGAGCAAACATGGTAATGAGGAAGTAATAAGCAAATATGTGAAAGAGCGGGGGAGTGAATATCAGAAAATATACAGTAATTATCAATTATCTCTGTTCTGACATGGAGAGATCTTCAATACCCCGCTGCTTGCGGCGGGGTTCTTTATTACGCTGAAAAGTCGTCGCTATGTGATGCTTATACAAAAAAAGAGCTTTTCGGTAACAATTTGTGACTTCTCTTTGTAGTTTTGAATAGTAAAGCAAGCTATGTTTTTTCCTGGTTGTCGGAAGTTGTGGCAGCGGGCAGTGAAAGTTAAAACGAGGGTGATTTGCTATGTCAAGCAGGATTAGACGTCCCCTTGTAGAAGGGGCTCACGCAGTACTCGGCGAAGTTTGCTCGCCGTTTAGTCAGTCGAAAATATTGTTTTACGTTGCCACGGTGACGTTGGTGTTTTTTGCTCTTTTACTTCCTTATGGAGAAGCTGCCGGCAAACAGAAGGCTGCTCTTCAGGGGGAAGATGCGGTAATCTCATTTCTGGTTAAAAACACTGGCAGTTCCAAGTTTTTGAGGACGAAAAAGATTGATAAGCGGATATCTCCGGCTAGTCTTACCAAAATTATGACCTGCATAATCGCTATCGAGAGTGGTCGTCTTGATGATGTCGTGACGATTCCCCTCGTAGCAACGCAGGTTGAGCCTACAAGAGCTGGCTTCAAACCTGGAGACCGTGTCAGATTGCGTGACCTTGTCAAAGCGGCGATGGTTCATTCATGCAATGACGCGGCTTTTGCCATCGCTGTTCACCTTGGCGGCAGTCTGAAAGGGTTCGTTTCCAAGATGAATGCTCGTGCTCACGCGCTTGGTATGACGCATACCAGGTTCACTAATCCTGCTGGCTACGATCATGGCTCTTATGCCGGTAATCGCTCAACAGCTCGGGATCTGATGAAGTTAACCGAGCATGCCATCAGGTATTCCGAGTTCAACAAGATCGCCAAGCTTGACAGAGTTGTATTCCGTGAACTGAAAACCGGCAAGCGTTATTCTCTGCGTTCTCATAACAAACTTCTTGCTCGGTATCCTTACAGCGTCGGTATCAAGACCGGCTATACTTCAAAAGCAGGTCCTTGCCTTATTGCCAGGGCGAAGCGTGGTGGCAAGGATATGCTGGTGATTATGCTTCATGCTAAAACCAATCGTTGGGATTTTGCTTCGTCAATGTTTGAGCAGGGCTTCAATCCTGGAGCCAATTCAACGAGACCTTTACGGGTCAAGAAAACACAAATTGAGGATATCCGCGCTGCCAAAATCAAAAAAGGGCACTCAGCTAAAAGTTCCTCGACGGCAAAGAGTTCTAAAACTGACGCTGTTCCCGTCGAGAATAGTTCCACCAAAGAGCCTGCTCATGTTCCGGCTGAAGTGGTGTACGCTCGAAGGGCAAAGGCGCTTGAGGCGTTAAAGCAAAAAGTTGCTCGTCAGACGGCTGAGCGCGAGGCGGCAAAAAAAGAGGCTGGAAAGCGATTGGACGACCAGGCAGGAACTCAGCAGATGCTCGATATCAGAAAACAAGAGGGTTCACTTTTAAGGCATTCCGGTTTTGTGTCCAACATTTGATGCGAGTGATTCCAGTCGACTACGTCGCCTGGAATCGCGGCGCTCACTTCGTTCGGCCTTGTCCCGTCGCCTTGCGCCGGAACAAGCCACTTCACCTGACGGCTCAGCCGTCGAACCTGCGGTTCGCCGCCTGCTCCGCAGGTGAGCGCCGCGATTAGTGGATAATCCTTTTTCTTAACGGAGTTCATTTTTTCATGGTCAAACATATTGTGATGTGGCGCCTCAAGCAGGAGGCGCACGGCAACAGTGCCGAGCATAATGCTCGTCTTATTAAAGAAAAGCTCGAAGCGCTTTCCGGACGGATACGCGGATTGCTTGCAATTGATGTCGGGCTTGATTTTAGCTGTACAGATAGTTCCGCAGACGTAGTGCTTTTGTCAGAATTCACCGATAAGGCTGCGCTCGAAGCCTATCAGCGCCATCCGGAGCATCAGGCGCTCATTCCCTTTATCGGAGGTGCGTCAAGTGAGAGGCGCGTGGTTGATTACGAATGCTGAGGGGGAGTGTGTGATAGGTAACGAAAGTGCCGGTATCAGTTTCCGGCGCTGAAGGGCGGTGAAGAACAAAAAAAGAGGCCACAAGAAGCGGCCTCTTTTTTTATAGCGATAACAGGGAGGTTGAATCAGCCCTGAACGATGCACTCTGCCGGGCAGACTGCAACGCAAAGCGGAGCATCGGCATAACCTTCGCACTCGGTGCAGGAAGCTGCATCGATAACGTAGATTTCGCTGCCTGCGGAGATGGCGTTAACCGGGCATTCGGGCTCGCAAGCACCGCAGTAGGTGCATTCTTCAGTGATATACAGTGCCATATTGATGACGTGCTTTGAGAGTTATGAGAAACAGAAAGAACATGTTTTGGGCAGTCCTCATAATATAAACTTTTTTCGTTTCCGAAAACAAGCTTCAGGTAGAGATTTCAGTCTCAATTCGTGAGTCCTGACATCGGCTTATCCGGAGCTGCGTCATTGTCGCGCAAATGCTTGCATAGCTCCTGACTATACCTTGTCAATACAATCTACCGGACAAATTGCAACGCAAGCCGGTTCGTCATTGTAGCCGACGCAATCGACGCAAACATCTTCGTCGATCACATAGATACTGTCGCCGGGAGAAATAGCGTTGACAGGGCATTCTGGTTCACATGCTCCGCAATAGGTGCATTCGTCGTTGATGCGATGTGCCATGATCGTCGGGGTTTGGATTTGAAAAATGGATTTTCCAGTCTGTGCCGGGCTGAAGTCGAAGCAGGATCGTTGTGTAATCAAGTCTTCTTTGACGCCTTTCGCTGTATAAAAACAGAGCGCTGGTTGCTAAAGTTCCGACCTTGGATTTTCGTCTTATCGGTCGCTTTCTTCATGGTGTTCGTAGGCGTTGATGATATCCTTGACCAAGCGATGGCGCACGACGTCCGACTTGTCGAGGAAGACAAAGCTGATGCCTTTGATGCCTTTGAGGATGTGCTGGGCGTTCATCAGGCCGGACTCCATCTCCTTTGGCAGATCGACCTGCGTGACGTCGCCGGTGATAATCGCTTTGGAGTTGACGCCGAGCCGGGTGAGGCACATTTTCATCTGCTTGCCCGATGCGTTCTGCGCTTCGTCCAGAATGATGAAGGAGTTGTTCAGCGTCCGACCGCGCATGTAGGCGAGTGGCACGATTTCGATGACCCGCCGCTCAGTGAGGAACTTGAGTTTTTCGGCAGTCAACATGTCTTGCAGGGCGTCATAAAGCGGACGCAGGTAGGGATCGATTTTCTGTGCCAGGTCACCGGGCAGGAAGCCGAGACTTTCACCAGCTTCGACGGCTGGACGGGCCAGGACGATGCGCTTGATGCTTTTGGATTTCCATGCGGCCACGGCGATGGCGACGGCAGTGTAGGTCTTGCCTGTGCCTGCAGGGCCGATAGCGAAGAGCACGTCGTTTTTTTTGGCTTCGGTCACCATCCGGCGCTGTCCGCCGGTCTTGGCCTTGACGGTGTAGTCTTTCGTTTCAACGATAACATCTTCATCCCTTGCATGAGGCGTCGCCGGATGGGAGACGGGAGAAAGGGCCAGGCTGACCAGCGCGTTGACATCGTTTTCCAGCACTTCGCCGTGCTGGTTGGCCAGGGCAACCAGCTCCCGGAAAATCTTTTCAATCGCCGTTACGTCGGGTTCGTCACCGCTGATCGTAATTTTATTGCCCCTGGCGTTAAGGTTCGTGTCGGCGAAGGCATCGCGGATTTTTTTCAGATAGCTATCATGCGGTCCGAAAATGATGACCGGTTCGATTCTTTCAAATTCGATGGTTTTTTCAGTCAAGGTTGTCCTTGTTTTATTCTGTCGACCGACGGTTTTCCAGATGCGGTGAAGCGGTGTTCAGGTGGTTGCGCACATAGTCGCGCACGCCCTCTTCGAGCGGCGTCATCGGTTCGGTAAATCCGGTTTGCCGGAGCTTGCCGCACTCGGCGCAGGTGTAGTACTGGTATTTTTCCCGGATCGTTTCCGGCATGTCGATGTATTCGATGCTGATCGGGCGATCCATCGCGGTGAAGGTAGCGCTCACCAGATCCTTGAAACTGCGCGCCTGGCCGGTGCCTACATTGAGCAATCCTGCCGCCGAGGGAGTTTCAAGTAGCCAGCGCATGATGCGGGTGCAGTCCTTCACATAGACAAAGTCGCGCATCTGCTCGCCATCGTCGAAGTCGGGGCGGTGTGACCGGAAGAGCTTGACCGTGCCGTGCTCGCGAATCTGGTTGAACGCCTTGAACACCACGCTGGTCATCTCCTCCTTGTGGTACTCGTTCGGGCCATACACGTTGTAAAATTTCAGTCCCGCCGCTTTTTTAAGAATACCGTTGCGATGCGCCCAGCAGTCGAACAGGTGCTTCGAGTAGCCGTACATGTTCAGCGGCCTAAGCCGGTCGAGTGGTTCGGTGCCGTCGGCGTAGCCCGCTGAGCCGTCGCCGAAAGTGGCGGCGCTGGAGGCGTAGATGAAGCGCACGCTTTTGTCGGCGCACCACGAGGCGAGGAGCTTTGAGTACTCGAAATTGTTGCGCATCAACAGGCTTGCGTCCTGTTCGGTGGTGGAGCTGATAGCTCCCATGTGGATGATTGCCTCGATCTCGGGAAGCTGGTCTTGTTGCAAGAGGACGGGGAGGTCGTCCTTGTGGACGAAGTCGGCGTAGCGCAGGCCCCGGAGGTTGAGCCATTTGCCTTCGGAGGCCAGCCCGAGATCATCGACGATGAGCACGTCATCGATGCCGTTACGGTTCAGCTCCCAGAGCATGGCGCTTCCGATGAACCCGGCGCCGCCGGTAATGATAATCATGAAGCAGAGTCAAAAAGGTTTGCAGGCAGGGTCATCCCAGGCATTGTCAGTCCGGTTGCATCGAGAGCGTGACCCTGTTGATGAAGCCCCTGTAAAAAATATACTTCTGTGTGACTGAAAAGCAAAAGACCGGTTCGTTGGAGAAACCGGTCTTTTGTCTGGGATGTATGAGGCGTCAAAATCGATCAGGCGGAAGCTCGAAGAAGATGGTCGTGGGTGAAGAACTTCCTGCCCCAGAAGAGCCAGAGTCTGACGGTGTCCACCGGCTTGTCGATGACTTCGGAAATCTGGGCATGCTTCAACCCGGTGATTTCGGAGAGCAGCACCGAGAGCTTGATGTCGGCCGTCCACTTTTTAAACGAATCGATCAGGTTGTTTGGTGCGTGGTCGCTCTCGTAAATATCCAGATCGGTGTGCTGACCGTACGTATCCATATAGCAGTTTCTGAAGGTCTTGAGCACTTCGGTTTCCTGAACGTCAAGATCGGTGTTCAGGTACGTGGAACTCACCAAATCGGAAGAGGCCTTTTCGCTGCCGGTCATCCAGTAGGCAATGCTATATATATCGTCAATCAGGTCCAGAGGGGTCTTTTTGATCTCTATCATGATGGCTCCTTGTTTGATCGTTTAAAGTAGGATAATTTTTATCCTGTTTTAATGTAGATAAAAAATCTTACTTGTCCAGTTTTTTTTCCAAAAAATGCAAAAAATCGTTTCTTACTGGGGTTATTGGCTGGCATAGGGGAACTTTGTAACGTTTGATGATCCCGAAAACTGTCGATATACTCTTGTTGACGCGGTATTCGCCGCGTTGACTCCTCTAACATCTGACGTCGAAAACCGGAAATTCCAGCACCATGAAGAGAGATTTCAGGGCCTTGCTCAACCCTGCCCTGGAGCGGATCGAGGCCTACAAGGTCGAGGGCGGCCAGGATGCGCAGGTCAAGCTCAACCAGAACGAAAGCCCGTTTGACCTGCCTATGTGGCTCAAGGATAACATTCTCGACGAGTTCCGCCGCGAGCCGTGGAACCGCTATCCCGACATTCTGCCCTACCGCGGCATGGCGACCTACGCTTCGTTCCTCGGGGTGCCCGTCGAGTCGGTCATCATGAGTAACGGATCGAACGAGATGCTCTATACTATCTTTATGGCGTGTGTCGGGGTGGGCCGTAAGGTGCTGATTCCGGAGCCGTCGTTTTCGCTTTACGACAAGCTTGCCGTGCTGCTGCAGGGCGAGATTGTAAGCGTGCCGTTGCAGCCCGATCTCGGTTTTGATGTCGATGCAATTATCAAGGCGGCTACGCAGGAACAGGTCGATTTCATCGTGCTTTCGACGCCGAACAATCCGGCAGGCAAGTCGATGAGCCACGACGAAATCGAGCGGATCGTCAGCACCTGCGACGCCATCGTGCTGGCCGACGAGGCGTACATCGAGTTCTCGCGGCAGGAGTCGGTGGTCGATCTGATCGACCGCTATCCGAACCTGATCGTGCTGCGCACCATGTCGAAAGCGTTGGCGCTGGCCGGGATGCGCATCGGCTTTGCGCTGACCAATCCCGAGTTGATGGGCGAAATCACCAAGCCGAAGATTCCGTTCGCTTCCGGTCGCCTGGCTGAAATCACCCTTGCCAACGTGCTTGAGAACTATTCACTGGTGACTGACGCCGTGCGCTACATCCTTGCCGAGCGGCAGCGCATGGAAGAGGCGCTGGCCGGAATCGCCGGGGTCGAGGTGTTCGAGAGCGATACCAACTTTCTGATCATTCGGGTGGGCAACGCCAAAGAGGTGTTCACGAAACTTCGCGAAGGGGGCGTGCTGGTGCGCAATGTGTCGGGCTATCCGCTCATGGAGAACTGTTTGCGCTGTAATATCGGCCTCATCGAGGAGAACGACCGTCTTCTGGAATTGCTGAAAAGCTGCTGAGATGGCTGGGTTCCGGCAACTTTCCGGTGATGAGATGGGGCGGTTGACACTGGAAGCCTACGCCGCCGCCGATCGTCACCCGGTGACGCTGATGCTGCACAACATCCGGAGCATGTGGAACGTCGGCTCGATGTTCCGCACCGCCGATGCGGCGGGCATCGGCGAGATCATTCTCACCGGCTATACGGCTACGCCGCCGCGCAAGGAGATCGAAAAGACCGCCCTCGGCGCTCAACTCACCGTGCCGTGGCGTCACTTCGCCGATCCGCTGGAGGCGCTTTCAGCGCTGAAAGCCGAGGGGCGCAAGGTGTTCGGCCTCGAAATCGCCGAGAACAGCCGCTCCTACTCTTCACTTCAGCCCGCCGACTATCCGCTCGTGCTGCTTGTAGGCAACGAGGTTGACGGGATTGGCGACGAGCTGCTTGCCCAGTGCGACGGCGTACTTGAAATTCCCCAATACGGCACCAAGCATTCGCTCAACGTTGCGGTCGCCGCCGGGGTGGCTCTGTTCGAGTGTGTAAGGCTTTTTCTGCGGGAAGGATGAACTTTTAAATCCGAAGCAGGGTCTTATAGGTAATAATTGTATATTCAGGTCTTCTTTCCTGCAATTTTTATCCTGTTCTCCACAACGCCACATGCTGCACTACAAAAAACATTTCTTGTCCAACGATGCTCCGTGGGTAGTGTTCGTGCATGGCGCGGGTGGCAGTTCCTCGATCTGGTTTCTTCAGATCAAGGAGTTTGTCCGGCACTTCAATGTTCTCCTGGTCGATCTTCGCGGGCATGGCCGATCCAGGCAACTGGCGTCCTCAAAGCCGGATCGGCACTACAATTTCGATGTGGTGACTCGGGACGTGATCGAGGTGCTTGACGAGCTGAAGATCGAAAAGGCGCACTTCATCGGCATTTCGCTCGGCACCATTCTCATCCGCAACATCAGTGAACTCGCTCCAGAGCGGGTCAGCTCCATGATTATGGGTGGGGCGATCATCCGCCTCAACGTTCGCGCCAAGGTGCTGGTTACCGTGGGCAATATGTTCAAGCGCTTCGTTCCCTACATGTGGCTGTACCGCTTTTTTGCCTGGATCATCATGCCGCGCGAGCGCCACAAGAAGTCGCGGCTTCTGTTTGTCAACGAGGCTAAAAAGGTCGCGCAGAAGGAGTTCATGCGCTGGTACCGGTTGACCTATGAGCTGACCCCGCTGCTGAAATATTTCGAGGAGAAGGATACGGCCATTCCCACGCTCTACCTCATGGGTGACGAGGATCACATGTTCCTGCCCGCTGTGCGTTTTATAGTGACCCGCCACACCAACTCGAAGCTCGAAGTGATTGGCGATTCCGGCCACGTCTGCAACGTGGATCAACCGGCTGAATTCAACGCTCGCGCAATTGCGTTTCTTAAAGGTGTCAGCAATAATGGCTGTAAGTCTGCGCCTGAATCCGAACCATCGACCGCATCTCTGGAACTGGCTGTCTGTTAAGTCTTTGTGGGAATGAACCGCCTGCCGTCGGCTTCGATTCGGTGGAGTGCTGGTGAATCGTTCTTGCTGAGTTTCAGGCAACAGTTTTGTTGAAGCGGGTCATCGCGTGTTCGATGCCGTTGAGCGCGAAATCGAGCACAGCGTCGGCACTGGTTTCCAGCACCTGCTCGATCACCTTTTTCTCCTCCTCACCGAATTTCCCCAACACGAACGATGAAAATGAGCCGGGGGGCATGTCGCCCTTTCGGATGCCGATTCGCAGGCGGGCGAATTCGTTGGTGCCCATCTGCTGGATGATGTGCTTCAGCCCGTTCTGTCCGCCGTCCGATCCTTTTGCACGCAGCCGAATGGTGCCGACCGGGAGGTTGAGGTCGTCGCAGATGACGAGCATCTCCTGGCGCTTGACTTTGTAGAACTGCATGGCCGCCATGACCGCCTGGCCGGAGTGATTCATGTAGGTGGTCGGCCTGATGAAGAGCAGCGACTCGCCGCGGTGGCTGCATTTGGCTTCGTGGTATTTGCCTTTCCCCGCCTTGAATGGGGCCTGGAATGAGGCCGCAAGCCGATCGACGACCTCAAAGCCGACGTTGTGGCGGGTTCCGTCGTAGCGGGGTTCCGGGTTGCCGAGTCCGATGATGAGTTTCATGGTGTCGAGCGTACAAAATCGTGCAAAATAAAACGGCGGCCTTCCGTAGAGAAAGGCCGCCGTATGGTACGAAACCGTCGCGATTTATCAAAGCAGCGGGGCGATGACGAGCGCCACGACGGCGATGAGCTTCATGAGAATGTTGAGGCTCGGGCCGCTGGTGTCTTTGAGCGGGTCGCCGACCGTGTCGCCGACAACTGCCGCTTTATGGGTATCGGAACCCTTGCCATAGACCACGCCATCGAACTCGATGTTACCTTCGATGCGCTTCTTGGCGTTGTCCCATGCGCCACCGGCGTTGGACTGGAAGATAGCCATCAACACGCCCGATGAGGTTACGCCAGCGAGCAGGCCGCCGAGCATCTCCTTCGAGGTGAAGCCGACCACGACCGGTACGAACACACCGAGCAGGCCGGGGAGCACCATCTCGCGGATAGCCGCCTTGGTGGAAATATCGACGCAGTGGCTGAACTCCGCCGGAGCGGTACCTTCGCGCAGGCCGGGGATTTCATTGAACTGACGGCCAACCTCGCGGATCATGTCGCCAGCTGCGCGTCCGACTGCGCCCATCGCGAGTGCGCTGAACACAAACGGCAGCATCGCGCCGATCAGAAGACCGGCCATGATGATAGGTTTTGCGATGTCGAGCGAGGTGATGCCTGCTTGTTGCCGGAACGCGGCAAACAGAGCCAGCGCGGTCAGGGCAGCGCTGCCGATGGCGAAGCCCTTGCCGATAGCAGCGGTGGTGTTGCCGACGGCGTCAAGCTTGTCGGTGCGTTCGCGAACCTCAGGTGGGAGCTCCGACATTTCGGCGATACCGCCCGCGTTGTCCGAAATCGGGCCGTAAGCGTCAACGGCGAGCTGGATGCCGGTCACCGACAACATACCGAGCGCGGCGATGGCGATGCCGTAAAGCCCCGCGAAGTAGTACGAAGAGACGATAGCGATCGAGAGCACGATAATCGGCAGGCCGGTGGACATCATGCCTGTGCCGAGTCCGGAGATGATGTTGGTGGCCGCGCCGGTGATGCTCTGGCGAGCGATGTCAACGACCGGCTTGTTATCAGTCGAGCAGTAGTACTCGGTGATAAGGCCGATCAGCACGCCGGAAGCAAGGCCGATGAGCACTGCGTAAAAGACGTTCAGCGAGGTGTAGGTGAAGCCTTCGGCGGTCCAGCTTGCGGGCAGGAAGTAGTCGATGATCACGTAGCTCAGTCCAGCCATGATGAATGATGCACCGAACTCACCCATGTTGAGGCCATGCTGCGGGTTGCCGCCCTCCTTGACCTTCACGAAGAATGAACCAATAATCGAAACGATGATGCCGACCGCCGCAATGATGAGCGGCAGCATGACGGCTGCCACCGGGCTGACGCCCATG
Organism: Chlorobaculum parvum; assembly: GCA_011372505.1. Taxonomy (GTDB): domain Bacteria; phylum Bacteroidota; class Chlorobiia; order Chlorobiales; family Chlorobiaceae; genus Chlorobaculum; species Chlorobaculum parvum_B. Next base: position 1,379 of record DRSQ01000042.1, on the reverse strand, counting down.
GAGTTGAATGCCGGCACGAAAGCCGCACCGAGCACCATGGTGCCGATGATCGAACCGACGTAGCTCTCGAACAAGTCAGCGCCCATGCCTGCGACGTCACCGACGTTGTCGCCGACGTTATCGGCGATGGTAGCCGGGTTACGCGGGTCGTCCTCCGGGATGCCTTCGTATACCTTACCGGCCAAGTCGGCGCCGACGTCAGCTGCCTTGGTGTAGATGCCGCCGCCAACGCGGGCGAACAGCGCGATGGAGGAAGCGCCCAGTGAGAAGCCCGAAATCAGGTTGATTACCTCGGCCACGTCGGTAAACATGTTCGAATAGATAATAAAGAGAGTCGAAAGCCCCAGCACGCCGAGACCGACCACCGAAAGGCCCATCACCAGACCGCCCGAGAAAGCGATGTTCAGCGCATCGGCCAGACCGGTGCGCGCCGCGTTGGTGGTGCGGACGTTGGCTTTTGTGGCCACCTTCATGCCGAAGAACCCGGCAAGGCCTGAGCAGAAAGCGCCGACGATAAAGCTGAGAGCGATGATGGGGGAGGTCTCTTCGCGACCACTGTTGGCGAAGCCGAGCAGGATGGCCACCGAAATGACAAAGATGATGAGCACCTTGTACTCGCGCTTCAGGAACGCAAGTGCTCCGTCTGCGATGTGCCCCGCGATGGTGGACATCGTTTCGGTGCCTTCATCCTGGCGGGAGACCCACGACGCCTTGATAAAAGCGTACAACAAGGCAAGTACGCCACTGACTGGAATCGCATACAAAATGAGTTGTTGGTCCATGTTCTTCTTTGTTATGATTGCTTGTTACCTGGAAATGAAACCTGGAGTGAAAAAGCGCAAAACAAGAGCATCGGGCTTGCTGGAAGCCTTCGGACGGTGAAGGTGAAGCTCACGAGGGAGGCTTCGATGGAGGGATTGGCTTGATCATAATGAATCCGTAGCGACTTGAAAATGTACACTTTATTGTTTGTCTGTCAAAGTTTAAACGGTGACGGAAGCTGTGTCGCGAGCGTTAAATCGGACTTGTAAATGTGGCATTTTTCCTTATGATGAGAAGCGTTTTGAGCTCTCGCCTTCATCACCGTCGGAAGTTTTATTCCCTGAGGGTAAATACCCCGCCGCTTGCGGCGTAAAATAGCGATTGATGAGCGAGTATCTTCATAAGAGTCATAATGTTACCGTGCTGATGTACCATATGGTGTTTCCAGCAAAATACAGAAAAGTCATATTTGATGGTGAGGTTGACGGGGAGCTGAAAGCGGTATGCTTAGATATAGAAAAGCGTTATCAGATGAATTTTCTTGAAATTGGCAGTGATAAAGATCATGTGCATTTTCTGATTCAGTCAGTTCCGACATACAGTGTGACGAAAATTGT
>DRSQ01000041.1 GCA_011372505.1 Chlorobaculum parvum | reverse complement strand
ATCTGGTGACGGTGATGCTGAAAGTGGCGTGGCGCTATCCGAAAATTCTCAAGGCGACTTGGGACAAACTCGGTGTCGGCGGATCGGTCGGCTTTGTGAAAAACCTCGCCGGATGGGCGATGAACCAGCCGTCGAAATAGGGTAGTTCGTTTGGCAATTGTCATTCTAAATGGAGCATATCGAAGTGAAGAATCCATCTTATTCCGATACCAAGGTTCTGGATTCTTCGCTTTGCTCAGAATGATATCGGAAAGAGCTTTCGCTCAATGAATACTTGATACTTTTTTTGGTTGCATAAATAACTAATGGATAAAGCGAAAGCAAAGCAAGAGATCAGCAAGCTCCGGACGGAGATCGAGCGCCACAATCGCCTCTACTATCTCGAAGCGAAGCCGGAGATTTCGGACTTCGAGTTCGACAAGCTGCTCGAACGGCTGATTGCGCTCGAACAGGAGTTCCCGGAACTCGTCACGCCCGATAGCCCGTCGCAGCGTGTCGGCGGCGGCATTACCAAAGAGTTTCCCACGGTTGTGCACCGCGAGCCGATGCTCAGCCTCTCGAACACCTACTCCATCGGCGAGGTGTCGGACTTCTGCGCCCGCGTCGAAAAGCTGGTTGCCGCTGAGGGGGGCGGCACGCCCGAATACGTCGCCGAGCTGAAGTATGATGGCGTGGCGATCAGCCTGCTCTACCGCGACGGCCTGCTCGTTCGCGGCTCCACGCGCGGCGACGGTCGGCAGGGCGACGAAATCACGGCCAATCTCCGGACGATCCCGTCGATTCCGCTCCGGCTCGACTCGCCCGGCGGCGGCCTGTTCGACGCAGTCGTCAGTGGTGAAGTCGAAGTGCGCGGTGAGGTCTATATGCGCAAGGATGATTTCGAGCGGCTCAACGAGGAGCGTCCGGAGGAGGAGCGCTTCGCCAATCCGCGCAACGCCACCGCCGGAACGCTCAAGTTGCAGGACTCGGCGGAGGTCGCGCGGCGCAGGATGTCGTTCGTGGCCTACTACCTCAAGGGTCACGATTGTGAAGCGCCCACGCACCTGAAGCGGCTGGAACAGCTCAAGAGCATGGGTTTCATGACCGGCGCGGCGGCGCGACTCTGCAAGGGGATGGATGAGATCGCCGAGTTCATCGGCGAGTGGTCGGAGAAGCGCTGGACGCTGCCCTACGAAACCGACGGCGTGGTGCTCAAGCTCAACGAGGTCGGCCTGTGGGATCGGCTCGGCGCGACCGCCAAAAGCCCGCGCTGGGCGATTGCCTACAAGTATCCGGCACAGCAGGCCAAGACCGTGCTGCAAGGCGTGGTGTTCCAGGTCGGGCGGCTCGGCACCATCACGCCGGTGGCCGAACTCAAGCCGACGAAGCTCGCCGGATCGACCGTATCGCGCTCGACGTTGCACAACTTCGACGAAATCGAACGGCTCGGCGTGCGCGTTGGCGATCACGTCATGATTGAAAAGTCGGGCGAAGTAATTCCGAAAGTGGTCAGCGTCGTACTCGACGAACGCCCGGCGGAAACCGCCGCTATCGAAGTGCCCTCGGAGTGCCCGGTATGCGGCACGAAGCTGGAGCGGCCCGAAGGCGAGGTGAGCTGGTACTGCCCCAACGAGGAGGGATGCCCCGCGCAGAAACGGGGCCGCATTCTGCACTTTGCCTCGCGTAACGCCCTCGACATCCAGAGCCTCGGCGAATCGCTCGTTTCGCAGCTCGTCGAGTGTGGCCTCGTCAGCGACGCGGGCGACCTCTACCGCCTCACGCTGGAGCAGCTCGCGGGCCTCGACCGCATGGCTGCAAAGTCGGCGCAAAACGTACTCGACGCGCTCGAAAAGAGCAAAAAGCAGAGCTACGCCCGCCTGCTCTTCGCCCTCGGCATCCGCCACGTCGGTGCAGCCACCGCCCGCGAACTGGCCCACGCCTGCCCCTCTGTCGACCGCCTCCGCGAGATGGGCGAGGAGGAACTCGCAGCCGTGCCCGACATCGGCCCCGTCATCGCCGAAAGCATCCGCGACTTCTTCGCCAAACCCTGGGTGGCAGCGATGCTCGAAAAGCTCGCCAAAGCCGGACTGCCGATGCAAGCCGGAGAGGAAAAGGCGCTGGTCAACACCAACTTTGAAGGAGAGTCCGTCATCTTCACCGGAGGGCTGGAACGCCACGTCCGCCAGCAAGCCGAAGAGATGGTAAGGGAACGCGGCGGCAGAATCGTCAGCTCGGTAAGCAAAAAAACCACCCTCGTCGTCGCAGGCAAAGAGGCCGGAAGCAAGCTGGAGAAGGCGATAAAGCTGGGAGTGAAGGTGATAGATGAGGATGAGTTCGAGCGGATGCTGTAGATTTTTCTGTGATTTGTCGATATTGAAATCGAATGACGGATTATTTGTAGGGGTGAACCTGTGTGTTCGCCGTCGGTGAGTCTCGGTATCACGATAAAGGGGAAGGGCAGACACGCAGGTCTGCCCCTACAGAATATGATTTAGATGGTTATGGGGTTTTAACCCAAAAGGTAAGAAAAATGGGTAATTGTTGGGTCCCGGCAGCTCGTGCAGGTGCAGCACCTTTGCGAAACGCCGATCATCCTTTTCGGCGAAATCTGGACCAGCCTCTTGCTCTGGCTCGAAACCGAAGTCATGCCCCGCCGCCTCTTCGAGCGCCACGACATGTACGCCATCTTCCACGTCATGGAGCCGTCGGAGGTGGTCGATCTGATCATTAAAATCCACAAGGAGAGGCCGAAGACGGAAAATGTCTGCCGGAATTTTTCGAAGTATCGGGTGAAGGGGGAAGATTGATTTTCAATAAAAAAGGCTCCCGATGGAGCCTTTTTTATTCATGTCATTTCAGCTTATCGCTTCCCCTGCTGGAACTCTTCGGCAATGAGAACGTCGTTCTTGCTGCCGATGTAGAGCGGTGTGCGCTGGTGCAGCTCCTCTGGCTCGATGTCGAGAATCCGTCGGTGTCCGTCGGTGGAGCGGCCTCCGGCCTGTTCGCAGATGAAGGCCATCGGGTTGGCTTCGTACATCAGGCGCAGCTTGCCGTTTTTGTGCTTTTTCGTGGCCGGGTAGATGAACACGCCTCCGGTCAGCAGGTTGCGGTGGAAATCGGCCACAAACGAGCCGATATAGCGCGTGCTGTACGGGCGGCCGGTCGCCTTGTCCTCCTCCTTGAGGTAGTCGAGAAAATGCTTCGTGCCGTCGTGGAACTCATTCCACGAGCCCTCGTTGGCCGAGTAGTATTTGCCGCGCTCCGGTGTGGTGATGTTCTCGTGCGAGAGCAGGAACTCGCCGACGGTCTGGTCGTAGGTGAAGCCGTGAACGCCGTGGCCGGTGGTGTACACCATCATCACCGACGAGCCGTAAATGACGTATCCGGCGGCAACCTGGTCAGCGCCTTTCTGCAGGCAGTCTTCGAGGCTCGCTTTCGACGGGTCGTCGCTCTTGAGCTTGTAGATCGAAAAGATGGTGCCAACGCTGACGTTCACATCGATGTTCGATGAGCCGTCGAGTGGGTCGAAGAGCAGCACGTAGTCGCCTGACTCGAACTTGGGCGGCTTGATGATCTCTTCGTTCTCCTCAGAGCCCATGATGGCGAAGCGTCCGTGCTGGCCGATGGCGTTGATGAGCCGTTCGTTGGCGAACAGGTCGAGCTTTTTGACCTCTTCGCCCTGCACGTTGGTCGATCCGGCAAGTCCGAGAATGTCGGCAAGTCCGGCGCGGACGACTTCACGCCGCACCAGCTTGGCGGCAAAGGCGACGTCGTTCAAAAGGTCGGTAACCTCTTTGTTGATTTCGGGATAGAGCTTCTGCTGCTGGAGAAAATGGCTTTCGATGGTGGTGAGCTTGTTCATCACAGAATCGTTCAGAATGATTGAATGACGGCTGAAAAAGCCGTGGAATCCGGCCTCGCAAGTGCCGAGGCTGGCGCTGCTTGTCCGGAAAGATGATTAAATACACTCGAATTTTTAATTTATGCTATTTTCAAGGTTCTTGCAATGATACGGCCCTCAAGGCTCCGCAACTGTTGTGGGCCTTTTTTTCTGACGGCCCAAATATCCGTACATTCACCGAAGCGCATTTCCGATTCAAAACCGTATTCATGAAACGCTACCGCTGGACCCGCCTCGATCCCGAACCTACCCTGGTACAAGGGCTTGCCGAATCGATCAACGTCAGTACACCGATCGCAGTCGCCCTGTGCAATCGCGGTATTTCGAGCTTCGAGGAGGCGCGCGAGTTCTTCCGCCCGTCGCTCGACGAGGTTCCGTCGCCGTTTCTGTTCAACCAGATGAAGACGGCCGTCGCGCGCGTGCTGAAGGCGGTTGCGGATGGCGAGTCGATCATGATTTACGGTGATTACGATGTGGATGGCACCACCGGAACCGCCCTGCTTTCGCTCTTTCTCGATGAAATGGGGGCCACGGTTTGCCACTACATCAACGACCGGTTTAGCGAGGGGTACGGCCTTTCAGAAGCTGGTCTCGACTACGCTGTCGAGCAGGGGGTGACGCTCATCATCACGGTCGATTGCGGGATTCGGGCACTCGATGAGGTGCAGAAGTGCGCTTCCAGAGGCATCGATGTGATTGTCTGCGACCATCACGAGGCAGAGGAGCTTCCGGCAGCGCACGCCATTATCGATCCGAAAGTCGAAGGGTGCGGTTATCCGTTCCGGGAACTCTGTGGCTGCGCTGTGGCTCTGAAGCTTGTGCAGGCGATCGTTGAGACGAAGGGGTGGCCTCGAATCCGCTGGGAGCAATACCTCGATCTGGTGGCTATCGCCACGGCGGCCGATATGGTTTCGCTGCAGGGCGAGAATCGCGTCTATGTGCGCGAAGGGCTTGAGCTGATGCGCCGCTCTCCGAGGGAGAGCCTGCAGGCGATGCTGGCATTCATGAAAGTCAAGACGGATGATTTCAGCATGATGAACATCACCTTCGGCATTGCGCCCCGCATCAACGCAGCCGGCCGGATGGGTTCGGTTGAGGTCGCTATGCGTTGGCTTTTGGCCAAGGAGCCGGATGAGGCGCATCGTTGTGCGACTGCCCTCGAAGAGTTGAACGCCTCCCGTCGCAAGATCGACGCCGAAATTACCGGCAAGGCCGAAACGATGGTAGCCAGTCATTGCGCCAGCTACTGCTCATCTATCGTTCTCTATGATGAAACGTGGCACCTCGGTGTGCTTGGTATCGTTGCCTCAAAGCTGCTTGACAAGCACCTCCTGCCGACCGCGGTGATGGGGGGGGCGAACGGACTGATCAAGGGCTCGGTCAGAAGTGTCGATAATGTCAACATTCATGAGGTGCTTCAGCACTGCCGGGAGCATCTTGAACAGTTTGGCGGGCACCATCAGGCAGCTGGCTTTACCCTCAGGCCCGACCGGTTGGCCGCCTTCAGAACGCGCTTTGACGAGGTTTGCCGGGAGATGCTGCCGGTTGAAAAGCGCCAGAAAGAGCTGCTGATCGACGCCGAGCTTTCGCTTGACGACATCACCCCGAACTTTCTCAACGTGCTCGAACAGTTTTCACCCTTCGGTTTCGCCAACCGCGAGCCCTTGTTCGTCACCGCGCCCTGCAAGCTGGTTGGCAAGCCGAAGCTCCTCCGCGAGCGTCACGTCAAATTCATGGTTCAGGGAGAGCGCAGCTCCAGGTTCGAGGTTATCGGTTTCGACCGCCCGGATATCTACAAGGAGCTGGAGCGCATTGGCAACGTTGCGCCGTTCCAGCTGGTGTGCATCCCGGAAAAAAAGCAGTGGAACGGCAGAAAGTACGTGCAGTTACGCCTGAAGGATATAGCGTTCAGCCAGCATGGATAACTGAGCGTTGACTCCGCTCAGCCAAGTCAAATCAAATCGTTTTCAACTTTTCTCTGCTTGTTCCTCTGAGACGGCTGCCAGTGAGTGGCCGGGTTCGTGGCGCATCTTGGCCAGGATTCCCGGTAGTGACGAGATCGCTGAAATCCCGAAGAAGACCAGCGACAGGGCGATGCCGGTATTGACGTCGAGCGCGAGATGGTTGAGCGCGTAGTAAAAGGTGACCTCGCGCGCGCCCGCTCCGCCGATGGTGATCGGCAGGATGGTGGCGACGCTCGAGATCAGGAAGATGGCAAGGTAGTCGATCTGGTGAGAGGAGGCTGAAAGGGCCATGAGGATGAACAGGGCCGAAATGACCTGGGTTACCTGGATGAGCAGCGACTCGACGGCGGTGATGAAAAACACCGACATGAACTGTCGCTGAAACAGCCAGGTCAACAGCAGTGACAGGGGATAGGTAATCCCGGCAATCAGCCAGAGCCACTGCATTTCACCGGGGTGAAGTGCTGCAAAGGAGCTGGGGAGAATCAGCGCCGCCGAGAGGAAGATCAGCGCGAAGATGCCGCTGACCCTGTCCCAGAACACCGCACTGAAAATGTTGACCACCTTCAGGCCGTGGTGCTTTTTCAGCACGTAGATTTTGTACCCGTCTCCCCCGATACCGCCCGGCAGGAACAGGTTGTAAAACATGCCCAGATAGTAGAGCTTCAGGTTGTACCAGCCCGACAGGCGCAGGCCTATCGCTGTGAAATAGCGGTTCAGCCTGAAGGCGTTCACGACCTTGGAGATGTTGAAAAACAGAATCGCGCTGAGCAGGTGAATCGGGTTTGCGTTACTGATGATCGACCAAAGTTGATCGAGGTCGGTCTTGGTGAGCACGATGGCCAGAGCGCCGACGGTGAACACGATCTGCACCACCGTCTTGAACACCTTGCTTTTGATGGAGCTACTTGCTTTTGTCAACGATCTGCCGGATGATGTAGGGTTTCTTGTTCTGCGACTCGTAGTAGGTGCGCATGATGAATTCGGCGATGAAGCCCGTGGTGATGAGCTGAATGCCGATGAAGGTCATGATCACCCCGAGGGTCAGGAGTGGGCGTCCACCGATGTCGTTGCCGAGAATTTTCAGGGCGACCAGGTACAGGTTGATGCCGATGCCGAGGAACAGGGTGATGAAGCCCAGCGTGCCGAACAGGTGCATCGGCTTGTGGGCGTAGTTCTGGAAAAAGACCATGAAGAGCAGGTCGCTGAGCACCTTGAGGGTTCTGCCGATGCCGTACTTTGATTTGCCGTACTGTCGTGCGTGGTGCCGTACGTCAACCTCCTCCATTTTTGCGCCATACAACTGCACAAGCACCGGAATGAAGCGGTGCAGCTCGCCGTACAGCCCGAGGTTTTGGGCTACGTCCCGCTTGAATACTTTCAGCGTGCAGCCGTAATCGCGGATGTGCACGTTGGTCATGTTGCGGATCATGGCGTTGGCAATCTTGCTCGGAATCTTGCGCAGCACCATGCCGTCCTTCCGTCCGGCGCGTCGTCCGACCACCACGTCGAGCTCCCTCGATTCGAGATGCTCGATCATCATCGGGATGTCCGCCGGGTCATTCTGCAAATCACCGTCCATCGTGGCGATCAGTTCGCCTTTGGCCTCGTTGATGCCTGCCGACATCGCAGCGGTCTGGCCGTAGTTCTTGTTCAGCACGACGCATCGGGCGTTCGACGGGGCGTAGCGCTCGATTTCGGCCACCGTCGAGTCGGTCGAGCCATCATCGACCAGAATGATTTCATGTTCGATACCGCTGAGTGCCGAAGCGAGCGCCCGGAAGAGCGGTTTGATGCTTTCGTCTTCGTTCATGAGCGGTATGACGATGGAGAGTTTCATCGGGTATCGGGTTGATCGGGCATTCTGACAAGGACGATTCCATGTTTACCGTACAGGCGTTCGACCGGGCCGAGCTTGTCGAGACGATCGATGCTGGTCAGCACCACGTCACCCGGCAGGGGCTCGCGCCGTTCGGCAAGAGCACCCGAATATACTAAAAAAGAGGGGTAATAGACCTTCCACATCACGATTTTCAGCCCCTGCTCACGGGCCAGCAGTGCGGCCTCCTTGACTGGCTGCTGCATCACCGAGGCAGCCATCGGCATGGCGATGAAGTTGAATGAGAGGGTCAGGAGCGCTCCGCCGATGATGAAGCGCAACGGCGGCATCATCGGCGCGAATTGCAGCAGGAGGCAAACGGTGGCGGCGAAGCTCATCAGCAGCGAGAAGTGGCTGGCCGCCATTGCTGCCATGAGCCCCTGAAGCTGCGCCTGCACGAAGCGGCTCTCGATCGACGGAATCACCTGTGGCAGCACCTGCGGCAGGGCGGCAAAAATTAACAGCAACGCCGTCGGCCAGAGCGCGTGTAGCCAGGTGCTCTCAACCTCTGCCAGTTCGATGCCGAGAAGGATGAAGAGTGGCGTGTAGCCATAAATCATGTAGTGCGGCAGCTTGGTGCCCGACAGGGAGAAGAAGATAAAGACGAACGCAAACCAGATCAGGCAGAACTGCCAGAGCGGGTCGGACAGGCGCGAGCGAAGTTTCGAGAACGCCCCGAAGAGGATGCCCGTCGAGGGCATGAGGCCGATCAGCACCACCGGCAAGTAGTAGAGCAACGTGCCGGAGTGCCCCTCCATCGAGCCCTTGAACCGGCCAATGTTGTGCTTCATGATGAAGCCGTTGATGAACGCCTGTCCCTGCTCGCGGTACTCAAGCACGTACCACGGCATGGCGATTGCGAGGAACAGTGTGATGCCTAGCGGATTGAACGCGAGCTGGAACCAGCGCATCAAGTCTTTCCGCACTGCGAAGAACAGCAACGATACCACCACCGGAATGAGGATTGCCACCGGCCCTTTGTCGAGCACGCCGAATCCCATTGCTGCGAAGGCCAGGTAGACCGCTGAACGCTCGCTATGCCGCCAGTAGCGGTAGATGCTCAGCAGCGTGACGGCAAGGCACAGATTGAGCAATGCATCGGCAATGGCCGCCTTGGCAATAATGCTCACCTGCAACGAAAGCGCCATCAGCGCCGTCGCCCATACAGCCTCGGTTTCGTTTCGCTCGCGGCGAACGAAGAGGAATATCGTCAATGCCCAGAACGCTGCTGAAATTGCGGATGGCAGTCGGAACGCGAACTCGTTGATGCCGAAAGACTTGATCGACAGCAGTTGTAGCCAGTAGATCAGAATCGGCTTGTCGAAGCGCAAGGCGCCGTTCAGATAGGTTGTGAGGTAGTTTTTCGATACCAGTATTTCGCGCGTAGCCTCGCTGAAGGCGCCTTCATCTACGTCGAACAGCGGCCCGGAGCCGATGCCCGCGAAAAAGCACAGGAAGACGATAAGACCGAGACCGGCTAGCAGCAGGTTCCTGTTCAGTCTGTTAGTATCGTTATTCATGGTGAATCGTCGGTCAATGGCGTTGATAATCAGCTCGTTTTCAATCGGGATCGGCACGGAAAAAGCGTGGCTGCAACACCACGACGGT
>DRSQ01000040.1 GCA_011372505.1 Chlorobaculum parvum | reverse complement strand
TGCCAAGCATCCCAGAATCAAATTGCATTTCACTCCGACCAGCGCTTCGTGGCTGAATGCCGTTGAGAGCTGGTTCTCACAATTGGAGCGACGAGCCTTGTATCGAGGTGTTTTCTGTAGCGTCAATGAACTGCGCAATGCGATTCATCGCTATATCAAAATCCATAACGAAAAACTTGCCAAACCATTCAAGTGGACCAAAAACGCATCAACAATTCTTGATTCAGTTCAACATGCTGAAGATGTTCTTTTCGATACAATCAATTAACCAAACAGAATACTAGCTCCGTTGACGAAGGTCAAAGAGCTGCTTCGGCGCCATTTCGGCAACCTGTTGACCTGGTTCAAGCACCCGATCACCAACGCGGTCTCCGAAGGCTTGAACAGCAAGATTCAGATCGTCAAGGCTTCGGCAAGAGGGTTTCACCGTTTCGAGAGTTACCGAATCCGGATTTTGTTTTACTGCGGAAAACTCAACATGGCTATCGGAGCATGAAGTAGCGCCTTACTGCGTTATCCACGAAATTCTGCGAAGAGCCTTATTTTTAAATAATAGTTCCAAGCCATAATTTTCATTTGCTTATCACTATTTATACGCATGTCTTAAATCGTGGGGCGTTTGGTGGCGGATGCTCTCTTCGCTGATTGGGCTTGTATGTATAGAGGCACCTCCCAACAACTCAGAGATTCGATTGAAAAACTCACGATAGAATCTCATAACCGGATATTTCTGTTGCTTTGCAGAATGATGGCATAATTTCATTCCAATCAAGAATATTGTAAGTTCTCAACAGCCCAAACCAGCATGACAATCGGGCACAGCCCCAAATCACTCAATGTCACCCTCTTTCGATTCCACCGCACTCCCCACACTCTCCACAATCTCCAACCTACCGACTTTCAGCTCCCCGATTTCAAGCGAATCGATCTTCGACTTGTGCACAAACAAGCGACCAATGACCAGCCGCCCGATAGCAAACGCGCCAATCGCCAAAGCTCCGATACTGAGTGCCCCAATGGCAAGCGCACCGATTGCTGTCGCACCTGACGAAACAGCTGGCAATGCAAGCGGTCTGCTGAGCACAGATGCAGTTTCAGGGCTTTGCCCTGTTGATGGCTGATGATGTTCACCACCAAGCGTTGGGCGGCGATGAAGAAAAGTTTTCATGACAAGTCCCTCCCGGTAACACAAACAATAACGTGTTCAACAAAGCGATTTCAGACAAATTTATAGTTAATAATAAACGCCAGCGCCGAAACAACGGTTCCGGCGCAGAACTGGACAAAAAACCACAAAAATGCAACTTTCTACATTTTTGTAACTTTCTAACCAATCCCAAAAATCGCCTTTCTGCCAAACACTACGAAGCCTGTCGGAGCTTATCATACTCTCTATCATTATTGCGAGGAGCGCAGCGACGTGGTAATCCATTTTGCGGAATTTTCGTATGATTTGCTTCTCCCTACAAGTCGGGATCGCAATGACAAAGACTTGGAGCACGCTCCGGATGAGGTTGCGTTTTCCGGTAAGTCTGATGGCCTGCCAAGAAGACCGTCAATTCTGAAAAATCCCTTGTAAAAAAGCATCTAAAGCACTTCTCTCCTCTCCCCACCTTCGTACTCATCTTGAAAATCTCCCGTCTTGTCAGTAGCTGGCAGCCGTTGATCCCGCTGAATGCTGCTCTTCCGACAACCTTGTAGAACCTTAACCCCCACAATCCTACTGAATGGTAGGAAAACCAGCTTTACTACAGGCATGTAGCTTTGCATTCACCCCCTTTCAGTCACTTCATAAAAAAAAGAGGCGCTTGCAACCTGATCGACACAGTCCATCGAAAACTTTTAACTCATTTCCAATAAATGACTTAAAAGTTTTTCCAAAAATATTTCAAGAAAAACACCCTCAGCAACCACACTTTGGCACACCAATTGCAAAACATTCTTTAATTATTCAGGAAAAAGAATCTTAAACCTGAATATTTTCAGCCAACAAGACGCTTAAACAATAAACTTGAGTACTACCATGAGAAAAGTCGCGATTTATGGCAAAGGCGGTATCGGTAAATCTACCACCACTCAGAACACGGTGGCCGGTCTCGCAGAAGCAGGCAAAAAAGTGATGGTCGTAGGTTGCGACCCGAAGGCTGACTCTACCCGTCTCCTGCTCGGTGGCCTTCAGCAGAAAACTGTGCTCGACACCCTGCGCGAGGAGGGCGAAGAAGTCGAACTCGAAGATATCATCAAAGAGGGTTACAAAGGCAGCCGCTGCACCGAGTCCGGCGGTCCTGAGCCTGGCGTCGGTTGCGCTGGCCGCGGCATCATCACCTCGGTCAACCTGCTCGAACAGCTCGGTGCTTACGATGACGAATGGGGACTCGACTACGTGTTCTACGATGTGCTCGGTGACGTTGTGTGCGGTGGTTTCGCCATGCCGATCCGCGACGGTAAAGCTGAAGAGATCTACATCGTCTGCTCTGGTGAAATGATGGCCATGTACGCTGCCAACAACATCTGCAAAGGTATCCTCAAATACGCTGATGCCGGTGGTGTTCGCCTTGGCGGCCTGATCTGCAACAGCCGTAAGGTTGACAACGAGAAAGAGATGATCGAAGAGCTGGCCAAGAAGCTCGGCACCCAGATGATCCACTTCGTGCCTCGCGACAACATGGTTCAGCGCGCAGAGATCAACAGGAAAACCGTGATCGATTACGATCCGACGCACCCGCAGGCCGACGAGTATCGCACCCTGGCTCGCAAAATCGACGAGAACGAGATGAAGGTGATCCCGAACCCGCTCTCGATCGACGAGCTGGAGCAGTTGCTCATCGAGTTCGGTATCGCCAACTAATGAATCTGGTGAAATCTGTTGCGCGGCCCGATAAGCTCGAACCGCTCACGACGATTTGAATCAAGTTCATGATTCACCTGAACCAAAGAGATTTATAAACGTAAAGGAGAACCCAAACATGTTAATGATCAGAACCATCGTCAGGCCGGAAAAAGTACAGGACGTTATGCAGGGCCTGCTCGACGCCGGATACCCGGCAGTCACCAAAGTCTCGGTTGTTGGCCGGGGTAAACAGCGCGGTCTGCGCGTCGGCGATGTGGTCTATGACGAACTGCCCAAAGAGATGCTCTTCATGGTTGTGCCGGACGCCGACAAGGATTTCGTCATCGAGGCGATTATGGATAACGCAAAAACCGGCGACGGCAAGTTCGGTGACGGGAAAATCTTCGTCTCGGCTGTCGAAGAGGTCTACACAATCAGCTCCGGCATCAAAGAAGGCGAGCTTGAAGCGAAGGAGGCCTGATGAAAGAGATCATTTCAGTCATACGGATCACCAAGATGAACGAGACCAAGCAAGCGCTCATCGACGCCGGCATCTCGGCCTTCACGGCCACCGGCAGGGTGATGGGACGCGGCAAGGGCCAGGTTCACTACGACATCCTCCAGGGCGCCGAAGAAGGCCATCCGGAGGCAATCGAACAGCTCGGTAACACTCCGAGGCTCGTCGCTAAAAGAATCTTGACCGTGGTTGTGCCCGATGAACTCGCCCAGACGGCCATCGACACGATCATCAAAACCAACCAGACCGGCAAACACGGAGACGGCAAGATTTTCGTCACCCCGATTCTGGAGACCGTCAGGGTCAGAACCGGAGAAGCGGGCGACGCCGCTCTCAACTGAGTCAGAAGGTTAACCGTCGCGAGCGACTTGAGGACAACGCAGTCATCGAAGCGCGCAACAGGTTAAGAATGCCAAATTATTAATGGTGTAAACGGAGAACGCTTATAATGGATCCGAAAATAAACATGCCAGATCCGGCCTCGATTACCGAGGAACTGATCGGAAAATATCCCCCGAAAGTCGCCAAGAAGCGCAAAAAGTCGATCGTGGCTAACGACCCCGATACGATCCCGCCGGTGCAGGCCAACGTCCGCACGGTTCCGGGCATCATCACCCAGCGCGGCTGCTCCTACGCCGGCTGTAAAGGTGTGGTTCTCGGCCCGACGCGCGACATCGTCAACATCGTGCACGGCCCGATCGGGTGCAGCTTCTACGCATGGCTGACCCGCCGTAACCAGACCAGACCGGAAACTCCGGAGCATGAAAACTTCATCACCTACTGCTTCTCGACCGACATGCAGGAAGAGCACGTGGTGTTCGGTGGTGAAAAGAAACTGAAAGTGGCCATTCAGGAGGCTTATGACCTCTTCCACCCGAAAGCGATCGCGATCTTCTCGACCTGCCCGGTCGGCCTGATCGGTGATGACGTGCACGCCGTGTCGCGAGAGATGAAAGCCAAGCTCGGCGACTGCAACGTCTTCGGCTTTAGCTGCGAAGGCTACCGCGGCGTCAGCCAGTCGGCTGGTCACCACATCGCCAACAACGGTGTGTTCAAGCACATGGTTGGCAACAACAACGAAGTCAAGCCCGGCAAGTTCAAGATCAACCTGCTCGGCGAGTACAACATCGGCGGCGACGCCTTCGAGATCGAGCGTCTGCTCGACAAGTGCGGCATCACCCTCATCGCCTCTTTCAGCGGCAACTCGACGGTCGGCGCAATGGAGAACGCTCACACCGCCGACCTGAACATCGTGCAGTGCCACCGCTCGATCAACTACATGGGCGACATGATGGAGACCAAATACGGTATCCCATGGATGAAGGTCAACTTCGTCGGCGCTGAATCGACAGGCAAGTCGCTTCGCAAGATCGCCGAGTACTTCGACGATGCAGAGCTGAAGGCGAAGGTCGAAGAGGTGATCGCCGAAGAGATGCCCGCCGTCAAGGCGATCATCGAAGAGATTCGCCCGAAAACCGAAGGCAAAACGGCCATGCTGTTCGTCGGTGGCTCGCGCGCTCACCACTACCAGGATCTGTTCAACGAGCTCGGCATGACGACCCTCTCTGCTGGCTACGAATTCGCTCACCGCGATGACTACGAAGGCCGCGAAGTGCTGCCGAACATCAAGATCGATGCCGACAGCAAGAACATCGAAGAGCTGAAAGTGACTGCCGATCCGGAGCTGTACAGTCCCAGAAAGAGCGCCGAAGAGATCGAAAAGCTGAAAGCCAAAGGCCTCGAAATGAACGGCTACACCGGCATGATGAAGCAGATGGTCAACAACAGCCTGGTGATCGATGATGTCAGCCACTACGAGTCTGAAAAGCTCATCGAAATCTACAAGCCCGACATCTTCTGCGCCGGTATCAAGGAGAAGTATGTCGTCCAGAAGATGGGTGTGCCGCTCAAGCAGCTCCACAGCTACGACTACGGAGGCCCCTACACCGGCTTCAAAGGCGCGGTGAACTTCTACAAAGACATCGACCGCATGGTCAACAACCCTGTCTGGAAGCTCATCAAAGCCCCGTGGGAGCAGAGCGATTCTGAAGCTCTGGAAGCCAACTACGTCGCCTAACAAGCACGGGCGTCTCTGAAAAGAGTCATAAGCGTCCCGACAGTTGTCGGGAAAGGCGGCTGGAGCGCAGAAACCGGAGCGTACTGATAGTACGTGAGGATTTCGAGCACCAACCAACGCAGCAATCGGGACGCGCAATAAGTTTTCAGTGATGCCCGCATAAAAAATTAACGAGGAGATTATTGATGTTATTACGTCATACAAACAAAGAGGTCAAAGAGCGCGAGGGGCTGACGATCAATCCGGCAAAGACCTGCCAGCCGATCGGAGCCATGTACGCCGCACTCGGCGTGCACGGCTGCCTGCCTCACAGCCACGGTTCCCAGGGTTGCTGCTCGTACCACCGCAGCACCCTGACCCGCCACTACAAGGAGCCGGTCATGGCCGCCACCAGTTCGTTCACCGAAGGCGCTTCGGTGTTCGGTGGCCAGTCCAACCTGCTCTCGTCTATCGACACCATCTTTTCGGTCTATGATCCGGAAGTGATCGCGGTGCACTCCACCTGCCTGTCTGAAACCATCGGTGATGACTTGCAGCAGATCACCAAGAAGGCCAGCGACGACGGCAAGATTCCGGACGGCAAGTTCGTCATGTACGCCAGCACCCCGAGCTTTGTGGGTTCGCACGTCACCGGCTACGCCAACATGGTGGTCGGCATGGCCGAGCAGTTCGCTGTTTCGACCGGTGAAACCAAAGACCAGGTCAACATCGTCGCCGGCTGGATGGAGCCTTCCGACATGCGGGAGATCAAATCGATCGCCGGCAGAATGGGCGCCAACATCGTGCTCTTCCCCGACACCTCCGACGTGCTCGACGCACCGCAGACCGGCAAGCATGTGTTCTACCCGAAAGGCGGCGTCACGCTCGACCAGCTCAGGAGCACTGGCGACAGCAAAGCCTCCGTCGCTCTCGGCTGCATGAGCGCCGAACCGGCAGCCATCGCACTCGACAAGAAGTGCAAGGTGCCGTTCGAGACGGTTGACATGCCGATCGGCCTGTCCGCCACCGACCGCTTCATCATGGCTCTCAGCAAGGCTGCGGGCGTCGAGGTTCCGGCAGAAATCACCGCCGAGCGTGGCCGCCTGGTGGATGTCATGGCCGACATGGAGCAGTACTTCTACGGCAAGAGGGTTGCGCTGTTCGGCGACCCCGACCAGCTCATGCCGCTCACCGAGTTCCTGCTCGACCTGGGCATGGTGCCGGCGCACATCGTAAGCGGCACGCCGGGTCTGCGCTTTGATAAACGCATGAAGGAGATTCTCCAGCGCGCTCCGGAAGCAAACCTCAAGATTGGCCCCCAGGCTGATACGTTCCTGCTTCACCAGTGGATCAAGAACGAGCCGGTCGATCTGCTCATCGGCAACACCTACGGCAAGTACATCGCACGTGACGAAGACATCCCGTTCGTACGCTACGGCTTCCCGATTCTCGACCGTATCGGTCACAGCTACTTCCCGAGTGTCGGGTACACCGGTGGCATCAGGATCGTGGAAAAGATTCTCGGCGCGCTCATGGATCGTCAGGATCGCGATGCGCCTGAAGAGAGGTTCGAGTTGGTTATGTGATGCGTTGTCGTGAGCCGGTTCGCTATCCAGAGGCTCGCCGGAGGGTGGATTCCAGTTCCCCGTCCGGCCTGTCAGTGAACCGCTCGCAACGGCGACGTATCGACAAATTGACTACAAGATTGACAACCATCCTCCTTCGATAACGGGAGGAGGATGACAATGAAGGGAAAGGAAGTAATGGATACGCAGAACATCAGCCTGCTCGAAGGCAGGCAAAAACAGGTCTATGAGAAGACCGCGGGTGCTCCGGAAGGAGACATCGCGTGCGAAAAGACCAGCCTCTCCGGCTCGGTCAGCCAGCGGGCCTGCGTCTTCTGCGGCTCACGAGTCGTGCTCTACCCCGTAGCCGACGCTATTCACATCGTACACGGCCCGATCGGTTGCGCCGCCTACACCTGGGACATCCGGGGAGCGGTTTCATCGGGACCCGAGCTGCACAGACTCAGCTTTTCGTCCGACCTCCAGGAGATGGACGTCATCTACGGCGGCGAAAAGAAACTCTACAAATCTCTGATCGAACTGATCGATCAATACCAGCCCAAAGCGGCATTTATCTACTCGACCTGCATCATCGGCCTCATCGGCGACGACATCGATGCGGTCTGTAAAAAAGTTGCAAAAGAGAAAGGAATCCCGGTCTTGCCGGTGCATTCCGAAGGATTCAAGGGCACCAAGAAGGATGGCTACAAAGCCGCCTGCAACGCCCTCATGAAGCTGATCGGCGAAGGCTCGACCGACGACATCAGCAAATACAGCATCAACATTCTCGGCGAATTCAACCTCGCCGGAGAAGCCTGGATCATCCGGGAATATTACGAGAAGATGGGCATCCAGGTGGTCGCCACCATGACCGGCGATGGCCGCATCGACGACATCCGCCGCTCGCACGGCGCTTCGCTCAACGTGGTGCAGTGCTCCGGCTCGATGACCACCCTCGCCAAAGAGATGGAGGAGAAGTACGGCATCCCCTACATCCGCGTCTCCTACTTCGGCTTCGAGGATATGTCCAAATCGCTCTACGACGTAGCGGAGCACTTCCCCGACAGGCCCGACATCATGGAAAAGGCCAAGGAGATCGTGCGCGACGAAATCCGCCAGTACTACCCCGAAATGCAGAAGTTCAAAGCTGCCCTGACCGGGAAGAAAGCCGCGATCTACGTCGGTGGAGCCTTCAAGACCTTTTCGCTCATCAAGGCCCTGCGCACCGTCGGCATGTCGGTGGTGCTGGCCGGTTCACAGACCGGCAACAAGCAGGACTACAAAAACCTCAAGGAGATGTGCGACGAAGGCACGGTGATCGTTGACGACTCCAACCCGGTCGAGCTCTCCAAGTTCATCCTCGAAAAAGAGGCTGATCTGCTCATCGGCGGCGTCAAGGAGCGCCCCATCGCCTTCAAGCTCGGCGTCGCTTTCTGCGACCACAACCACGAGCGCAAGATTCCGCTCGCCGGATTTATCGGCATGTACTATTTCGCCAAGGAGGTTTACGAATCAGTGATGAGCCCCGTATGGCAGTTCGCACCGCGCAAAGGAGGTGCCAAATGACCACGAACGGATCGACCAAAACCGCAAAGACCGCTACGCAGAACGCCTGCAAGCTCTGCAATCCGCTGGGCGCGTGTCTGGCCTTCCGCGGCATCGAAAAGTGCGTGCCGTTCCTGCACGGCTCGCAGGGGTGCGCCACCTACATCCGGCGCTACCTCATCAGCCACTACAAGGAGCCGATCGACATCGCCTCGTCAAACTTCAACGAAGAGACGGCGGTTTTCGGCGGCAGCCACAACCTGAAGCTGGGGCTCAAAAACGTCACCCAGCAGTACAAACCTCAGGTGATCGGCATCGCAACGACTTGCCTGTCGGAGACGATTGGCGACGACGTGCCGATGATTCTGAAGGACTACAAAGCGATCATGGGTGAGGCCGATCTGCCGACCATGATCTTCGCCTCGACGCCGAGCTACCAGGGCAGCCACATCGACGGCTTCCACGCCGCCGTACGCTCCGCCGTGCAGACCTTCGCCACCGGCGGCGCGAAAAAGAACATGCTCAACCTCTTTTCGGGGATGATTTCACCGGCGGACATCCGCTACCTGAAGGAAATTCTCAAGGAGTTCGGGATGCCGTTCATGCTCCTGCCCGACTACTCGCAGACGCTCGACGGCGGCCCGTGGGGCGAGTATCACCGCATTCCGCCCGGTGGCACACCGACCAGTTTGATTGCCGACAGCGGCAGCGCGGCGGCCAGTATCGAGTTCGGCTCGACGCTCGAAGCCAAGAAGTCGGCGGCGGGCTACCTCGAAGAGAGTTTTGGCGTGCCGCGCCACAGCATGCCCCTGCCAATCGGCGTCAAGGCAACCGACCGCTTCTTCACGCTGCTCGAAGAGCTGACCGAACAGCCGATGCCTGAAAAGTACGAGGACGAACGCCGCCGTCTGATTGACGCTTACGCCGACGGCCACAAGTACGTCTTCGGCAGAAAAGCGATCCTCTACGGTGAGGAGGATCTGGTCATCTCGATGGCCGCCTTCCTGCGCGAAATCGGCGTCGTGCCGGTGCTCTGCGCCTCGGGCGGCAAGAGCGGGCTGATGAAAAAGCGGATGCTGGAGCTGATTCCCGATCTGGAAGAGCTCGAAATCCAAGTACGCGAAGGGGTTGACTTCGTGGACATCGAAAACGAGGCCAAAGTGCTCAAGCCGGACTTCCTGATCGGCAACAGCAAAGGGTTCACGATGTCGCGCAAGAACGAGCTCTCGCTCATCAGGATCGGCTTCCCGATTCACGACCGCTTCGGCGGCCAGCGCCTGCACCACCTCGGCTACAAAGGCACGCAGGAGCTGTTCGACCGCATCGCCAACACCGTCATCGAATATCGCCAGAACTCGTCGCCAGTTGGCTACACCTACATCTAAGGGAAAACGCATGAAGTAATCACCCCGCCCTCTCCATCTAGAAAACGGAGGGGGCAGGAAATGCCTGAAGGGGGCACAAGGGAGACACAATAATGACGCTCAATATCAAAAACCACCCGTGCTTCAACGACTCTGCAAGGCACACCTTCGGAAGAATTCACCTGCCGGTTGCGCCGAAATGCAACATCCAATGCAACTACTGCAACCGGAAGTTCGACTGCATGAACGAGAACCGCCCCGGAGTGTCGAGCAAGGTGCTCTCGCCGAAGCAGGCGCTCTACTACCTCGACAACGCCATCAAGCTCTCGCCGAACATCTCGGTGGTGGGCATTGCAGGCCCCGGCGATCCGTTCGCCAACCCTGAGGAGACGATGGAGACGCTTCGGCTCGTTCGCGAGAAATATCCCGACATGCTGCTCTGCGTCGCCACCAACGGCCTCGACGTGCTGCCTTACATCGAGGAGCTGGCCGAGCTGAAGGTGAGCCACGTGACTCTCACGATCAACGCCATCGATCCGGAAATCGGTCAGGAGATCTACGCCTGGGTACGCTACAAGAAGCGCATGTACCGCGACCGTCAGGCCGCCGAGCTGCTGCTCGAAAACCAGCTCGCCGCCCTGCAGAAGCTCAAGAGATTCGGCGTCACGGCCAAGGTGAACTCAATCATCATCCCCGGCATCAACGACGAGCACGTCATCGAAGTGGCCCGCCAGGTCGCCTCGATGGGCGCAGACATCCTGAACGCCCTGCCCTACTACAACACCACCGAGACGGTCTTCGAGAACATTCCCGAACCCGATCCGATGATGGTCAGGGAGATTCAGGACGAAGCTGGCAAGTTGATGCCGCAGATGAAGCACTGCGCCCGCTGCCGAGCTGACGCGGCGGGAATCATCGGCGAAATCAACAGCGACGAGATGATGCAAAAGCTCGCCGAAGCCTCGCTCATGCCGAAAAATCCCGACGAGCATCGCCCCTACATCGCGGTCGCAAGCCTCGAAGGCGTACTCATCAACCAGCATCTCGGCGAAGCGGACAGGTTCCTGATCTACGAACTCGACGAGGACAAAAAAGGGTGCACGCTGGTCGATTCGCGCCCGGCACCGCCCGCCGGCGGCGGCAAGGCGCGCTGGGAAGCGCTCGCCAAGACGCTCTCCGACTGCCGCGCCGTGCTGGTCAACAGCGCCGGCGACACGCCGCAGATAACCCTCAAAGCCAGCGGCATCGACGTCATGTCACTCGAAGGGGTGATCGAAGAAGCTGTGTTCGGCGTCTTCACCGGCCAGGATCTCAAGCACCTCATGAAAAGCAGCCAGATCCACGCCTGCAAAACAAGCTGCAGCGGCGACGGCAACGGCTGCGATTGAGAAAAAGATCGGTCGGATCAGTCAAATCTGAAAAAACAAGAACAACAAAAACTACCATCATGGAAAAACCGACTCACCACATCTTCGTCTGCGCAAGCTTCCGCGCCGCGGGCGCTCCTCAGGGCATCTGCCACAAGAAAGAGGCGCTCGGGCTGATCCCCTACCTCGAAAGCGAGCTTGCCGACCGCGGCATGAGCGACGTTGCCGTTTCGGCAACCGCCTGCCTGAACCTCTGCGAAAAAGGGCCAGTCGTGGTCGTCTATCCCGAAAACTTCTGGTACGGCGAAATCGACAGCGAGGACAAGATCGATGAAATTCTTGACGCACTCGAAGAGGGTGAAGCGTGTGAAGATCACCTGATTAACTAAGTTTCTTCCTTCCCTTCAGGAAGCCCGGGGGAGGCCGTCTTGCGTTAACTGGTTACTCAAGGCGTTCCCCCAATTTTTTGCACTTCGTTATAACTTTTAGTACATATCGCAAAATGCTTGCCAAAAGGGAAATACTATGGAACTGGCTCTTTTTTTGCGCTCCGTTATAGCAAAAAAAACTCAACGATCAATCAAATCTGACTCATCCGTCTGATCTGACTGATCTAAACCCGAACCCTGCTCATGAAAAAAACTCCACTCATCGCCCTCCTGGCGCTGCTCTCCGTAGCAGTGGCACAGGCAGAGGAAGCACCGGAGCTGCTGACGCTCAGCAATTGGACAGGCTTAGAAATTACCGTCTCCAGCAAGAAGGGCGACCTGCTCAACAAGATTACCGGCAAGGAGTCCACCGTGCTCAATCCGTCGCAAATGTCGGTCTATAAAGTCATCAACATACTACCCTCCATCAGCCAGCAGAGCGTCGATCCGTACGGACTGGCCGACATCGTCAACTACCACGAGTCGTTCCGCTTCCGTGGAGTCGAGGCAACCGCAGGCGGTGTTCCGGCCACAACAGCCAACGTCGAGGAACTGCCGGTCACCGGACGTCCCGGCGGCGGTGCGACGATCTACGACCTCGAAAACATGGAAAACGTCGCGGTCTATAGCGGCGTGATGCCCACCAACGTAGGCCTCGGCATCGCCGACGTGGGCGGCAAAATCGACATGGAGATCAAGCGCCCTAAAAATGAGTTCGGCGTGGCCTTCAAGCAGAGCATCGGCAGCCACAACTTCAGCCGCACCTACATGCGCATCGACACCGGCGACCTGGACCGCGGCTTCAAGGCGTTCGCCTCCGGCTCGACCAGCTACGCCGCAAAATGGAAAGGATA
The DNA here is from genome assembly GCA_011372505.1 of Chlorobaculum parvum. Taxonomy (GTDB): domain Bacteria; phylum Bacteroidota; class Chlorobiia; order Chlorobiales; family Chlorobiaceae; genus Chlorobaculum; species Chlorobaculum parvum_B. The sequence goes on along the minus strand of DRSQ01000040.1, from coordinate 5,322 downwards.
TGGCGCGAGCAATCGAAACAACCTGATGGTCGGCCTGTCGAAGCAGTTCAGCGACAAGACCAAACTCGAAGCGTTCGCCACCTGGAGCAAGGGCAACATCCACCCGTACAAAGCGCTGAGCTACGCGCAGATTCAGAATCTCGACAGCGCATACGGCACCGATTACAGCAACGATCCGACGCAATACGACTACTACGGCTACAACAAGAACGAGTTCGAGGACTGGATGGTGATGGCCAACCTTGAAATCAAAACCGACGAAAAGTCGAAGCTGAACCTCAAACCCTACTACTGGAGCGACAAGGGCTACTACATGGAGACCATCACACTGCCCAACGGCTCGCCGAACATCCGCCGCTGGGACATCGACCACAACCTGAAGGGCATTCTGTCCGAATACACCACGATCATCGGCGACGTCGATCTCGACTTCGGCTACCTCTACCACACGCAGAAGCGCCCCGGTCCGCCGAACTCGTGGAAGAACTACACGCTCAGCGGTAGCACACTTGAGTTCAGCAAATGGGCGATCCTCTCCAACGGCTCCAGCCACGAGTTGCACGAGCCGTTCATCGAGGCGAAGTACCGCGTGGGCGACTGGACGCTGGAAGGTGGCGTAAAATACGTCAACTACACCCTTCCATCGATCCTGACCTACACCACCACGGCGGACGATGTCAGTTACGAAGAGGCACTTGCGTCGGCCACACTCGTGCCCTTCAAAAGCGCTGAATCGACCAAAACCTTTAGCCGTCTGTTCCCCGACATCAGGCTCACTCGCTTCATCGGCAACAACGCCTCGGTCAACCTGGCATATGGCGAAAACTACGTTGCACACGTCGATATTTATCCCTACTACAACTCGCAGGCCGCGCTCAACACCACCATTCCGTTCCAGGATCTTTGGGACAAGCGCATCATGGAAATATCGAAAAACATCGAGCTGAGCATGAAGATCACCGGCAGCACATGGAACCTCTTGCCGACATTTTATTACGCTAAACACAATTACAAACAAGCTGTACTTTATGACGCCGATCTGGACGCGACCTACCCAATGAACAGCGCCGACGCAACTGGCTACGGCTTCGAGCTGGAGGGCGAATACAAGCCGTCGAACACGCTTAAATGCTACGGATCGTTCTCGTGGAACCGCTTCTCGTTCGATCAGGCGATCTACTCCGACGCCACCGGCGCACTCATCAACGTCAAGGGAATGCAGGTGCCCGACGCTCCGGAGTTCCTGGCGAAAGGCATCGTAAGTTACACGGTCGGCGACTTCACCATTTCACCGGTCGTGCGCTACATGTCGTCGCGCTACGGCGACGTGCAGCACCAGCAGAAGATCGACGGCGCGACGCTCTTTGACCTCGATCTTACCTGGAGCCGCCCGCTGGCCGAACTGCGCAACGTCAATTGCTCGCTCTCGTTCATCAACCTGTTTAATAAAAAATGCGTCAGCATAATCAGCGCCTCGGACTACAAAACCCTGAAGACCTCCTACCATCCCGGAGCACCTTTCACGGTAGTGGCCTCGGTGGCGGTTCACTATTGACGGCCTGAGTATTGTTCTCCCCTGTTCTTTCTCCGTTACACTGCATCCTGACGGCTGGTTCCCGCCGGGATTTTATGCTTGAGGGTTCTATATTACCGCATGACCATTCATAGATTTTAACCGACACGACACGTGAGCAAAAAAGACCCTTTCGGCATCGAAGGCTCGATCTGGTTCCAGAAGTCGCAGAACCGCTTTCTCGGCGGCGACCGCATCGAACTGCTTGAACGGATCGAGGAACTGGGCTCGATCAACAGCGCGGCCAAAGCGGTCGGCATCAGCTACAAAACCGCGTGGCATCTGGTAAACATGATGAACAACCTCTCCGACAAACCGCTCGTCGAGCGCATGACCGGCGGCAAGGGCGGAGGCGGCAGCGTGCTCACGCGCGAAGGCCGACAGGTGGTCGAAAAGTACCGCATTGTGCAGGACGAGCACCGCAAGTTCCTCGAAAACCTCGAAGAGCGGCTCGGCGAAACCGGCAACCTCTACCGATTCCTGCGTCGAATCTCGATGCGCATCAGCGCGCGCAATACCTTTGCCGGAACCATCGCTGAAATCGTCAAGGGCGCGGTCAATTCGGAAATCACCATCACGCTGAACGGCGGCCAACCAATTACCTCGGTCATCACCAACGGCGCGGTCGATAACCTCGGGCTCAAGGAGGGAATGAGTGCCTACGCGATCATCAAATCCAACGCCGTCATCGTGGGACGCGACCTGCACAACACGAAGCTCAGCACCCGCAACATCATGTGCGGCAGCGTGCATCGCGTCATCGACGGCCCGGTCAGCAGCGAAGTCGATGTAAAGATCGGCGGCGACAACATTATTTCGGTCATCATCACCAAAACCAGCTCCGAAAAACTCGGCTTCAACGAGGGCGAACACGCCTGTGCCATCTTCAAAGCCTCGGACGTCATTATCGGGGTGAATTAATGGATAATTGTAGGAGCTGACCTTGCACCTGCCCTGTTACGCAGAGGCCTATGAACCCCCATCGCACCACCAGTAACGCCATGCGCCACCAGATAAAAAGCCTGCTCATCACCCTCCTGCTCGCCCTGACCGCAACCCCGGCACTCGCCGGCCAAATCCGCCTCGCGGCGGGTATGGGCATGAAAGAGGTGCTCAACGTGCTCTCGAACAACTTCATCAAAGCGCACCCCGGCGCCGTCTTCATTAAAACCTACGCGGCGGCGGGCGTGCTGGCCATGCAGATCGAAAACGGCGCACCGATCGACCTCTACATTTCAGCCGACACCAAGTGGGTGAACTACCTGCACAAGAAAGGGTTGATCGACGGAGAATGGATCGCCCCCTTCGCCTGGAACGACATCGTCATCGTTGGCCATCCATCGGTGACGATTGGGTCGATGAAGGATTTAACGAAGCTCAAACGAATCGCCATCGGCAACCCAAAAAACGCCCCCGCCGGTGAGTCGGCGATAGAGGCGTTCCGAAACGCCGGAATCGCACCGCAGCTCGCAGGCAAGCTCGTCATGACCCGCGACATCCTGCAATGCCTCATGTACGCCGAAACCGAAGCCGTCGATGCCTCGGTAACGCACCTCACCGAAGCACTCACCGCAAAACGCGCCAAAATCCTCTACACCGTCCCGCACAATCTTTACACCCGCACGCCCTTCACGATGGCCGTAACCCAACGCGGCGAAACCAACGCCGATGCAAAAACATTTTTCAGCTACCTGCAAAGCCCCGAAGCAAAGGCGATTCTGGAGAAATACGGCTATTTGAAGAGATAGCCACACCACAAGGGCGCGCAGCCGTGCGCCCGTACAAAAAGTAACCAGGCAGGCAAAGGAGCCTGCCCCTACAACTATCAACTGTCAATTATCAATTGCTAACAAATCCTCGGCAACTGCTCGCCGAGCGGCATTTCGACGATGCGTCGGCTGCCGAAGGGGGTGCGCATCACCACCATGCCGGGGTGCTCTTCGGTGACTTTGCCGATAATCGCGGCTTCGCGTCCGTGCTCGTGCGAGCGCATGGCGGCGAGCGCTGCTTCGGCTTCGGCGGCGGGCACGACGACGAGCATTTTGCCTTCGTTGGCGGCGGTGAGCGGGTCGATGCCGAGGAGTTCGGCGGCTCCGCGCACCTCTTCGCGCACGGGGATGGCGGCTTCGTCGAGTTCGATGCCGACTGATGACGATGCGGCGAGTTCGTTGAGCGTGGCCGCGACGCCGCCGCGCGTGGGGTCGCGCATGGCGTGGAGGTTCGGCGCGGCTGCGAGCAGGTCGGCGATCATGCCGTTCAGGGCGGCGGAGTCGCTCCGGATGCGGCTCTGGAAGGAGAGGCCTTCGCGGGTGGTGAGAATCGCCATGCCGTGGTCGCCGATGGTTCCGGAGAGCAGCACCGCGTCGCCGGGCCGGAGGTTGCGGCACGACACGTCGCGGCCCGGCGGGATGAAGCCGACGCCGGAGGTGTTGATGAAAATCCGGTCGCACTGCCCTTTCTGCACCACTTTCGTGTCGCCGCACGCGATCACCACCCCGGCCTTCCGCGCGGATTCGGCCATGTGTTTGACGATCCGTTCGAGCTCCGAGAGCGGCAGCCCCTCTTCGAGCACGAACCCGGCGCTGAGGTAGCGCGGCACCGCGCCGCCGACGGCGAGGTCGTTCACCGTACCGTTGACCGCCAGGTCGCCGATGGTGCCGCCGGGGAAAAAGATCGGCGAGACGACGTAGGTGTCGGTGGTGAAGGCGATGCGCCCCGGCTCGGCCTCGAACCGCGCCTGATCGTCGAGCTGGTCGAGCACCGGATTGCCGAGATGCGGCATGAACACCCGCGCCGTCAACTCCTGCGACAAACGCCCGCCCGCGCCATGAGCCATCTGGACGGTCTCATGCTGAAGAATCGGCGAAGGGCAGCTCAGTTGCATGGTCATTGGGGTTTGCGGTGATAGCGATAATACGCGGCGCAGGCTCCTTCCGACGAAACCATCGTTGCGCCGAGCGGGGTTTGCGGGGTGCATTCCCGCGCGAAGGCCGGGCAGTCGGAGGGTTTGAGGTGGCCTTGCAGCACCTCGCCGCTCCTGCACAGGGGCGACTCCTCTGGGGCGATGTGGCCCACGTCGAAGCGCTTTTCGGCGTCGAAGATCTCGTACTCCCGGCGCAGCACAAGGCCGCTTGCCGGAATGACGCCGATGCCGCGCCACGGTCGATCGGCGACCTCGAACACCTCCTGCATCACGCGCCGCGCCTCTGGATTGCCCTCGCGGCTCACCACGCGCCCGTAAGCGTTCACCACACCCGACCGCCCCGCTTCGAGCAACTCGACCGTCTTCAGAATCGCGTCGAGCAGATCGACCGGCTCGAACCCGGCGGGCACAATCGGAACGCCAAACTGTTCCACCACCGGCTCGTACTCCTCGTAGCCCATGATGGCGCAAACATGCCCGGCGGCGAGGAACCCCTGCACGCGGTTATCGGGCGACGACAGAATCGCCCGCATCGCCGGCGGCACCATCACCTGGCTCACCAGCTCGCTGAAATTCGTAAGCCCCTCCCGCGCCGCCTGATGGACGGCCATCGCATTGGCCGGAGCGGTGGTCTCGAAACCTACGGCGAGAAACACCACCTCTTTCGACGGATTGTCACGAGCGATCTGCAACGCTTCGAGCGGCGAAAACACGACCCGCACATCCGCCCCCTCGCTCCGCGCCATGAACAAGTCTTTCCCGCTGCCCGGCACGCGAAGCATGTCGCCGAAACTCGTCAGGATCGTCCCAGGCATCGCTGCAATCG
>DRSQ01000039.1 GCA_011372505.1 Chlorobaculum parvum | reverse complement strand
TTCCAAGACTGACTTTTCTCTACGTTTTCCCCTCAGGTCTCCTCATTTCATGACTAATACATATAGGTCTCCATAGGAATTAATTCCGTCTTTTATACATTGGATTATCGTCAGGCGGCAAGGCATTTTTATTACGCCAGACGGTTCTTAACTAATGTCCGTAGAATTCCCTGATCATGGCACAAAGATGTAAAATTACGGCTATTGTCGGGCTTGAGCAGTACAATGCCGGCCTCTGGAAGAAGATCAAGAACATGCTTGACAAGGATGCCGAGCTGACTCAGTTGAGCGATGTTGATCTCGAAAAGCAGAATCCCGACGCGGCGACGGCCATCAGGGAGGCCGACTGCGTGTTCATGAGCATGATCAACTTCAAGGAGCAGATTGACTGGCTCAAGGAGCAGCTCGATCAGGCGACCAACGACAAAACGATTTTCATCTTCGAGTCTATGCCGGAGGCGATGTCACTCACCAAGGTGGGCAGCTATCAGGTCACGGAAGGGAAGTCCGGTATGCCCGACATGGTCAAGAAGATCGCCAAGATGCTGGTGAAGGGGCGCGACGAGGATGCGCTGTACGGCTACATGAAGCTGATGAAGATCATGCGCACCATCCTGCCGTTGGTGCCGAACAAGGCGAAGGATTTCAAGAACTGGCTGATGGTCTATTCCTACTGGCTCCAGCCGACGCCGGAGAACATCGTCAACATGTTCCGCCTGATACTGCGTGAGTATTTCGATTCAAGCGTCAAGGTTGAGCCGATCGTCGATGTGCCGAACATGGGCCTCTACCATCCCGACGCGAAGGACTATTTCAAGGATGTCAAAAGCTTCAAGAGCTGGTCGAAGAAGCGCGGCGTGAAGTTCGACAAGTCGCAGAAGATGGCGTTGCTCTTCTTCCGCAAGCATCTGTTGCAGGAAAAAACCTATATCGATAACACGATCCGCACGCTCGAAAAGCATGGTGTGAACGTCTTCCCGGCGTTTGTGATGGGTGTCGAGGGCCACGTTCTCGTGCGCGACTGGCTCATGAAGGAGAAGATCGACCTGCTGGTGAATATGATGGGCTTCGGTCTGGTCGGCGGCCCGGCGGGTTCGACCAAGCCCGGTACGGCGGCTGACGCGCGGCACGAGATTCTGACTGGCCTCGACGTGCCCTACATGGTCGCCCAGCCGCTGCTGGTGCAGGATTTCGAGTCGTGGCGCGAGCTTGGCGTTTCGCCGATGCAGGTGACCTTCACCTACTCGATTCCCGAGATGGATGGCTCGACCGCTCCGGTGATTCTCGGTGCGTTGCAGGATGGCAAGGTCGAGACCGTGCAGGAGCGGCTCGACCGGCTGGCGATCCTTTCCAAAAAATGGATGCGCCTGCGTGCTACGCCGAACCGCGACAAGCGCGTGGCGCTGGTGGTGTATGACTATCCGCCCGGCCTCGGCAAGAAGGCGACGGCGGCGCTGCTCGACGTGCCGACCACACTCTTGCGGATTCTGGAGCGACTCAAGAAGGAGGGGTACAACGTCGGTACGTTGCCAGAGTCGCCCGAAAAGCTTTTCGAGATGCTCGACCGCGCGACCGACTACCAGCTCATGCAGAACAAGCCGGACGCCATCAAGGTGAGCCGCGAGAAGTACAACGAGCTGGCCACGTACAACGAGCGCGAGCGTATCGACGAGCGGTGGGAGGGATTTCCCGGCGAGATTGCGCCTGTCGGCTCCGACGAGGTGTTTCTCGGCGGTTTGCGACTCGGAAACATTTACATCGGCGTCCAGCCGCGCCTCGGCGTGCAGGGAGACCCGATGCGCCTGATCTTCGACAAGGCCAACACGCCGCATCACCAGTACATCTCGTTCTATCGCTGGATCAGCCGCGAGTTCGACGCCCACGCGCTTGTGCATGTCGGAATGCACGGCTCGGTCGAGTGGATGCCTGGCTTGCAGACCGGTCTGACCGGCGAGTGCTGGCCCGACGCGCTGCTTGGCGAGGTGCCGCACGCCTACATCTACCCGGTCAACAACCCCAGCGAATCGACCATCGCCAAGCGCCGCGGACTGGCCACGATGGTCTCGCACGTTGTTCCTCCGTTGGCGCGTGCGGGATTGTACAAGGAGTTGCCCGCGCTGAAGGATCTGCTTGCCGACTATCGCGAGCGCAACCAGGCTCAGGGCGAGGATGTCGAGCAGGTGCAGGAGGCGATCATGACCAAGGCCGAGTTGCTCAACCTGACCGACGACTGTCCGCGCCGCCCCGACGAGCCGTTCAGCGACTTCGTCAGCCGCCTCTACATTTATATCGTCGAACTTGAAAATCGGCTCATCTCGAACTCGCTGCACGTCTTCGGCGAGGCGGGGCCGCTTGAATCGCAGATCATCACGATCACCGAAACCATCAAAAATCGCGGCGAAAACGGTCGCTCGCTGCCCTATATCTTCATTGACACCTCTGGGAAGAACGGCCACTACGGCAGCTATGAGGAGATTTCGGCCCTGTCGCGCAAGGGCGACGAGGCGGCGATCCAGCTCCGCGAGTGGGCCGAGAACGCCTGTCGCGAGTTCGTCAAGCAGACCATGTTCGACCGCAAGAACCCGATGCAGGCCTTCGAGTTTGTCACCGGTGGCGGCAGGATGCCGGAGGAGGAGAAGGCCTTCATCCAGCGCATCATCCAGGAGGGCGCGATGATGATTCAGGCGCTTGGCGACAACAGCAGCGAGATGAACTCGCTCGTCAAGGTGCTCGACGGCGGCTACATCCCCTCCGGTCCCGGCGGTGATCTGGTGCGCGACGGCATGAATGTCTTGCCATCGGGCCGCAACATCCACTCCATCGACCCGTGGCGCATCCCGTCCGAGACCGCATTTAAACGTGGCACGCTGATCGCCGATGGGCTCATCGCCAAGCACGTCGCCGAGAACGACGGCCAGTATCCCGAGACCATCGCCGAGGTGATCTGGGGTCTCGACACCATAAAGACCAAGGGCGAAGCGGTGGCCGTGGTGATCCGGCTCATGGGTGCAGAACCGGCCTACGACGCCTTCGGCAAGATCAGCCACTACAACCTCACGCCGCTCGACAAGCTGGGCCGTCCGCGCGTCGATGTGCTGATGCAGCTCAGTCCGATCTTCCGCGACGCCTTCGGCATCCTGATGGATCAGCTCGACCGCCTCGTCAAGGACGCCGCGAAGGCCGACGAGCCACACGAGATGAACTTCATCAAAAAGCATGTGGACGAAGCGCTGGTCGAAGGCCTCGATTTTGAAGCCGCCACCTCGCGTCAGTTCACCCAGGCTCCCGGTTCTTACGGAACCTACGTCGATGACATGATCGAGGATTCAGCCTGGGAAGAGGAGGGCGACCTCGATGACCTCTTCATCCGCCGCAACAGCAGCGCTTACGGCGGCGGGCGCAAGGGCGAGAAGCAGTCCGAAATCTTGCAGAAGCTGCTCGGTTCGGTTGATCGCGTGGTTCACCAGGTCGATTCCACCGAGTTCGGCATCTCCGACATCGATCACTACTTCTCCTCATCCGGTTCGCTCCAGCTCGCAGCGCGGCGTCGCAACGGCAGAACCTCGGATATCAAACTCAACTACGTCGAGTCGTTCACCTCGGACATCAAGCTCGACGAGGCTGACAAATCACTGCGCGTGGAGTACCGCTCCAAGCTGCTCAACCCGAAGTGGTTCGAGGGGATGCTCAAGCACGGTCATAGCGGCGCGGGCGAAATCAGCAATCGCGTCACCTACATGCTCGGCTGGGATGCCGTCACAAAGAGCGTCGATGACTGGGTTTACAAAAAGACTGCCGAAACCTACGCGCTCGACCCCGAAATGCGTGAACGGCTCGCCACCCTCAACCCGCAGGCGATCAAGAACATCGTGGGCCGGATGCTCGAAGCGCACGGACGAGGCATGTGGAAAGCTGACCAGAACATGATCGAAGAGTTGCAGGAGATTTACGCCGATCTGGAAGATCGACTGGAAGGCATGGCGGACGATTAATGGAAAATGGATAGTTGATAATTGATAGGGGTGACTGGTTGGTCGCCTCTTTTTGGCTTTTGTAGGGGCGGGTTTCACGCCCGCCCTGTCCGATCTTCACTCAAATCCTTGTTTTGCATGCAGCGGTTGAAGCGGCCTTTGACGCGATTGGTGAACCATTTCGTCGTCAGGTTCTTGCTGACGAATTTCGGGCTTTGGAGGGTGATCTCAGGGAGCACGGCGTAGATGGTGCGTCCGAATTTTTCTTTGTGCAAGGTGAAGAGTGTCTGATATGATCACGTTTTCTCGAAATCGTAGCTCTTCTCCTTGGCAAAGTTCTTTCTGACATCTTCTTCATTGAATCCAATCTCTTTGTTTCTCAACAGCTCGACGAAGCTCGCGTAGGTTGCCGAGGGAACGCCTTTGCCGTTTTCGTAGCTGAGCAGGTCGCCGTCCAGATCGATTTTTTCCCGCGATATATTGGCCAGCATCTTCTGGAATCCAGCGTTACGGCTTGCGTAATGTCCGGCGTTGTAATCGGCGAACACATATTTCCAGTCATCATAGTTGTGCTTGTAGTCGAGCAGGCAGGCGGTTCCGTAAAAGACGCCGCCCTTGCAGGTGTAGAGGATTTCGTGCCAACTTCCGCTGCCGACGTTTTTCGGTTTTTTCGGATAGTGCCGGGCGAATTTCACTGATACCTGCATCGAGCCGAGGGTGGTCACCAGGTTGCCGATATCTTTGTTGAACACGATGAGAATCGGTTTGGTGAGGTTGGCGGAGGTGAACTCGTTGTACCAAAACTCAAAATCGTGCTCGCTCGTGATCGAGTCGATGTTTTCGCGGAACGTCTTGCCATTTGCTGCGAGTTGATCCAGCCTTAGCTGAATCAGTTGCTGCACAATAATGTTGGAACTGGCGTTTTCAATCTTTTTCCTGAGGATGTTTGGCATGCCGCTGTTTTTCGGAACAGTCTTGAAGCTGCTCTCCTGCGCAATGACTGAGATGACGGCACAGGCTGTCTCTTTGTCAACCGGTTGTTTCAGTTCCTGAAGGCTTTCCCTGATGGCTCTCGTCCAGATGTCGGGTGAATCGACATTCGGGCTGGCAGCAAGCACCAGCTTTTCGATTTGCCGTTGTGACAGTCCCTGCTCCTGGTCACGTGAGCATCCGCTCAGGGACAGGGTTAGCAGGAGCGTGAGGATGGCAAACCGGGATGGTCTGTTCATCGTGTTACTTCTTGTCATTGACGGTAAGGTGACAGATTCAGCTTCAAGTGAATGATAGAATTTCATGACCTGAAAAATAATCATTTTCAGGATGGTGTTATTTGTGCGCCATGCTTTAAAAGCACGAGTTCGAAGAGCTCACAATCGAGCTGGCGCCGGTAAGCGTTGCAGTGTTCCAAATTAAAAAACCCCGGCGATGAACCGGGGTTTTCTTGTGTGGTGCTGGAACAGTCTTTTAATGCGAAGTCGAGTAGTTCGGCGCTTCGCGGGTGATCATGACGTCGTGCGGGTGGCTTTCGCGGAGGCCTGCCGAGGTGATGCGCACGAAGCGGGTGTTTTTCTTCAGCTCTTCGATGTTTTTGACGCCGCAGTAGCCCATCGAGGATTTCAGGCCGCCGATGAGCTGATAAACCACTTCG
>DRSQ01000038.1 GCA_011372505.1 Chlorobaculum parvum | reverse complement strand
GTTTCGTGTCGATCACAAGGAGATCAAAGTTTTTTCGTCGAATGTCGCTGGCTCCCAGGTGCTGGGGTTCAAAGGGGAGGCGGAGTTCGACGTGCCGCTCCGCAAACTGATCAGCCTGTTTCACGATTTCGAAAGCTACGGGCGGTGGGTGCATCAACTTTCCGAAATGGAGGTGGTGCACAAGGACGAAGCAAATCTGGACTACGTCGTCCGGCAGGTGCTCAACACGCCCTGGCCGATTCCCAAACGCGAGATGATTGTGCGCACCGAGTTGCATGCTTCCGAGGAGGGGGGCCTGGCTCTGACGATGAGCAGCGCTCACGATTTCGTGCCGGTAAAACCGGATATGTACCGGGTACGTGAAGCGTGGGGGGCCTGGATACTCATGCCTGTCAATGATAGCCGGGTGCATGTAACGTTCGTTATGCATCTCGATCCGGGCGGCGACATTCCGCCCGCGCTTAGCAATCCGGCCCTGTTCGAAGTGCCGTTCTATTCGCTGCAGAAGATGCGTGCGTTGGCGCAGGATTCCTCATACACGCCACCGTGGCCATCGGTGGTTGATAACCACATCCACATTGCCTGATATCGGGTTTTGAGTTACCCGGCTGTGCGCTTGTTCGTCCTCTCTGGACGCGCGCTGCGGCTATTTTAAAGAGTCTCTCAAATGGGGCGGACAGGCATCGAAGAGTTTTGCCGGTCTGACCGGTACCGCTCCGACCTCCTGGCAGACGGTGTGCGCAGCGAGGTTGGCGATGCGTGTACTGGTCACCAGATCGAGCTTCGAGGCTACGCCGAGTGCCAGTAGCGCAATCACCGTATCGCCTGCGCCCGAGACGTCGGCAACATCAAGTGAGACGGCTGGAATGTGAGTGAATTTGCCGTCATAAACCGTCATACCTTTTTCGCTTCTGGTCACTACGAGACTCGCCACATCGAGCTTGCCTGCAAGCTGAAGGCAGGCCGCTTCGACCTCGCGGTCGTCGTTGGCCACCGCAATGCCGAGCGAGGCGGCAAGCTCCGACAGGTTTGGCTTGAAGACCGAGCTGCCACCGTAGGAGAAAAATCCCTTCAGCTTCGGATCGACCAGCACCGGCACCTTCAGCTCGTTGCAGGTCGCGATCACCTTTTCGATCAGCGACGGCGTCAGCACCCCTTTATTATAATCTTCGAGCACCACCGCGTCCAGCGACGGGGCAACATCCCGAAACCTGCCGAGCAGTTCTGTTTCGATTGCCACGTCGAGCGGATGGCGCCGTTCGTAATCGACCCTCGTAATGTGGTGGTTCTGCGACAAAATGCGCGTCTTGCAGGTGGTTGGGCGCGATGGGTCGGCCACGACCATGCTGGTGTCGAGTTGCCGGGCCTGCATCAGTTCGATGAGGCTGTCGCGCGCCGTATCTTGACCAGTGACGCCGAACAGCAGGGTCTCAGCGCCGAGCACGTGGGTGTTGATCGCCACGTTGGCCGCGCCACCGAGCCGGCTGTCTTCGTGCGACACATCGACCACCGGTACCGGATATTCGGGCGATATGCGCGACACATGGCCGAAGATATATTTATCGATCATCAAGTCGCCGATAACAGCGATTTTCCGGTGTTTGAAGGAGTTGAAAATATGTTCGATAATTGCGGCGGGCATGGACGAGAGGTTAAATTGAACTCATGTCAATATAAAAGAAAAATACCTTGTGGAATGTTGCATTGATCGGTTTTATTTTAGGAGAATATTTCTATCTTTAAAGCTATCCATTTTTAGAATTTATGTGACCGATTCATCATGTTCGACAATCTCAGTGATAAACTTGAGCTGACCTTCAAGAAACTCGCCGGTCAGGCGACGATCAACGAGGTCAACATCGGTATTGCCATGCGTGACATCAAGCGCGCTCTGTTGAGTGCCGATGTCAACTACAAGGTTGCCAAGAAGCTGGTCGAGGATATCAGAGAGAAGTCCCTTGGCGAAGAGGTCATCAAGAGCGTCTCGCCCGCGCAGATGATCGTCAAGATCGTCAGCGACGAGCTGACCGAGATTATGGGTGGCGAGAACCAGCCGCTGAATCTTCCGCCGAAGAAAATGCCAGCAATCGTCATGGTGGCTGGTTTGCAGGGTTCCGGTAAAACCACGTTCTGTGCCAAACTTGCCACAAGGCTCAAAAAGAGCGGCAAGAATCCGATGCTGGTTGCTGCCGACGTCTATCGCCCTGCTGCTATCGAGCAGCTCAAAACGCTTGGCGAGCAGATCGATGTTCCGGTCTGGTCGGCCGAAGAGCAGGACGCGATGAAGGCTGCGCTCGGTGGTCTCGAAGCGGCCAAAGCCGGTGCGAAGGATGTGCTGATTGTCGATACCGCCGGACGCTTGCAGATCGACGAGGCGATGATGGCCGAGGCCGAAGCGCTCAAGAACCAGCTCAGCCCTGACGAACTTCTGTTTGTTGTCGATTCGATGATGGGTCAGGAGGCGGTCAACACCGCCAAAGCCTTCAACGACCGGCTCGACTTCGACGGCGTGGTGCTCACCAAGCTCGATGGCGACTCCCGTGGTGGTGCAGCGCTTTCGATTCGCCAGGTTGTCGACAAGCCGATCAAGTTCATGAGCGTGGGTGAAAAGGTCGATGACCTCGACGTCTTCTACCCTGACCGCATGGCCCAGAGGATTCTCGGCATGGGTGATATCGTCAGCTTCGTCGAAAAGGCCCAGGAGACCCTCGACATGGAGAAGACCATGGCGATGCAGTCGAAGCTCATGAAAAACGAGTTCGACCTTGATGACTTCTTCGATCAGTTGCAGCAGCTCAAAAAGATGGGCTCGATCCAGGGTCTCGTCGAAATGGTGCCTGGCCTGAACAAGATGGTTCCCAAACAGGAACTAGAAAATATCGACTTCAAGCCCATCGAGGCGATGATCTCCTCGATGACCAGAGACGAGCGCAAGCAGCCTGAAATCATCAACGGCAGCCGTCGCAAGCGTATCGCGCTCGGCAGCGGCACCAGGGTTCAGGAGGTCAACATGCTGCTCAAGCAGTTCTCCGAAATGAAGAAGATGATGCGCTCGGTCAACCGCCTGACCAAGTCCGGCAGGAAGATCACCACGGAGAACCTGGCGCTCGACAAGTTTCTGAAACGATAAATACTATCTCTCTTAAATTAAATACATTACGCTTTGGTTAAGATCAGATTGAAAAGAGCCGGAAGGAAAAAGATGCCGTTCTACCAGATCGTTGCTGCCGACGGGCGCGCGCCGCGAGATGGCAAGTTTCTCGAAGTGATTGGTCACTACAACCCGACCGCCAAGCCGCACGCTGTCACCATCGAGAAAGATCGCGTGGCTTACTGGCTGAACGTTGGCGCGCAGCCGACCGAAACCGCTCACAGCCTCATCCGCGCCACCGGTCTGCTTCATGAAATGAACCTGAAGCGCCGCGGTTTCAGCGAGAGCGATATCGCTACCGAGATGGAAGCGTGGCAGCAGCGTGAAGCCGAGCGCCGTCAGAAGCGTCTCACGGCCAAGTCGCGCCGCCGCCAGGCCAAGAAGGCTGCTGAAGCTGCCGGTTCCGAGGAAGGCTGAGCAAACGGAAATCCAAAACCGGCTGAACAGGAGTGGAGCTGTTTCTGACAGGCATTGTCCTGAAGCCCAAGGGGCTGAAAGGCGAACTCAAGGTTCAGCCGGTGACCGATTTTCCTGACAGCTTTCTGACGCGTCGTGAATACTATATGGGCAAAGGTCAGGAAGAAGCGGTTGTCCGCAAGGTGCGGTCAGCCAAGCTTCGTCAGGGATTTGCCTGGCTCATGTTTGAGGGCATCGAATCCCGCGAGGAGGCTGAGGCCGTAGCCGGTTCCCGGCTGTACGTGACCGCCGAAAAGCTTGAGCTGATGCCTGATGATCGCGCCTATCTCCACGACCTGATCGGTCTGGAGGTAGTTGACGAAGAGGTGGGCAAGGTCGGTATCATCAGCGACGTATTGCAGATGCCGGCGCAGGATGTGTATGAAATCGACACGGGCGATAAAAAAGTGCTCGTGCCGGCTGTTGAAGAGTTTGTTACGGAAACCGATCTCGAAAAAAGGATCGTGACGTTGCGGAGATTCTCCGAATTCCTGTAGCGTCGAGTCCCAGGGTTTTGGGGCACAATGTTCTTGACAAGATTGAAAAGAGGACACTTGTCAGTCGTGTCCAGGCAATGACTCAGATGTGGACGCCATGCGGATAGATATTATCTCCGTCATTCCGGATTTTTTTGCTTCACCCCTTGAAAAAGGGCTGCTTGGTATTGCAAGGCGCAAAGGTCTTGCGGAAATCCACGTGCACAACCTGCACGACTACGGATTGGGCCGCTACCAGCAGGTGGATGATGCGCCGTTCGGAGGTGGCGCGGGGATGGTGATCCGTCCGGAGCCGGTGTTCGCATGTATCGAGAAGTTGCAGGCTGAAAGGAGCTACGACGAAGTCATCTTCATGACTCCTGACGGTGAGCAGTTCGAGCAGAAGAGGGCCAACCGGCTTTCGCAAGCGGAGAACCTCATCGTGTTGTGCGGCCACTACAAAGCTATGGACGAGAGGATTCGCGAAACGCTGGTTTCGCTGGAGCTTTCGGTTGGTGATGTGGTGCTTTCCGGAGGAGAGATTCCCGCGCTGATGGTCATGGACGCCGTCGTCAGGCTTATTCCCGGAGTGCTCGGAGATGGTGAGTCGGCGCTGACCGATTCGTTTCAGGGTGATCTTCTGGATTGTTCGTGGTACACTCGCCCGGCGGAGTTCCGCGGGATGAAGGTGCCCGATGTGCTGCTTTCAGGCCATCATAAGAAAATCGAACGTTGGCGGCAGGAGGATGCGCGTGAACGCACCAAAAGACGCAGGCCGGAGCTGCTGCGTAGAGAGAATGAGGAAGAATAACCATAAAGATAAAGTGTCATCATGGATCAGTTAATTCAGTTGGTGGAAGCGACCCAGGAGAGGAACGATATTCCTGAAGTTCGTCCCGGCGATACCGTCAGGATTCAGCTCAAGGTTATCGAGGGTGAAAAAGAGCGTCTTCAGGCTTTCGAAGGCGTCGTGCTTGGCGACAGGGGCGCTGGTGCTTCCAAGACCATCACCGTGCGCAAGATTTCGCACGGCGTTGGCGTCGAGAGGATTATTCCGGTCAACTCGCCAAACGTCGAGAGCATCACCGTCATCAAGAACGGCAAGGCCCGACGCGCCAAGCTCTTCTACCTCCGCAAGCGTACCGGCAAGGCTGCGCTGAAGGTCAAGGAGCGTAAGGTCGCCGCCAAGGCCTGAGCCGAGGCCCGTATTTTCCGCATTGTATGCAGAGCTGCGCTGTCCTGAATAACGACGGCGCGGCTTTCTTGCGTTCTGGAAACAGATCAATAGAATAAAGATTGTGGAATTTTGCTGATTCGACGGATGAGCGTTGATGAGTCGTAGGAGCCATCCCGACAGAGTTCTGCACATTATTTGCCCTTCTTTTCCTGACCGATCCCTTTTCCTCCCTTATTTGGTGCTTTTCCAGCTTCTTGCTTATGTTGCTTTTCGGTTATCGGTAAACCAGCATTGCAGAAGCTATGAATGTCACTTTTGTCGAGTCCTTCCAGTCAAAAATTTTCGATTTTTACCAGCAGAACAGGCGCAGCTTCCCTTGGCGCATGACCACCGATCGCTACGCCATCATGGTGAGCGAGGTGATGCTTCAGCAGACACAGACCGACCGTGTGGCGCGCAGGTTTCCGCTCTGGCTTGAGCGCTTTCCGGATGTTCGGTCGCTCGCTTCTGCTTCGCTTCGGGAGGTGCTCGATGCGTGGAGTGGCCTCGGCTACAACTCCCGTGGTCAGCGCTTGCACCGAGCAGCGGCAATGGTTGTCGAACAGTTTGATGGCCAGGTGCCAGAAGATCCTACCCTTCTCATCGAATTGCCAGGTATCGGGGCCTACACGAGCCGCTCGATTCCGGTCTTTGCGGATAATCTCGACATTGCCGCCGTCGATACCAACATCTGGCGAGTGCTGATTTACGAACTGAACCTTCCTGAATCGATCACGCCGAAAGCGCTTATGGGGGTTGCCGAAGAGGTGCTTCCGAAAGGGAGAAGCCGCGATTGGCATAATGCGCTCATGGATTACGGGGCGCAGGAACTGACCGCCAAAAAGACCGGCATCGCGCCGCTAACGCGCCAGTCAAGCTTCAAAGGCTCCCGCCGCTGGTACCGGAGTGCGCTGCTGCGGGAACTGCTTGCCAGTGGCGAATTGTCGCGCGAGTCGATCGAGGAGCGGTACGCGGATTGTCCCCACGACATCGGTTCGATTGTCGATTCGATGGTCATGGAGTCGATGATCGAGGAGTATGGCGAGCAGCGGATGTTGCGGATTGCAGGGGAGCTTGGTGGGGGCGGTGAGCGAGAGGAGGGGTGAACGCATCTGAGCAAGACAGACCGATCAGGGTGACGTGCTGCCTGATAGACTTGCCGTAGAGGCAGGTCTATCCTTGCAGCCAGCTCTTCCTGCGATGGCTGGGTTTGTCGCAGACATCCATCTCGGCAAAGCTGACCGGCGGCTCAGGCTATTTGGATTCGATACCCTCTGGTTTACTGGGCAGGACGAATCGCGGCGCTCACCTGCGGAGCAGGCGGCGAACCGCAGGTTCGACGGCTGAGCCGTCAGGTGAAGTGGCTTGTTCCGGCACAAGGCGACGGGACAAGGCCGAACGAAGTGAGCGCCGCGATTCCAGGCGACGTAGTCGACTGGAACAAGTTATTAGTTCGTTTCTTCATATCTCGTCTCACGTGACGCTCATCAACGGTGCCTTGTGAGACTGTTCTGTTGTTAAATTTTACCAAAAAAGTCAAGTAAAATCAAGAAGAATTTGAATTTTATCCCTATGGATATCATCCTAAAATCAGGATAAACGAGATTAACGGTATCACTTATGATCACCTTGCCGAAAGCGCTTATAGACAAATTCAACGACTGGTTGGGACGTGAGGTGGTTGATGCCAGGCGTCATGGGGAGTATCGGAAATGGTTACTCTATTATCTGGATTTCTGTCGCAAATACGGGCATGGATACCTTGAGGAACGGAGCTTGGCTCTATTCACCGAAAAGCTGAAAGACAAAGGACAACGTCCCTTCCAGATTGAGGAGGCGTCACGTGCTGTTCGCTTGTACTGTCGAATGGCGGGTAATTGAGCCTCCTTTTGACCTTGTTGTCAAACTGCTGTATGGTTGCGGGAGGGAATGCGTAGCGCCAGTTCTGGCTCGCGCGCAGGGTATCGATGTTGAAGACCATCTCACCCGATCCTGTTGTGGTATCGATACCGCCTTCATTGATCGAGCGATGCGGTCTTGCCATGAAAGCCCGTCCGTTCAGCCGTTGCTTCGTCTGCAACGGGGGGCTCGAATCATACCGAAAAGTATCAGTTGAAACGAAACTTCTCCCCACGACCAGACGCTATGACGATACTTTTCTTTGCTGTTCCTCCTGCGGGAAAATCTACCGGGATGGTCCCCATCTGAAGCGGCTAAAGGCTTTCGTGAACGAAGTTCTGGAGCACTGATTTCACTCCGTGTTATAGACCATGTTCAGCGTATTGTAGAGCTTGTCGATCTCATTGTTGTACCTTTTCGAGATTTCCTTGCGCTTGAGCTTGAGCGTTGGGGTCATCAGGCCGTTTTCAATCGAGAATGACTGTTCGAGCAGCAGGAACTTCCGCACCTTTTCATGCGTGGCGAGCTGGCGCGAGACGCTTCGCAGCAGCTTTTCGTAAATCTGCACCACCTCCTTGCGGGCGATCAGCTCTTTGGGGCTCGACGCGCTCTGGTTTTGCTCGGCGGCGAACTCCTTGAGCTTCTGGAAATCGGGCACAATCAGGGCGACCAGGAAGGGGCGTTTTTCACCGACAACCATCGTTTGATCGACATACGGGCTTTCGAGAATGAGATTCTCGATGGGCAGTGGAGCGATGTTCTTGCCACCGGAGGTTACGATGATATGCTTCTTGCGGTCGGTGATCTTCAGGTATCCATCAGCATCGATTTCGCCGATGTCTCCGGTGTAGAACCAACCATCCTTGATCACTTTTGCGGTTGCTTCATCATCTTTCCAGTACCCTTTCATGATGTTGGGGCCTTTGAGCAGGATTTCGCCATCTTGGGCGATGCGCACCTCGACGTTTTTGACCGGCGGGCCGACCGAGCCGAATTTGACATTTTCGGGCCGGTTGACGTTGGTGACC
Organism: Chlorobaculum parvum; assembly: GCA_011372505.1. Classification (GTDB taxonomy): domain Bacteria; phylum Bacteroidota; class Chlorobiia; order Chlorobiales; family Chlorobiaceae; genus Chlorobaculum; species Chlorobaculum parvum_B. Next base: position 7,707 of record DRSQ01000038.1, on the reverse strand, counting down.
GGCGAGGTTTCGGTCAGACCGAATCCTTCGAGAATCGTAATGCCGATTGACTGGAAAAACTCCCCGGTTTTCTGCGGCAGCGCAGCGCCTCCCGACACGAAGTAGCGCAACCGCTCGCCGAACTTCTCCCTGAGCTTATGATACACCAGTTTGTCGGCCAGCTTGTGCTGCACGTTGACTATCGGCGAGACTTTTCCTTCCGCGAGCTGGTTGTGGTACTTTTCCCCCGTGCTGACCGCCCAGTAAAAGATTTTCTCCTTGACCCCGCCCTCTTTGGCAACCGCCTTGATCATGTTGGCTTTCATTCGGTCGAACAGCCTCGGCACCGTGAAGATGATGGTCGGTTTGGCCTCGGTGATGTTCATCGAGATGGTTTCGACGCTTTCGGCAAGGTAGATTCTGGCTCCACAGGCGAAGAGCAGGTAGTAGCCGCCCGTGCGTTCGTAGGCGTGGGAGAGCGGCAAGAATGACAGGCTGCTGTCGGTCTGGTCGAGCCGGATGACCGTGGAGCACGACTTGACGTTCTCGCACAGGTTCCGGTGGGTGAGCATGACCCCTTTTGGCTGGCCGGTGGTGCCCGATGTGTAGATGATCGTGGCCACGTCGTCCGGCTCGGTCTTGATGCCGTCGAGCAGCCAAGGACTTGCTTGCATCAGCGTTTTCCCCTCGCTTTTGGCCTGGCTCAGCTCGATGACATCGTCAATCGGCTCGTCGAGCTTGTTCATCACAATCACCAGGTTCAGTTCGGAGAGCTTCGGCCAGATGGAAAGAATCTTGCCGAGTTGCAGCATGTTCGAGACGATGATGCCCTTGGCTCCGCAATTGTTCAGAATGTACTCGAGCTGATTCGGAGGGAGTGACGGATAGAGCGGCACGTCAATGGCTCCGAGCGACAGAATCGCCATGTCGGCAAGGTACCAGCCGGGGCGGTTTTCCGACAGAATCGCCACGCGGTCGCCGCGCTTGATGCCTTTGTCTTTCAGGAAAGCTGCAAGATGGTGGTAATCCTCTTCGAGCGACGTGTAGCTGATCGGAACGTAGGCTCCATTGATTTTTCTTGCGATAGGTGCCTCCTGGTCGTTCTGTCCTCTGAAATGGCTGAAGACCGAGGTGAACAGTTCGGGCAGAGTTCGAAAATCAGGATTGATAAGTCCCATGAATTACTTACAGGTTTTGTTCCGGAAATCTGTAATCCTGTGCGTCAGGATTGAGGCATGTAGTCAGAGAAGAGCCCGGCTTGCAGGGCAAGCACAACGGGCCTGATCAGGCGGTCATCATCGAAACTGGGAGCATCTGGGTCAGCGTCATATACACAATAACTATTTACTAATCGGTAACCTCTTCTCCAACAGCTTTTCATCGTCTACCCCATTATTTTGGTGAGATGCACCGGGAGAGCGCTGGCCGCGTGATGTTCCTGCTGGATTTTTGATATATTCATTGCTTGGAATAAGTTACCGGCTTTTTCCCGGAATGGAACGCGGGCTTTGTTTTCTGGATGTTTTCTCATCGCCATCTGATCTATGCAAAAACAAAACAAAGGGGCAAAGAAGTGGCTTGGGTATGCGGGGCTTGCCGTGGGCCTGTTGCTCATCAGTTATCTCCTTTTCCATGAGATCGATCTCGCCGCCGCTATCGAGCGGATCCGTTCAATCGGCATCTCTTCGGTCTGGATTCTGGTGCCCTATCTCTGCCTGCATGTGCTGGAAACGCTGGCCTGGCAGAGGCTCTTTCCGAAAGAGGTCGGGCCGGTTCCTTTTGCCGGTCTTTTCAAGATTCAGGTGGTTAGCGAAACGGTTTCGATGACTTTGCCGGCGGGCGTTGCCGTTGGTGAGCCCCTGCGACCCTGGCTGTGCCGGAAGTTCCTCGGCATCCCGTTGCCGGACGGCTTTGCCAGCGTGGCTGTTCGCAAGCTGTTGCTCGGTGTCACCCAGGGCATCTATACGCTGCTTGGTGCAATTGCCGGATTCGGCATGCTCCAAGCGGTTTCATCCCAAATGGTTGGATTTAAAGGCCTCGGCATCATCATGATTGCGGCAGCTCTTTTTATTACCGTTGCCATCTCGATGCTGCTGCTGCTCTTGACCAACGGCAAGGCAGCTTTGAGCCTGCACGGGCTGATGATGAAGATTCCATTCCAGAAAGCGCGAGCCTGGCTGCTGGAGCGGGAAGCGGGTTTTGCCGAGACCGACCGCAAGCTTCAGCACGTCAAATCGGGAGGTCTGATGCCACTGATTCCTGTCGTCTTGCTCTATGTTGGCGCGTGGATGACGCTGGCTGTGGAAAGTTATCTTATCTTGTCTTTCCTTGGCGTCAAAGTGACCTTTTTTCAGGTGCTCGCCTTCGACACGGCCTTGACCATTCTCAGAGCAATCTTCTTTTTCATTCCGTCCGGCTTGGGTATTCAGGATCTTGGTTATCTCGCATTTTTTCATGCGCTTGGCGTCCCCGATTACTTGGCCTATGGAGGAGCTTTCGTCATGTTGCGCCGTTTGAAGGAGGTGATCTGGTATGCGATTGGCTATAGTGTGATGTTCATGGAAGGCATTCATTTACAGGATGCCCAACAAGCGAGTGAAGAGGGGCTATGAGGAAGAAGATTCTGTTTGTGTGTGGTTCGATGAATCAGACCACCCAGATGCACCAGATTTCACGGTATCTCGGTGAGTACGACCAGTGGTTCACCCCCTTTTTCAGCGACGGCCTGCTCGGCAAGGCTTCGGACATGGGGATGCTTGAGTTCACGATCATGGGCAAGAAGCGCGCGGGCCGGGCGATTGACTATCTGGTTTCCAACAACCTCCAGCTCGACATCGGCGGCGCGTTGCACAACTACGACCTGGTGGTGACCTGCACCGATCTGATCGTGCCGAAACACATCAAGCGCAGTAAAATTGTGCTGGTGCAGGAGGGAATGACCGAGCCGGAAACGATCCTTTTCCACCTTGCCCGGAACTTCCGCTGGGTGCCGCGCTGGATTGCGGGCACTTCGACCACCGGCCTGTCAGATACCTACGAAAAGTTCTGTGTGGCCAGCGAGGGGTATCGTGACCTCTTTATCAGCAAAGGGGTCAACCCCGACAAGATCGAAGTGACCAGCATTCCCAACTTCGACGATTGCGAGCGTTATCTCCAGAACGATTTCGAGCATCGTGACTACGTGCTGGTTTGCACTTCCGACAATCGCGAGACCTTCATCTACGAAAACCGCAAGCGTAACATCTTCAAATATAGGGAGATGGCTGACGGGCGCCAGTTGCTCTTCAAGCTGCATCCGAACGAGAATGTCGGTCGAGCTACCCGCGAAATCGAGCGGTACGCGCCCGGCAGCTATGTCTATGCCGAGGGGAAGACCGAGGAGATGATCGCCAATTCGCAGATGATGATTGCGCAGTTTTCCTCGACCATTTTCGTCGGTTCGGCTCTGAACAAGCCTGTGCACTGCGGGCTCGACCCCGACTGGCTCCGGCGTCTGACGCCGTTGCAGAACCGCTCGGCGGCTCGCCGGATCGCCTCGGTCTGTCGTGAGGTGATCGACGGTTAAGCTGACGCGCCGGAAAATCCTCCGATAAAATGCAGGAAATGTCGTCCAAAATCGTCTCTTGAGATATATTGCAAATCGCGCCATCATCAACAACCATTGAACAAGCAGTATACGGCACATGCAAACGGTTGCCATCATTCCGGCCAGAGGCGGCTCAAAAGGGCTGGAAAGAAAGAACATCCATCCGGTTGCCGGGAAGCCACTGCTTGGGTGGAGCGTCTTGCAGGCGCTTGACTCGCACCATGTCGATCGGGTGTTTGTGACTACCGATGACCCGGCCATTGCCGAGGTTGCTCGCGAGTACGGCGCGGAGGTGATCGACCGCCCGCAAGAGATCAGCGGCGACAAGGCGAGTTCGGAGTCGGCGTTGCTTCACGCGCTCGAAACGATTGCCGGGCGGCACGGCGCGGAGCCGGAGACGGTCGTGTTTCTGCAAGCCACTTCGCCCTTGCGCAAGCCGGGGGATATCGACCGCGCCATCGAGCTGTTCCGGCGCGACGGGGCCGATTCGCTCATCTCGGTCACGAGGGCCGACGACCTGACGATCTGGGAGCAGCGCGAAGGGGGCTGGAACAGCTTCAATTTCGACTACCGCAATCGTGGGATGCGGCAGGATCGACCGTCGCAGTACATCGAAAACGGTTCGATCTATCTCTTCACGCCGTCGGTCTTGCGCGAATTTGGCAATCGCATCGGCCAGAAGCTTTCGGTTTATCCGATGGAGTTCTGGCAAACCTGGGAGATCGACACTATCGAGGAGGTCGATCTCGTTGAATTTTACCTGAAGAAGAAAGGTCTCGACCGCATGTTCGTTCGATCCTGAAATCCAAAGAACCAACAGAATCCAGACAATATGAACTTTTTCCTCTCCACCGACCTGTGCATCGGGGTCAATGAAGCCTTGGCTGTCCACGAACACCTGCAAGCGCTCGGCGTCCTCAAACCGGGTGTTATCTACGATGCGAGCCTTTCGGAAAACCTCTATTTCCAGGATGTGCTGCGCAACATCAACGCGGGCTACTCGAACGGCGTCATCTACTGCAACGAGTTCAAGGGCGAGCCGACCTACCGTCATCTGGAAAATGTGGCTGAGTTTTTCCGCCGCGAGCAGCCCGACGGCCTTCTGGTAATCGGCGGTGGCAGCACCATCGATCTTGGCAAGGGCGTCGCGCTGCTCTTGACCAACAACGTTTCGGCGCTTTCGCTGAAAGGTTTCCCGAAGGATGTGAACAATCCGGTGCCGCTCGTGACCGTGCCGTCATTGCTTGGTAGCGGCGCGGAGGTGAGCTTCAACGCGGTTTTCATCGACGAAGACGAAGGGCGCAAGCTCGGCATCAACAGCCGCAAGAACTTCCCGAAACGCTCGGTCATCGATCCGAAGCTCTCGATGAGCGCGCCGATGGAGAGCGTCATCGCCTCGGCGATGGACAGCCTCGTGCACTGCGTGGACAGCTTCGGCTCGGTGAAGCACACCGCGCTGAGCCGCATCTTTTCGATCGAAGGGTTCCAGCGAACCTTCTACGCGTTGCAGCAGGGCCAACTCGACCGTGCTGAAGCTCGCCTCGACCTGGCGCTCGGCAGCGTCTGCGGCACCACGGCGCTGATGAACTCCGGCGACGGCCCGACCAACGGTTTTGCCTACTACCTCGGCGTGAAGCACCAGGTGCCGCACGGACTGGCGGGTGCAATCTTCCTCAAGGAGGTGATGCGCTACAACGTTAGCCAGGGGTACGACAAGTACGCACTGCTCAACCCCGTCCGCAAGGAGGTGCCTGCTCGTGAGTGCGCCCTCGAACTGCTCGAACAGATGGATGCGCTTTACCGTCAGCTCGACATTCCGAATCTCGTGCCCTACGGTTACGGCAAAGGCAACGTCGCCGAGCTGGCCAGCAAAGCCTCGCAGGCGCTATCGGGATCGTTTGGTGGCAACCCGGTTGAGTTCAATGAGGAGTCGGCAAGAGTGGTGATTGATGCGCTGACGTGAGAACGTGGACTTTGTCGACGAAGTGAACTTGGTGGACATAAAAATCAATCAAAAGACAAAAACATTATGGCAGGAGCCGAGCTTATAGGGAAGGATGAACTGGCCCAGATACAGGAGCTTTTCAGCGGAGAGAAGACCACGCTGTACCGGTATGCGCCGGGCAACTACAAGGCGCGGGAGCTTGAGGAGAAGTTCGCCGCCTACATGGGCGTGAAGTACGCCCACGCCGTGTCGTCGGGCACGGCGGCGATTCACTGCGCGCTGGCTGGTGCAGGCGTCGGCGTCGGCGACGAGGTGATTACCACAGCCTGGACCTTCATCGCGCCGGTCGAGGCCGCCGCCGCGCTTGGGGCCGTGCCGGTGCCGGTGGAGATCGACGAGACCTACCACCTCGATCCGGCGGAGGTCGAAAAGGCGATTACGCCGAAGACCAAGGCCGTCGTGGCGATTCCGATGTGGGCTGCGCCGAAGATGGACGAAATCGCTGAAATCTGCGAGCGCCGCGGCGTGACGCTCATCGAGGATGCCGCCCAGTCGCTCGGCGCAACCTACAAGGGGCGCAAGCTCGGCACCATCGGCAAGGTCGGCTCTTTCTCCTTCGACGCGGGCAAGACGCTGCACGTCGGCGAGGGCGGCATGGTCATCACCGACGACAAGGAGGTGTACGACCGCGTCGCCGAGTTCAGCGACCACGGCCACATGCACCTGCCCGGTCTGCCGCGCGGCAAGGACCCGCGCCGCGCCAAAGGCTTGAACTATCGCCTCAGTGAAGTGACCGCCGCCATCGGCGTCGCCCAGCTCGCCAAGATCGACTATATCCTCTCCAAAGCGAAGGAGAACAAGTACAAGATCAAGGAGCGCATCAGCCACCTCAGCAACCTCACGATGCGTCCCTTCACCGACGAAGCCGGAGCGCAGGGCGACACACTGATTTTCAAGGTTCGCGACCCGGAGGCCTCGCTGCAATTCGAGGCGCACCTGATGGAGCACGGCTTCGGCACCAAGATTCTGCCCGAAGCGATCGACTGGCACTACGCCGCTGTCTGGGGCCACCTGCTCAAGGCCTACGACCGCTATCGCGACGCGAACCTCGAAGAGCTGTGGCCCAGAACCGGTCAGCTCCTCCAGAGCAGCATCTGCCTGAACATCCCCGTGCTGATGGATGACGATACCATCGACGAGCTGGTAGCTGCCATTATTTCCGGTGCGGAGAAGATCGGGTGAGTCCGACACCCTGAAATCCGTCCAAAAAAAAGCCTGTTGCAAAGCAGGCTTTTTTCGTTTGTCGTCATCGTTCTTTCCGCTCAGCCTTTCCCTGGTCGAGCCTCTTGCGTACCACAACGCGCACGAGGCTTTTTGGCTTTTATACGTCGATTGCTCGGCGAAATCTCTTTCTCGTGGACGGATGAGCTATATATGACTATTCAATTCAGTTGAGTGTATTTAATGTGTGCGAATTTTTTATTTGATGCATATGGCATGTATGTTCTGTTGTAAATGTTCAGCTTTCAGTTTTCCGGCACAGCAACGGGCCAGGGAAGCGCCGATGGCATTGTGTTTGTCATCAAAAATCTCGACAGCTCAACGTCAGGGGGAGACGCCTGCGGTTTGGGTTACGGGACAATTGCAACGGGTCGCGGATCATAGAGAGGTATTCCGAAAAGCGTCGGTGAGCCACTCCCCAAAAACAGGACAGCTGGTTAAATTGGCAACAAACAACAAAACCAGCAGTCATCATGAAACGAACCCGCCGGAAATTCAGCGCAGAATTCAAAACCAAGGTCGTCCTTGAAGTCCTCAGCGAGCGTCTTACCCTGACAGAGCTCGCCCAGAAACACGAGATCCATCCAAATCAGATTACCCAGTGGAAACGGGAGTTTCTGGAAAAAGCTCCCGATGTATTCTCAAAAGGCGATAAGGCTCAGAAAGCCGAGCAGGATCACGAGCAAGAAGCCGAGCAACTCTATAAGACCATAGATCAGCTGAAGGTTGAAGTCGACTGGCTCAAAAAAAAATTGCAGTCGTAAAATCCCTGTCTGAAAGACGATCTATGGTTGAGAAAGAACATCCAGAACTCAGCATGACACGGCAATGCGATTTGCTCTCGATCCACCGTTCAGGGCTGTATTACCAGCCAAAAAAGGCGTCGAAGCTAAACCTTGAGCTTATGCGATCAATC
>DRSQ01000037.1 GCA_011372505.1 Chlorobaculum parvum | reverse complement strand
GAGCGAGGCCTGAGCCTGTTTGAAAATGTTTTAGTATTTGCGCGCTCACTTAATTAGATTGGCTTGATGAGTAACGCTGAAGAGATAGCCCGGATGTTCAAGGTGCTTTCCGTTGGTTCCAGAGTTCGGATCGTCGAGCTGCTGAAGGAGCGGTCGTTGTGCGTCAATGCGCTGGCCAAAGCGCTTGACATCACCCCGGCGGCGGTTTCGCAGCATCTCCGGGTTTTGCGTGACGCGGAAGTTGTGCTGCCCGAACGGCGCGGTTATTCGGTGCATTACCGCGTGGATCGGGACGTGCTTGCCGAATGGAACGGGATTGCGTCAGCGTTGCTCGGCGTCACGAATGAAAATGAGTGAAAGCATCATCAATCCAACCGGAGTTAAATCATGAGCGAAGAAAAATCCTGCTGCTGCCAGAAGCCAGAAATGTTGAAAGGCACCCCCGAGAAATGCTCGCCCGAAACCATCAAGCAGTGCCACGGCGACCAGCCAGCCCATCCCTGTGTTCCAGAAGAGCAGAACGCGAAAGAGGATAAAGAGTAAAGGGCGATTGTCTTTTTGGAAACAAAAAAGCCCCGGCTTGCCGGGGCTTTTTTGTTTGATATCGCTGATTGCTCAGCCTTCGTCTTCCTGTTCGCGGAGGTTCTCGATGACGCCGAGGTCTTCGAGGGTGGTGACGTCGCCTTTGATCTCGTTGGAGGTGGCGAGCTCGCGAAGCAGGCGGCGCATGATTTTGCCGCTGCGGGTCTTCGGCAGCCCTTTGGCCCAGCGGATTTCATCCGGCTTGGCGATGGCGCCGATCTCCTTGGCAACGTGCTTGCCGAGCGAGTCGCGCAGTTTGGCATCACCTTCGTAGCCGTCTTTCAGCGTCACGAATGCGACCAGCGCGTTGCCCTTGATGTCGTCCGGACGGCTGACCACGGCGGCTTCTGCAACCGCTTCGTGCGAGACGAGAGCGCTCTCGACCTCGCTGGTACCGAGGCGGTGGCCGGAGACGTTGACCACGTCATCGACGCGACCCATGATCCAGATGTAGCCATCATCGTCTTTGCGGGCGCCGTCGCCGGTGAAGTAGATGCCTGGGAATTCCGACCAGTAGGTCTGCTCGTAGCGTTCGTTGTCGCCGTAGATGGTACGGAGCATCGAGGGCCACGGGTGTTTGACCACCAGGTAGCCGCCTTCGTTGGCTTCGCACGGGGTGCCGTCCTTGCGCACGACATCGACCATGATGCCGGGCAGCGGGCGGGTTGCCGTGCCGGGTTTGGTCGGGGTTGCGCCAGGCATCGGGGAGACCATGATGCCGCCGGTTTCGGTCTGCCACCAAGTGTCCACGATCGGGCATTTTTCCTGTCCGACATATTTGTGGTACCACATCCACGCTTCGGGGTTGATCGGTTCGCCGACCGTGCCGAGCAGGCGGAGCGAGCTGAGGTCGTGCTTGGTGACCCACTCGTTGCCGGCGCGGATGAAGGCGCGGATGGCGGTCGGTGCGGTGTAGAGAATGGTGATCTTGTGGCGGTTGATGATGTCCCAGAAGCGATCCCACTGCGGGTAGTTCGGTGCGCCTTCGTACATGAAGACGGTTGCGCCGTTGAGCAGCGGGCCGTAGATCATGTAGGTGTGGCCAGTGATCCAGCCGATGTCGGCGGTGCAGAAGTAGATATCCTCGTCCTTGATGTCAAACACATACTTGAACGAGCTGGCGGCGTGCACCATGTATCCGGCGGTGGTGTGCAGGATGCCTTTCGGTTTGCCGGTCGAGCCGCTGGTGTAGAGCAAAAAGAGCGGATGCTCGGAATCAACCTCTGCCGGTTCGCACTCGTCCATCGCCAGACCCATCAGGTCGTGCCACCAGTGATCCATGCCGTCGTGCATGTGGATATCTTCGCCGGTTACTTTGAGGACGATGACGTTTTTGACCGAGGGGGTGTTGACGATCGCTTCGTCAACGATGTTCTTGAGGTTGATGGTGCCACCACGGCGGCGGGTGCCGTCGGAGCAGATGACCAGTTTGGCGCGGGAGTCATTGACGCGCTCGGTGATGGAGTGCGCCGAGAAGCCGGCAAAGATCACGTTGTGCACCGCGCCCACACGAGCGCAGGCGAGCACGGCGATGACCAGTTCAGGTACCATGCCCATGTAAATAGCCACTTTGTCACCCGGTTTGATACCGGCGATCTTCAGAACGTTGGCGAATTTGCTGACCTGGCGGTGCAGTTCGCCGTAGGTGAGGATGCGCTCGTTGCCCTCTTCGCCTTCCCACATGATGGCTGCCTTGTTTTTGCGCCAGCTGTTGACGTGCACGTCGAGGCAGTTGTAGGCGATGTTGGTCGTGCCGCCATTGAACCATTTGGCATACGGAGCATTCCATTCGAGCACCGAGTCCCATTTCTTGAACCAGTGGAACTGTTCCGCCAGATCGCCCCAGTACTTGTCGGGATTTGCGGCTGCATCGGCATAGAGTTTTTCGTATTGCTCCATGCTCGAAATGTGCGCCGTGGATGAGAACGCTTCCGGCGGTGGAAACTTCCTCCGCTCGGAGAGAACCGAACTGATCGATTCAGAGGACTGGCCTTTCGTTTGCTCAGTAGCCATTGGTAATACGGTTTTGTATTGAAGAAAATGTCTGCTGCTTCTTGAGAGAGCGCCGACGGTTTGGTCGGCGTTTGGTAAGGAGCCTGCCGAACTCCTTGTTTATCGTGATCAAAAATTTACAGAAAAAAAAACAGATCATACCAAGAACCTCATCTCATCACGTTGTTGTCATTGTTGCGGCTTGACGGCGAAGTTCACCAGCTTTTTCGGCACGGCGATCTCTTTGACGATCTGCTGGCCTTCGAGGAACTTCGCGACGCTCTCGACCTTTCGAGCGGCCTCAATCATCTCCTCTTTTGAGCAATCCGCCGGAGCCTCGAAAGTGCCCCGCAGCTTGCCGTTGACCTGCACGGCGATGGTGAGCACGTCGTCCGCCGCAAGCTTCGCGTCGAAGACCGGCCAGGCGGCTCCGCTGATCGATTCGGCGTGACCGAGTGTCTGCCACAGCTCTTCGGTGATGTGCGGCGCGAAGGGTGAAAGCAGCACGAGCAGGGTTTCGGTCGTCTCGCGGCTGGAGCATCCGGCCTTGGTGAGCTCGTTGACCATTACCATCATCTCCGAGATAGCGGTGTTGAACTTGAGCTGCTCGCTATCTTCGGTCACCTTTTTGATCGCTTTGTGCATCCGCTTGAGCACCACTTCGGACGGCTTGTCGTCGGTGGCTTTCTGCGTCTCGCCGTTCTCATCCCAGACCAGTCGCCACACCTTGTTCAGGAAGCGGCTGATGCCCTCGATGCCGTGGGTGTTCCAGGGCTTGACCTGTTCGAGCGGGCCGAGGAACATCTCGTAAAGCCGCACCGCGTCCGCGCCGTAGGCGCTCAGCACGTGGTCGGCGGGGATGACGTTGCCGCGCGACTTGGACATCTTTTCGTTGTCCTCGCCGAGAATCATGCCCTGGTTGAAGAGGCTCTGGAACGGCTCTCTGGTGCTGACCACGCCGAGGTCGTAGAGCACCTTGTGCCAGAAGCGCGAGTAGAGCAGGTGCAGCACTGCGTGTTCCGCGCCACCGATGTAGAGATCGACGTTCATCCAGTACTGCTCGCGCGACGGATCGACGAGCGAGTCGCTGTTCTGCGGGTCGATGAAGCGCAGGTAGTACCAGCAGCTTCCGGCCCATTGCGGCATGGTGTTGGTTTCGCGGCGGAACTTGCCGTGTTCGTCCTCTCCGTAGAGCCAGCTTTCGATGTTGGCCAGCGGCGATTCGCCGGTCGAGCTGGGCTGGTAGGCCTCGACCTCCGGCAGCGTGAGCGGCAGGCTGGTCTCCGGGCGCATCGTGCCATCCTCGTAATGTTTGATCGGGATCGGTTCGCCCCAGTAGCGCTGGCGGCTGAAGACCCAGTCGCGCAGCTTGTAGTTGACCTTGCGCTTGCCCTTGCCTTTCGACTCTAGCCACGTTGCCATGCGGTCGAAGGCGGTCTTGAAGTCGAGGCCGTCGATGGAAATTTCGTCGTTCGAGGAGTTCACGCAAACGTTCTTCTTGCCGTCGAACACCTCCTCCTGCACGTCGTGCGGGCTTTTGATGACCTCGCGGATCGGCAGGTTGAACTTCTTTGCGAACTCCCAGTCGCGGCTGTCGTGCGCCGGGACGCTCATGATCGCGCCGGTGCCGTAGCTGGTGAGCACGAAGTCCGAAATCCAGACCGGCAGCGCCTCACCGTTGGCCGGATTGATCGCGTAGGAGCCGGTGAAGACGCCGGTTTTCTCTTTCTGCAACCCGGTGCGTTCCAGCTCGGTTTTGAGTTTGGCCTGCTCGATATATTTTTTGACCTCGACGAGCTGCTGGGCGATGGCGAGCTTTTCAGCCATCGGATGCTCCGGCGAAATGACCAGGTAGGTCGCGCCAAAGAGCGTATCGGGACGGGTGGTGTAGACGCGCAGGTTGGTGCGGTGGCAGCGCAGCTCGAAGTCGATTTCGACACCCTCGGAGCGCCCGATCCAGTTGCGCTGCATCTGCTTGACGTTCTCCGGCCAGTCAACCTCGTCCAGATCCTCCAGTAGCCGCTCGGCGTAGGCGGTGATCTTCAGCACCCACTGGCGCAGCGGGCGGCGCACGACGGTATAGCCGTCGCCGATCTTCTCGTCCACCTCCTCGTTGGCCAGCACAACCTTCAGCTCCTCGCACCAGTTGACATTGACTTCCGAGATGTAGGCCAGCCCTTTTTCGTAGAGTTTGAGGAAAATCCACTGTGTCCACTTGACATAGTTCGGGTCGGTGGTGTTGACCTCGCGGCTCCAGTCGTAGGAGAAGCCCATGCTTTTGAGGGTCTCGCGGAAGCTCGCGATGTTCTTTTCGGTGGTCAGGCGCGGGTGGGTGCCGGTCTTGATGGCAAACTGCTCGGCGGGCAGGCCGAAGGCGTCCCATCCCATCGGGTGCAGCACGTTGTGGCCTTGGCAGCGCTTGTAGCGCGCCATGATGTCGGTGGCCGTATAGCCTTCGAGGTGGCCGACATGCAGCCCCGAACCGCTCGGGTATGGGAACATGTCGAGCACGTAATATTTTGGCTTCTCCTGGTCGGCGGAGGAGGCGAAAGTCTGTTCATCCGCCCAGCGGGCCTGCCACTTTTTTTCCAGTGCTAAAAAGTCGTATTTCATGATTTTTCGGTACGATCTGTGATGCTCGAATTTCAATGTTAGTGCAGGGAAGATAATCCTGCGCTGGAAATGAAAAAAGGCAGTGAGGGGAAATCCTTCACTGCCTTTTGTTTCAAGTTCGGTGATGCTGTGCTCAGTCCCGTGGGGCTTTCGGCGAACCGTTGGTGTCGGCAGGCTGTTTTTCATCGAGCAACGCCTTGATCGACAGCGCGAATTTGGTCTTGCCGGTGCGCGGATCCTTGCGGATGTCGATCAGCTTGACCTTGACCCGCTCGCCCGGTTTGAGCACGTCGCTCACCTTGGCGATTCGCTCGCGCGCAATCTCCGAGATGTGCACCAGACCGTCGGTCTTCGGCAGGAACTCGACGAACGCGCCAAGCTCGTCGCGGATGTCGCGAACCTTGCCCATATAGATCGTACCGACCTCCGGCTTGGAGACGAGGGTCTTGATGGTTTCGACCGCCGCCTTGGTGGCTTCGGGGCTGGAGCAGGCGATGGTGACCGTGCCGTCGTCGTCGATGTTGATCTCCGCGCCGGTCTCTTCGGTGATGCTGCGGATGGTTTCGCCGCCCTTGCCAATCACCATGCCGATGGCGTCCACCGGAATCTGGATGGTGGTGAGGCGCGGTGCATACCTGCCGATGTCTTCGCGGGCTTCCGGAATGGCCTCGGTCATGATGTTGAGAATGTGCATGCGGCCCTCGCGCGCCTGTTCGAGGGCGGTTTCGAGGATGTGGTAGTCCAAGCCGTCGATTTTGATGTCCATCTGGCAGGCGGTGATACCGTTGCTGGTGCCGGCCACCTTGAAGTCCATGTCGCCGAGATGATCCTCGTTGCCGAGAATGTCGGAGAGCACAGCGTAGCGATCACCCTCCTTGATAAGTCCCATCGCGATACCGGAAACCGGCTTTTTGAGCGGAATGCCGCCGTCCATCGCAGCCAGCGTGCCGCCACAGACCGAAGCCATCGAGGAAGAGCCGTTCGATTCGAGAATATCCGATACGAGGCGCACCGTATAAGGGAATTCCGCTTCCGGCGGCATCACCATTTTGATGGCTCGCTCGGCAAGGTTGCCGTGGCCGATTTCACGCCGTCCGGTGCCGCCGACCCTGCCGGTTTCGCCGACCGAGAAGGGCGGGAAGTTGTAGTGCAGCATGAAGCGCTTGTCGGCGTCGTCGGTGAGCGTATCGACCGACTGGGCATCCTTCTTGGTGCCGAGCGTGAGCGTGACGAGCGCTTGGGTTTCACCGCGGGTGAAGAGCGCTGAACCGTGAGCTCTCGGAATGAGGCCGAGCTCGATGCTGATCGGGCGAACCTCGTTGAGCGTGCGGCCATCGAGACGTTTGCTGTCATCGAGAATCATGTGGCGCATCACCTTCTTTTCGACGTCGTGGATGCACTCGTCGATCATGTGTTCGCTCAGGCAAAGTGCCTTTTCGGGATTGGCTTCGACCTCTTCCCGGGTAATGCTGCTGAAGTGTTCCAGCGTTTTGGCGATGGTTTCCTTGTAGATTGCCTTGGTCCTGTCGGAACGTTCCTCTTTTGCCAGCGGCTTGTAAGCCAGCTCTTTCAGGTTAGCTGCGCAGTTTTCTTCGATGAATGTAGCCAGCTCGTCGGGAGCGACGGTGGGTGCAAACGCACGCTTCGGTTTGGCGACCTCGGCGGCGATCTCCTTCTGGAAGGCACAGAGTTTTTTGATCGCTTCGTGCCCGAATTTGATGGCGTCAAGCATCTCGGCTTCGGATATCTCCTGCATTTCGCCTTCGAGCATGCAGATGGTGTCTTCGGTGCCGCCGATGCAGATGTCGAGGTCACTGCGCCGCAGCTCTTCGGTGTCGGGATTGACGATGAACTGGCCATTGATCCTGCCGACGCGTACTTCCGACATCGGATTGGCGAAAGGAATGTCGGAGACCATGATGGCTGCTGAAGCGGCAATGCCACCAAGCACGTCGGCGTCGTTGATTGTATCGGATGAGATGACCGAGATGATGATCTGAGTCTCCTGATAGTAGCCGTCAGGGAAGAGCGGGCGCAAGGCGCGGTCGATCAGACGGGCGGAAAGAATCTCTTTTTCGGAAGGACGGCCTTCGCGTTTGAAGAAGCCGCCGGGGAACTTGCCGGCTGCAGAATATTTCTCGCGGTACTCGACCTGGAGCGGGAAGAAGTCCTGGCTTGGCGGGGGAGGGGTTTTGCTCGATACCACTGTGGCGAGTACCATGGTGTCGTTAAGTCTGACGACGGCCGAGCCGTCAGCCTGTTTGGCCATTTTGCCGGTTTCGATCGTGATTACCTTACCCTGTCCAAGATCGATTTCTTTTTTGATAAACATGTAACTCTATTGTAGTTAATAGTGATAAACCTTATGTCAAATAGGGCTTCAGACGATGCCTTGCTGCTGGAATTGCCAGAAGCCCGAATGCCGGTTGCGATCGAAGCCGGCTTAAATTCTACAAGATTAAGAATATAATATAAATTTTTTCCCCTCCAGTATCAGCGACGCTGCAGCTCAACTTCCTTCATTTTCGGAAATTGGTCAAGAATACTTGAAACTCCAGTTGTCGATCAGTCGGATCGGGCCGATGCGCACGGCCATGATGAGCCGATAGTTTTTGCCTGAAACGGCTTTGGCGGCTCTCTCGAAGGTGGCGTCGTCGACAAAGCAGAGGTAATCGGGCTGGGTGTCCTTTTCGGAGAGCACGAGCTCTTCGGCTTCCGCCGCGATCGCTTCGAGATCGGCTCGGTCCTGTTCGATCTGCTCTCCGGCGTACCGGATGGCGCGGTAGAGTACGGAGGCCTGCTGGCGTTCGTCAGAGCTGAGGTAGATATTTCGCGAACTGGTGGCCAGGCCGTCGCTTTCGCGGGCGATCGGAACCCCGAGAATCGTCGTGCCGATGTTCATATCCAAAACCACGCGTCGGATGATGGCGAGTTGCTGGGCGTCTTTCTCGCCGAACACGGCCAGGTGCGGCCGGGTGATGCCGAGCAGCTTGATCACTACCGTGGCCATGCCGCCGAAGTGGCCCGGACGTGAAGCGCCTTCGAAGCGTGTGGCAACAGGGCCGGGATCGATGCTGGTCGAGTATCCCTCGGGGTACATAGCCTCAGTCGCAGGCGCGAAGAGGTAGTCGATGCCTGCCGAGCGGGCAAGGGCGACATCCTTCTCGAACGGCCGCGGGTAGCGGTGGAAATCTTCGCCGGGGCCGAACTGTGTCGGGTTGACGAACAGGGTCATGATGACCGTTCCTGCCTTCTCCTTGGCGAGCTTCACTAGACTCAGGTGCCCCTCGTGCAGCGCGCCCATCGTCATAACGACGCCGATGTACTGGTGCTGGAGGCGCAGCTTTTCGGCGATTGCCTGCATTTCAGCCGGATCAGTGATGATTTGCATCGTACTCTTTCTGTTTTTTTTGCACCACTAAAAACTTATTGCGCGTTCCGATCACTGCGTTGGTCGGTGCTCGAAATCCTTATGTACTGTGTGTACACTCCGGTTTCTGCGCTTTGTCTGCCTTGCACTCGGGTCGCTCATGACATTTTTTCGAGGTGCCCTTTGATTTGTCTGCGGGATGGACGACGACAACGAACTCGCCCCGGACTTTCTTGTTGGCGAAGTGTTCGATCAGCTCGTCTGCCGTTCCGGTGACGAACTCCTCGTGAATCTTGGTGAGCTCGCGGGCGACGAAAAGCGTTGCGCCTGGCATGTAGGTATTTACTTCACCGAAGAGACGGCCGATCCTGTGCGGCGATTCGTAAAGTACTACCGTACTTTGCAGCGCGGCGATAAATTCGAGGCGGGTTTTGCGTCCCTTTTTGTGGGGCAGGAATCCGGCGAAATAGAAGCTGCTGATCGGCAGCGGGCAGACCGACAGCGCTGCCGTCAGCGCGCTCGCGCCCGGAATTGGCACGATGGTGAACCCGCCGGCGTGTGCGGCGCTCGCCATGGTGTAGCCGGGATCGCTGATGCCGGGTGTGCCCGCGTCAGTTACGAGCGCGACGTCGGTTCTCTCGTCGAGCAGAGCCGTCATTTGCTGCACGGCTCGTTCCTCATTGAAGCTGTGGTAGCTGAGCAGCTTTTTGTGCGGAATGCCGAAATGTTTGAGCAGAATCGAGGTGCGGCGGGTGTCTTCGCAAGCGATTGCGCCCGCGTCGCGGAGCGTGTTGACCGCCCGGTAAGTCATGTCGTCGAGATTTCCGAGCGGCGTGGCGACCACGTAGAGGGTGCCTTTATGATCGTCTCGTGTGTTCAACGTCGTTGCCCGGAGTGTTGGAGTCTCGTTACGTGTGCCGCTATTTTTGGCAAGCTGGTACTTTATTGTCTATTATTACTGCTTATTATAGCAAAAAATATGACAAACAGATTGAGCCGAACCCCATGCAGCGTGAACAGATTCTGTCGGTCAGCGGACTGAAAGTTCATTTTCCGGTCAGAAGCTCCGGATTGTCCGGCGGCAAGCAGGTGGCCAAGGCGGTCAACGGCGTGTCGTTCGAGGTGTTGAAGGGGGAAACCCTCGGGCTGGTGGGCGAATCGGGCTGCGGCAAAACCACCCTCGGCCGGGCTATCGTGCGCCTGGTGCAGCCTTCGAAAGGGAGCAGGATCGTCTTCTGTGGGCGCGACATTGCCGAACTCGGTACCAAAGAGTTTCGGCCGCTTCGCAAAGAGATGCAGATGATCTTTCAGGACCCGTTCGGTTCGCTCAATCCGCGCCTGACGGTGGGGCAGATGCTCGGTGAGGTGCTCAAGGTGCATGGCATTACCAAAGGCTCAAAAGTCACCTCGCAGAAGATCGACGAGTTGCTCGACCGGGTTGGCCTGAACCGCGACTATGCCAGCCGCTACCCGCACGAGTTTTCCGGCGGCCAGCGCCAGCGCGTCGGCATCGCCAGAGCGTTGGCGGTCAACCCTTCGTTCATCATCTGCGACGAGCCTGTCTCGGCGCTCGATGTATCGATTCAGTCGCAGATCATTAACCTGCTCAAGGATTTGCAGCGCGACTTGGGGTTGACCTACCTTTTCATCGCGCACGATCTTTCGGTGGTCGAGTACATTTCAGATCGCGTCGCGGTGATGTACCTCGGTCGCATCGTCGAAATTGCCGACGCCGTAACGCTGTATGCGAACCCGAAGCACCCCTACACGCAGGCGCTGCTCTCGGCCATTCCGATGCCCGAGCTCGACCGCAAGCACGAACGCATCGTCCTGAAAGGTGACCTTCCCGGCCCGCTTTCGATTCCCGATGGGTGCAGTTTTCATCCCCGCTGCCCTGTGGCGATGGACAAATGCCGGCGGCGCGAGCCTGAGCTGTTACCATTGAATGATGACTCATCGCATCGGGTGAGCTGTCTGCTTTACCAGTGATTCATCCATGAAATTATGACTGACGCAAAACCCAAAAAACGGGGCTGTTTGCTCACCGGATGCCTGACGGTGACCGTGTTGTTTGTGCTTCTTGTTGGCGGTGTCTGGCTGGCAAGCTCCTGGAGCGACAAGCTACCCGAGCGATTCGTGCTCAGGGTGCCCGTGAAGGGGCAGATCGAAGAACGTTCGCCAGACTCGGGGCTTTTTTCATTCGGCCAGAGAGCTGAGCCGCTTTCGCTCGAAGCCTTGATGACCGTTCTCGACCGGGCACGGAGCGACAAGCGGGTCGAGTCCGTCCTGCTCGACATCAACGGGCTCAGCACCTCTCCGGCGAAAATCCAGGAACTAAGCAGTTCGATCGATGCTCTTCGGAAATCGGGGAAAACGGTGACCGCACTGCTGCGCACACCGGCTGACAAGGACTACCTGCTGGCCGTCGCCTGCGATTCGATTATCGTGCAGAAAAATTCGTGGATGCAGCTCGATGGCTTTAAGGCCGAACTCTTCTTCTTTGCCGAGCCGCTCAAAAAGCTTGGTATCGGCTTTCAGGCTGCGCAGTGGAAAAAGTACAAGAGCGCCATCGAGCCCTATACCAGGAACTCGCCAAGCACGGAAAGCCTCGAAGAGCTGAACACCTTGCTCGACGATTCGTGGGCCAACTATCTTGACCAGGTCGCCCGGCGGCGGCATATCGGCAGGGAAGCGTTCCGGAAGGTGATCGACTCGCTGGCCGTTCTGACTCCCGAGCAGGCGCTTGAGCGGAAGCTGATCGATCGCGTGCTCTCCATCCGGCAGCTTGAAAAGGAGTATCGGAAACGCTTCGGCAAGCCTTTCGATGAGCTGGTGGTCAACGCCGGGAGCTACCTTTCCTCCACCGGCGACCTGAAGCCTCATGCCACGGGCAATCGCATCGCTGTTATTACCATCAATGGCCTGATTGTTGGTGACAGCATTGCGGGCATGGGGGATGGCGAAGAGACCGACGTCGCATCGGTTCGGCGGGCGGTTGATGTTGCACTTGATGATTCAAAGGTCAAGGCTATCGTGCTAAGGATTGACAGCCCGGGTGGTGAGGCGCTTGCCGCATCGTCGATGCTCGAACTGCTTGAGGAGGTCGCACAGAAAAAACCGCTGGTTGCTTCGATGTCAGGCAGCGCGGCTTCGGGAGGCTACATGGTCGCTCTTGCCGCCAACAAAATCTACGTCCAGCCGCTGACTGTGACCGGCTCCATTGGCGTGTTCGCCCTCAAGCCCGACTTCAGCGGCTTGCTCGAAAAAACCGGCATCCACCGCGAAGTGCTGACGCGCGGACGCTTCGCCGACGCCTACACGCCGTTCAAGCCCTTCGATGATGCCGCCTTCAGAAAATTTTTCGAAACCACCGGCCACATTTATGAGGACTTCACCGGCAAGGTCGCTAAAAGCCGGCATCTGACTGCCGAGCAGGTCGAAGCTGTTGCAGGCGGACGAGTCTGGAGTGGCAAGCGGGCAGTGGAGGTCGGTCTCGTTGACGAGATCGGAGGCCTCCATGATGCTGTGCAGGAGGCGAGCCGACTTGCCAAGCTGAAAAAGGGAGTAAAGCCGGAGCTGCTCTACCTGCCTGTCCGCAAAACCTGGATCGAACGTTTTTTTCATGGAGATGCAGTACAGGCAGTTACGGCTATGTCCGACCATTTGTTCGGCCGATCACTTGCCCGATTGCTTCCCGCATCACAGTTTCCCTGTACGGAAACCGTTCGACTCCTGCTCCGCACCGAAGCGTCTCAAGTGCTTGCAATACAGCCGTTTGGGGTTGAGATGAATTGATCGTTGAATTCACTTGCGCGGGTGGTTCGCGAATCGCCCGTGCAATGGTGAGCTAATCCTGAACATTTTTTTCAGTCTGATCTGACCCCACTTTTCCTCAGAAACTCCAGAACTCCCGATCAAGGCTGCGGTACTGGATGCCCTGCACCAGATGCTTCATTTCAATCTGTTCCGATCCTTCCAGATCAGCGATAGTTCGGCTCACCTTGAGGATTCGGTCATGCGCTCTGGCCGAGAGGTTCAGGCGATTCATGGCGT